>CALUWU010000172.1 GCA_944324555.1 uncultured Desulfovibrio sp.
AAATCATCCTGCGCGCCGCCGGGGGACGTTCCATTCTCCGGCGCTCTTCGGGGCGCCTCCGCCGTTCATTGTTCCGAATAAACGTTTTCGGTAGAGGGATGGGGGGTTCGGGGGGAAGGGAGACCCCCTTTTTCAAAAGGGGGTCTCCCTTCCCCCCGCGCCGCCTCGCGCCTCTCCAGCATCCCGCCCGCTATCGACATCGAAAGGCGTTGCAGGCCGCAACCGAGGACGGCGGAAGAAACTCCCGTTCCCGCCGTTTCATGCGCCGTTCCATACGGCGCAGACCTCCCGGCCGCAACCACTCCAAGACATGCAGCAACGTCGCGTAGTTCAACGCGGTTCGGAGCTGCCACAGATTTACGAACGGCGCGTTGGCCAGGGCCTCGGAAATAAACTCTTCGCCCGCCTGACGGGACGCGCCTGAACTTGCGACCGTATCCTGCTCCTCATCCGCCGACGCAGCGCCGCTCCTGAAACGGGACGCCTCGCCGAAAAGGAAATCTCCAAAAACGCCCAGACCTCCGGATTGGAGACAGGCCGCCAACCATGCCTCCATATCGTCCGGGTCGCGCGGCTTGCGCCCGCGCGCAATATCTTTCAGCGCCATTGCAGCATAGCCAAGGGAAACCGCCAGCATGGCAAACCCCAGCACGCCCGGCATACTGCGGAAGCCGGCGGAATCCGCCGCGTCTTCCCCCTGCGGCGGATGCCGCCTCCAGAGCAAATCCCCCGTGACGCGCCGAACATACGCGGCGGGAAAACCCCTGAACCGCATCATGAAACGCCAGAACTCCCCCGCATATGTCAGCCGTAGCCCCAACTGCCGGGTAACGGCCCGCGCGACGTCGTCCGGCGCCGAAATGGCCAGACGGGTTTCATGGGCCAGCATGGACAGGGCGTCCGTCCGCAGGCGCTCCCGCAGGCGGGCAAGTTCCGCCTCCCGCGCGGCGGCGAAGCGGGCAGCCTGTTCCCCCCGCAGGCGCTCCGGCAGCAGTTTTTCCAGCTTCGCGGCGTCGGGCGACGCGTCCACGGGGAGAAAACGGCGCCGCCCCTCCTCGTCAATGGCGGTCATGCTTCGCAGGACATCCCAGCGGAGCGCGTCAACGCCATGCCGCTCCAGCATGGAACGCACGTCCGGGGACAGCGCGTCCCACTCGCGCGTCGAAGCGTCGCCAAGATACCGCGACAACCACAGACCGTAACCGATCCTGCCCTGTTCGGTAATCCAGTCGAAGCCCGTCCAGCGCAACATCCAGTTACGCATCCGGGCTAACCGGCCGACAGCGTCGCTGTCCGTATCCCAGGAGACTGCCAGAGCGCGCGTCAGCGCGTCCAGAAAGTCCCCGGCCTGCCCGGCGGCCACGCGCCGCTCCGCTCCATCTCTGTAATTTTCAAGATAGCGCAGCACGCCTTTTGTAATGGCGCCCGGCCATGTTTCACCGTTGCAGCGCATACGCGCCGCCTTGACGAAGACATCCGACACGGCCGAACGCGACGCCCGGCCAAGGGCGTCCAGCGTCCGGGCGGCGCGCGACGCATGAGAGATTTTTGCCAGCGTGGGAAAGACGCATTCGCCGGCTTCGCCCGTCAGCCCGGCAAACAGCTTTGCCGACGCCCGGCCGGCGGCGACGCGCGTCATGGCCTCGTCCAGTTCCAGCAGCTGCTTCCGCCGCGTTTCGTAATCCAGCGCGGGATCGGCATGGACGCGCTCCCGCTCCTTGTTTATCAGCCACCGCACGCTCTGCTCCGGATTCGGCCCCAGACGCTCCATGAGCGCCACGGCCCGCGCCATGAACTCCAGGTGCAGCAGAAACGCGTCAACAAGATTACCGGAACCGAAGCGGTCATTGTAGTCGACGACATCCCTGCCGCTCTTGAAAAGAAGGACGCGGGCATGTTCCGGCGGCGCGGGTACCTCGCGCCCGGAGCCGCCGCCAAGGAAGGGATTCCTGCCGAGGAGCAGGGTATCGTAGATGCCGGAGAGAACCTCCCGCACCCTGCCGGCGTCGGCGGCGTCCCGGCCGAAGGTTCGCTCCATGTCCAGCAAGGGCAGAATTTCCCTTTGCCAGACATCCGGCCCGGCCTTGAGCAGTTTTTCCACGTCGTGCCGCTGCGGCGTCCAGCCCTCAAGGCGGCCCATATTGCCGCCGGCAAGATTGAACCGCTGTCGCGCCGCCTCGGCATACCGGGCGATGACGTCCGCCATTTCCCGCGCCAGCGGTTCCGCCGCCGCATCTGGTTCCCGCATGGCCACGATCACGGCGTCATGAAAGTCCTTGTCGCCGCGCAGCAGCCGCAGGGCGCCGCCCTTGCCGATCTCTTCCGCGCCGACGCCGTCCAGCTCGCGCGCCAGCGGATCAGCCCAGGACGCGAAGACGGCGCGCCACTGCGCGGATACGGAATGCGGCGCCCCTGCGGCGTCCTTCAAACCGCCCGCAAGCAGCGCCCGCAGACCGTCCAGAAAGCCGAGTCCCTCGGCCTGAGCGCGACGGATATCCGTCAGCGCCTCGTCCCGGCGCACGACTGTCAGCATGGCGCGCCGCCGCTTCAGGGCCGTCATGCGCGCCGCCTCCGGCGCAAGGCGTCCATCCGCCCGCGGGAGCTTCTTTTTCTCCAGAATGGCGTCCACAATGCCCGCCGCCTGTTCTTCAGTCGCGCCAGCGTTCACGGCGGCGCGGATGCAGTCCATTCTTGTGATCATGTTCAATCCTCCGCAATTCAGGCGCGAATCAGGGACTCATGCCCCGGCTGAGGTTCCGGGGCGGTAGAAAGAGGCCCGCCACATGAAGGTTGACGCCCGCGCCCTTCTCTGTCAGAATGAAAACCACAGGAGGGGCTGCGGCCTCTGCCTGTATGGGCGACCCTGATTCCCCAGCATTTGAGACCGCTGGTAAGTTTGAGGGGTCGCCCTTTCTTCTTCTCCAGCCCCGCGATAGCCATCATCGCCGCCCCTTCCGTTCTGTCACACGCTGCCGCAGGGCCTCGTCCTGCCCGGCCAGCGCCTCGGTTTCCGCCCGCCGGGCTTCGTCCGGCGTCATGCGCGGCGGGGCGGGCGGCTCCGGAGCGGTCGAAAAATCGGGAACGTGAGGGTTGACAGGAGAGGAGGTTCCCGGCAGGCTGGAATCAGTCATATGACTGGCCCCCTGTTCGCCCGCCGGGTGTGAAATCGTAATCCCCCGGCCGGTATCTTCGTTTCGGAATACCCTCGAAACGGAGGACGCAACACGGGGCTTTTTTACGGAGAAGGCCTGATCCGGCTGGAGCGCCCCCACATACATGCTGACGAGCATGGAGGCTTCCTTGTCTTCCAGACGTGATGTGGCGATGTACAACGCGTTGCCATCCTCGCGAGGTATGCGCCATTCCCGCTTCGAACCGTCAAAGTCGCTTTCATATTCCCGCACAAAATGAGGCAGGGCGATTACGTCTTCGCGTGTGACTGGAGGCATGTCCGGGCGTTTGTTTCCACCTTCCCCGTGGGCAAAAACAATCTTTACAAGGCCGTATCCCCTCCGTGAACCCGTCTCCCGTTGCACCGTTCTCCCCTGCACCACGATTTGCCCGTCCCGCATGACCGCCGGGCCGCGATACACAAACACGCGTTCGATATCTTCCACTTCCAGCGTGACCAGTACATCATCAGGACTACCCCCCAGCGGATCGCGCAGGACGGCGTCGTAGGCCCGTTCCAGCGCCTTTGACTCCCGCAGCGCAGCGGCCACGTCCACGGGGCGGCCGTCGGCCAGGTCTTCCATGCCCAGGGCTGCGGCGTCCGCAACGGCGCGGCGGTCGCCCGCCGCCCAGCCTTGCCGCAGCAGATCGGCCTCCGCATTGCGGGCCGCGTCGGGAGAGACCTCAAAGGGCGTCGGTTCCGGCGCGGGCGCCGCTTCAGCAAGGCGGGCAGGAGTCGCGTCGGCAGTACCGCGCCGCCGCGCCGCGCGGTGGGCAAACAGCCCCCCGGCAGCGCCGAAGACCAAACCCAGCACGCCCCCGGCCAGCGTATCCAGCACCAGCTCGGAAAAGGCGACGTCCTCTCCCCGCGACGCCAGATCGGGCAGAATCAGCCCATCGACCAGCGCCGCGGAGGCCGCGCCATTCACAACCCCGCTCCTTGCGCCGGCCCAAAGCGCGCGGCCCAGCGTGCCCGCGCCCCGCGCCGCCACGCCGCCGCCGAAGGGGATGAAGCTTACAGGATCCGCAATACTGCCCAGCAGAGTCGCGCCGAAGCCAAGCGCCATGTCCCCCGGGCCGTTGTAGATCTCGTCGCCGCGCGCAAGCAGCCGCTCGCGAAAACGGCGGCGGTCAAAGTTCTCCGCCATGAGACGGGCGCGCGTGGGCGTCATGTCCGGGCGAAAGGGAATTTCCTTCCTGTACCAGGGCGACGACTTCCAGTCCGTTTCCGACAAGGCATGCGCATGGGGCGCATCCGCCTTCTTTGCGCCGATAAAATCCAGCGCGTCGCCGAGCTGAAAATCATCGTCGTCCGCCGCTCGCCGCAGCATCCAGGCTGCGTCGCTTTCGCCGGCCGCGGCCTCCGCCTCCCCTATATTATTGTCTTCCAGCAGGCGGGCGACGGTCGTATGGTCAACTCCTTCCTCAAACTGGGCGGACAGCCACTCCCTGTAAGACGGACGCCACGCTTTCGCATTATCAAGAGCGTTAACGGCCGGAAGTCTGGAAAAGCACTGTTCAAACGGCATCAACGCTCCCTTTCAAACAGGCGGTTATACGAGGCTTCGACGCTCTCCGTCGCCCCGCGCCCGCGTTCGGCGACAATGGCGGCAAGCTCCCGCAACGTGAACATGACGGGAGCGCCGTCGGCATAGGTCATGGGCAGACCGCTTGACTCCTCCACAAGATGCACGCTCCCGCCGTCGGCGGCGGAAATCCAGACGCCGGATTCCGCCGCATGGCGCGCGCCGCGTTCCATCATGCGACGTTGCATGGGCGTTTCCCCCTTTGGCAGGGAGTCTGTCAGCCGACGCAGCACAACCTCCCGCGCGGCTTCGGCGGCGCCGGCAAGATCGTCCGCGTCCCAGCCCTCGGGCAGGCTTCCCTCCGGCGTCAGCAGCATGTACCCGCCTCCGTCGCCGCTATCGGCGGACACGGCGATATCAAAATGCCTTACCGTCTCCTCCGGCGTAACGCCCATCAAGGCCGCGTTGATCAACATCTTCTCCCAGGACGCAACCAGCGTCCGCGCTCCCCCGTTGCCGGGGAAACGACGCGCAATCGCCTTCAAGTCCCTCATGAAATCCAGCCTGGAGACGGCGGCCCGCGCCGCTGCCCGGGTATCCTCGCCAACGCCGGAAATCTCGCTTTCCCGCGCAGTGACGGCGGAAAGCAGAACAGCCGCTTTCGAAGGCGGCAGGGCGTCCAGCGTCGCCCCCAGGGAAATCACGGGCGCGGGCAGATTCGATTCCGCCGCCGCCGCGGTAAAATACGGACCATAACCCGCCCGCATTTCCGTCAGCAAGCGCAGACGCTCTTGCGGCTCGCTTTCCGTAAAGGCGCGCTCCATCTCCGCCGCCTGCGCCCTTGTCAGCACGCGAGGCGCGACGTTCAGCCCTCTGCCAAGCGTCGCCTGCGCTTCCAGCAGGCGGCGCGTTCGTTCCGCCGGCGTCATGTCGTCCGTCAGCAGTTCCGCACGGGCCGCGGCGGCAAAGGCCGCCGGATCATCCCTGAACGCCTTTACCCGCTGCCTGACGGCGCTCCCCACCTCGTCTTTCAGAACCGGCGCAACAGAAACGCCCGCCGGCGTCGCGCGCGCGTCCGCCGTCTTCAGGGCGGCGTCGCCCTGCTCAAGCAGCGATCTGTCGGCATGAAGCCGCATAACGTCAAAGGCCGTTTGCCGCGCTTCCAGCCGCGCCCGCAGCTCCCGCCCGGCGTCGGCGTCCAGACCTTCCACCTCTTCCACCACGGCCGTCGCCGCCGAAAAATCTCCGTCGGCGGCCGCGAGGGCGGCAGCGCCGGCAAAACCCGCGGCGGCTGTTCCGGCCCGCGCCTGACGCCGGCGTCCCTCGGATTCCGCCAACGCCCGCCCGCGCTCCAGCAAGGCTCGGGCCGCCGCCGCGTCCGCCGGCGTCAGCATCACGCCGAAGCCCCCGGAGGCCCGCCGGGCGCTCTCCCCGGCACGCTGAACGGGCGTCCGCGCCTCCAGCCCGGAGGCCCCCAGACGCCCGGCGCCTCCGGCGGCAGTGGAAAAATCTCCTTCCACGCCGGAGACGGCTCCCGCCAGCAGCCGCGACGCCCCCTCAAGATCGCCCCTGTCCGCAAGACCACGAATACGCGCAAGCTGCGTTGCGGACAGCAGCGACCGGCGCATCGCCGTCACATCCCGCCCCCGCGCCTCTTCATCCCGGAGGATTTCGGCAAGCTGCGCGTCCAGCCATGCGCCGTTTTCCGGGTCCGTATAGGCGTCCTGTTCCAGCATGGCCAGACGGCCCTTGAAAACACCGTCTTCCCATGCCGCCCGTTCCCGCGCGGCGTAGGATGCCCCCAGTTCCGTCGCCCGCAGGCCCTCCGCCGCCAGTCGCCCGCCCAGGGCGCGCCGCCATACCTCATTGTCCGCACCGCCGAAGGCCGCAAGCCGCCGCTCCGCGATCTCGGCAAACTTCGCCGAAAAATCCTTCTCCGCCTCCAGCGCGTTGCCGCCCTGATGTTCCTCCATGTAGGCCGCCTGCCATTCGGAAAACTCCCGCCGCGCCTCAAGCAGGCTCTCGTCGATGCGCGTCCGCTGCTCCAGGGCATAGCCCCGCGCAAGCGTCTCCCCCGCCATGCCGACGGCCCCGTCAACCGCCGCCGCAAGCCGTCGCGCCGCGCCGTCGGCCCCTTGCGGCGGCGCGGCCACGATCACCGTCCCCGGCAGGCGCACGCCCGCCGCGCCCATGCGTTCCTGATAATACTGCTGTCCCGCCATGCTCGTTCTCCTTTCCTTGCCGCTCAACCAGAGAAAGAGGAAAAACCTACTTCCCGGCGGCCCATTTCAGAAGCCAGTCGGGAGCGTCGGCGGGATTCGCCGGGCGCGCGCTCGCAAATCTGCGCGTTGTTCCAAAAGACGCGCCCCCCGTCGCGGCGTCTCCGGCGGCTTTGCCGGAAGCCGACAGCCCCGAAAAGCTGCCCCCCGCCATCGAATACATGCCAAGGCCGGACGTCAGACCGGCAAGACCCGCCGTCAGCAGCGACGCGCCGAGGTTGCCCGCCGACTTTTTCAAATATGATCCCTGCGCTTCCTGCGTCGCGGCCTGGTATTCAAGATTCTTCACCTCCTGCGCGGTCTCCCATTCCCGCAAGGCCTTCTGATAACGGTTTTCTCCCACGTCCGCCGCGAACCGCTCGATATTCCCCAGACTGACGTCGAGCGCGCTGCCGCTGCTCATGTCCACATTGCCCGCCGCCAGCAGGGAACGATTCCGCCCCTGCGCCTCCTCGAACTCGCGTCGCAACGCGCTTTGCTGCCGGTCAAGATTCTCCGCCTCTATCCGGCCCGCCCGGGCCGCAAGCGCCGCCTGCCGGCGCGTCGCATCCGCCTGCGCCCGCAGGGCGCCGGCCTGCGCCTTCTGCTGCGCCGCCTGCTGCCGCGACGCCGCAAACGAATTTGCCGCCGTCAGCCCTCCCATCGTCAACGCCAGCGCCGCCGCGCCTCCCATGTTCCGCCTCCTTTCCCGCTTTCCCGTTGCGGAGGAACATTCCCCCTCCCCCGAACGCGCGCATGAAAATTTCCGCGCCCGCCGCGATTCCCCCCGGCGCTCCAGACAAACGCCCGTCAGGGACGAATCTGCGGCCCCCACCAGATTTTCAGCAGGTAACCGCAGCCCGTATACCCCGTCTTCGCTCCCGAAGCGCCGCCGCCATAACGCAGGACAAGCCCATCGCCGCTCCCAAACTGATTTTGCGTTGTATTGGCCCCGGACGGACCGTACACGTCCTTGCCATGCGTCCCCTGCGCGGTCTTCGTGGCGGAGGTTCCATTTGTGGGCAGGCCGTATGTCGCTCCATTCAGGGCAAAATGCAGCAAATCCTCATCCCTGATATTGAAAGAACCGCCGTAACCGCCACGATTGCTGTAGCTGCCTCCGCCGCCGGTTCCGGCCCCCTTCGCAAACAGAACTTCGCAGCCGGGAAACGTCACCTTCCACGAGGGATTGGCATTCTTTGTCCTGACAATCGCATGGGGCGAGGCGTCGCTTGCGCTCCCCAGGCGCAGACTGGACGCCGTGCTGCTCGTCGGAATGGCGCGCTGCAACGTAATCGGCAAAACGTCGCCGGGCGTCGCCGGCATTCGAAACGCAACGGCCATGCCGCCCTGTCCCGCCGTATCCGCGTTCGTTCGCCCCGCTCCGCCAGGACAAATCATAAGGACAAGCAACTCCCGAACCCCCTTCGGGACGACAAAACTCAAAGGAGGCAGCCCCGTCGCCTGCGAGCTGACAAATTCCCCGTTCTCCACCGGCGCGGGCGGCAACCGCCGGAACAGCTCGTCCAGCGCCTCGCGCATCGTCGCGCCCGTAAACCCCGCGCCGGGCGTGGCATTGCTATACGCCGCCGCCTCTGCGCGGGTCGCAGGATGCAGAGGCGTGCCCGACCCGTCGCCCTCCCTGCGGTACAACACAACATCCCTTGCCTCGTGTAGCGTTATCGCCATGCTGCAATGCTCCCTGAAAAGTTTGTTTTTTTGCTCAGGTCGGCACGGCCCCCCGGTCGCTCCGCCGCTTTCCCTCTCCCCGCCGTCTCCCGGTTGCGCCGGGAAATATATTCAACATTATTCCCCACTTCTCCGGGGGACGGGCGCGCGGGGAACCGCGTTCGCGTTCCCGCTTCCGCACATCCTCCTGAGTAAAGCGCGTTGGGGGAGGGGGTTTGCAGTCTTGAGGGGGAGAGGGGAAACCCTTTTGGAAAAGGGTTCTCCCCTCTCCCCCTCAAACTCCCCCTCTCCTCTTCCCAAAACTTTTACTCAGGTCGGCACGGCCCCCCGGTCGCTCCGCCGCTTTCCCTCTCCTCGCCGTCTCCCGGTTGCGCCGGGAAATCTATTCAAGGTTATTACCTACTTCTCCGCGGGCCGGACGCGCGAGGGACGGCGTTTGCGTTCCCGCTCCCGCGCATCCTCCTGAGCAAAGCGCGGTGGGGGAGGGGCGGGGGGTCTGGGGGGAGGGGAACCCCCGTGCGCGCCAGCCAAGGGGG
>CALUWU010000173.1 GCA_944324555.1 uncultured Desulfovibrio sp.
ACTCCCACTCCCTTGCGAGAACTAGACCCTGAACCTAGCGTGTCTACCAATTCCACCACTTCGGCGTGAGAAGACTTCTAAACAAAAGACCCGCCCTTGGCAAGCATTTTTTTCAAAAAATTTTCCGCCCGGCCGGGGGCGCCGTCTCCGGCCGCATTTTCTTTTTGCCGCCCCTTTTCTATACTGTCCCCGTCAGGAGCCGCCGCGGCTCCGCTCACCCTCGAAAGGACTTTCTTCCATGCCTACAGAATTTGCCGCTCTCGCCCGGCGCTGGCGCGCCCTCTTTGCCGGAACCGTCCGCCCCTTCCGCTGGACGGAAGGGCGTCTTGATAACGGCTATTGCGCCGAATGCCGCCACTGCTGCGGCCCGCAGCCCGACGGCGACGCGCCCTACCCGATGCCGCTGCTGCCCTCCCAGCTCCGCCCCGATCTCGCCGACGACTTCCACCTGCTTTCCCCCTCGGTCGCCTGCCTCGATCAGCGCGGCTGCAAGGCCCTCGGCGACGCCGGCTGCCGCCTCGACCGCCGGCGCCGCCCGCCGTCCTGCAACCTCTTTCCCCTCATCCTGCACAAGGGGGAACTCTACTTCTATCAGATCTGCCCCGCCGTCCTCTTCTCCACGCTCGACGCCCTTCTGGACATAGGAGAAACCGCCGCCCGCGATCTGCAACGCCTCTATACGCCCGACGAACTTCAGGCCATCTCCGCCCCGCTCGCGCCGGAAACCCTTGTTCACAAGTGCATTTCTCTCGATCTGCGCCTGGGCTGAGCTTTTGTCGCCCAGAGGAAGGGAAACCCCGGCGCGCCTTTTCAGAGGACGCCGGGCGGCAAGCAGTCTCCATGTTGCCCCCGGCGCCCGTAACGGGGAATCCTGTTCCCGCCGCCCGATTCCTGAACCAGACTCCCGAGCCCGAACGCATGCCCGTCTTTCCTCTCGCCCCCGAAGCTCTTGCGGCCCTCTCCCGTCGCGACAAGCGCCTTGCCGCCCTCATCGAAACTCTTGGCCCGATCCGCCGCGAAGTTGAGCCGGACCCGTTCGCGGCCCTGCTGCACAGCATCACGGGGCAGCAAATTTCCATGAAGGCGCAGGAAACCGTGTGGCGCCGCCTCCGCAGCCTTGCCGAAACCAGCGGCGGACTGACCCCCGACGTCATTGCCGCCCTTCCCGTCGAATCCCTGCGCGCCGTCGGTCTCTCCGCCCGCAAGGTCTCCTATATGCAGGCCGCCGCCGACGCCTTCGCCCGGGGACGCCTCTCCGCCGACGCCCTGCGCGCCGCCAGCGACGCCGAGGTTTGCGCCGCCCTCACCGCCCTGCCCGGCGTCGGCGTCTGGACCGCGGAAATGCTCCTCATCTTCTCCCTCCAGCGCCCCGACGTCTTCAGCTGGGGCGACCTCGCCATCCGGCGCGCCCTCTGCCGCCTCCACCATCACAAGGAAATGCCCCGGCAGCGCTTCGAGCGCTACCGCCGCCGCTACTCCCCCTACGGCTCCACGGCCTCCCTCTATCTCTGGGCCTCTCTCGCCTGACGCCGCCCGTTCCCTCCCGACGCCCGCATGCCTCTGAAAGGCGCTCCGGGGAAGGGACGGGGCCTAGAGCATTTTCAGTTTGAAATGCTTCGCATTTCAAACCATACGGCCTGTCGTTTCGCGGAAAAAACGCGGTTTTTCCGCTCGCCCTGGGCCGGGCGGCGCTGTCTCGCCGCCTCGCGTTTCACCTTTTTCAAAGGTGAAACGCTCTAGTCGCCCCCGCCGCCGTCCCCGGAGGGCGCGAAGTCGTCGCCGTCTCCGAAAAAGGGACTGTCCGGCGAATCCAGCGAATCCGCCAGATCCCGGACGGCAAACACGACCCCCGCGAGATCGCCGGCGCCATCTGCCGAAGCCTGTCCGGGGAGGAGGACGGTTCGCGGCGACGCAAGGGCGAAATGCCGGCTCCAGATTTTTTCCAGCCCCAACGCCACGGCATAAGGCAGCAGACGAGTAAACAGCTCCCGCAGTTCCTCGGGAGCGGCGGTCTTGTCCACGCCCTCGCCAGTACGGATATAGCGGGCCAGCCCCGCTATTTCCCTGCGGAGGGCGGCAACTTCGGGGGAAGGCGCGCCCATGCGGGGGCCGGCGACAAGCGGCATCAGCAGCAGCGCCTCGGCAAGGGCGACGTGCGCCGGCGCAAGCAGGCCGCTCCAGAGAACGGAGAGATACCAGGGGAGAGCGCACAGGGAAATGGCGACGAGCAGCAGGCCCCGCCCCCTTCTGACGAAGACGGCGCTGTCGGAACGCAGGAGGCGCAGCGCATGCCAGAGGACGAGGATCGCGGCTGTCAGAATGCAGAAGTACGCCGCCAGAAGCACTCTTTCCCTTACGGACAGACCGAACCAGCCAAACAGCTCGTAAGCGCACGACAGACTGGCGGCAAAGGGCGGGAACAGGAGAAGAACATGCCACCTCCAGCCCCCCGGATAGGCCTTTCTGAGAAAGCGTTCGCAGACGCGCCGGGCAACGGACCATGTCCACGCCTCCGCCTTCTTCAAACTCACCTTTCGCGGGAGCGCCGCCAGCAAGGCCTCTTCCTCGCCGCTGACGGAAGCGCCCGGCGTGACGACTCTGGAAAACGTGAATCCGCTTCCGGCATAGCCGCTCAAAGAACAGCAGCCCCGAGTGGAAAGATCAACCAGCGCCGCCAGAATCCCGCGCGGCGTCACCCGGCATCTGTTCCAGAGAAAATGCAGCGCCAGGGCGGAAAGCGGCCGTCCTCCCAGCCGGGACGGCGCGTTCGGCGGGCTGTTCCGGGAAACGACGGATACTGTGCCGCACCCCCCGGACGCCGCATGCCAGAGAAGGAGGTATTGCAGCGCGAACGCGCCCGCAAGGGCCAGCAGCATGACGGCAAAGCCCCCCGAACGCGACAGCGGCGCGGGAAAGAGCGCCCCGACGCCGTCCCGCAGCGCATCCAGCAACGTCAGGAGCCGTTCCTCCGGCAGGAGCCGGCACAAACACACGACAGCCAGATCGCAGCACAGACACGCGACCGCCAGAAGACGCCCCGCAAAAAGACCCCGTCGCATACAGCTCTCCACGCCGCCGCCTCGCTTCACCCTTTTCAAGGGTGAAACGCTTTTCAAGGGTGAAACGCTCCAGGGCGTATTAACACGAAATCGTTCTTCCGGGGGGAAGGAACCCCCCTTGACCCGTCAGCACACTAAGCGCGGGTTTTGGGGAAGATGGGGGAGTTTGAGGGGGAAGAAACCCCTTTTTGCCGCAAGCAAAAGGGGTTTCTTCCCCCTCAAGAAAACCGTAATAAGCCCCGGCTCTAGTTCTTCAAGCTGTGAATCGGGGCGGGGATGCGGCCGCCGAGACGGATGAAGTCGGAGGCGTCGCCCCTGGGCACGGGGATAATGGCCGCCTTGCCGAGAAGGCCGCCAAAGGAGACTTCCTCGCCGACGCCCTTGCCGGGCACGGGAATGATGCGGACGGCGGTCGTCTTGTGGTTGATCATGCCTATAGCCATTTCGTCGGCGATGATGCCGGCGATGGTGGTCGCGGAGGTATCGCCGGGAATGGCGATCATGTCGAGGCCGACGGAGCAGACGCTGGTCATGGCTTCGAGCTTTTCAAGGCTGAGGAGACCGGAGGTCGCGGCGGCCTCGATGCTGGAGTCCTCGGAAACGGGGATGAAGGCGCCGGAAAGGCCGCCCACGGAGGAGGAGGCGAAGGCGCCGCCCTTCTTGACGGCGTCGTTGAGCATGGCGAGGACGGCGGTGGTGCCGGGCGCGCCGATGCTGGAGAGGCCGACGCTCTGGAAGATTTCGCCCACGCTGTCGCCCACGGCGGGGGTGGGGGCGAGGGAGAGGTCGGCCACGCCGAAGGGAAGATTGAGCCTGTGGGCCACTTCGGTGCCGATCATTTCGCCCACGCGGGTGACCTTGTAGGCGGTGCGCTTGATGACCTCGGCGATGTCGAGCAGGGTGAGGGGCTGGCCCTTGGCGTTGACGCCCGCGCCGAGGGCGCGATCTATGGCCTTCTTGACGACGCCGGGGCCGGAGACGCCCACGTTGATGACGACGTCGGGCTCGCCCACGCCGAGGTAGGCGCCGGCCGCGAAGGGCACGTCCTGCGGGATGTTGGCGAAGACGACGAGCTTGGCGCAGCCGATGCCGCCGCGATCGGCTGAGGCTTCGGCGACCTTGAGGATCTGCTCGCCCATGAGGGCCACGGCGTCCATGTTGATGCCGCTGCGGGAAGAGGCCACGTTGATGGAGGAACAGATGCGGTCCGTGGTGGTCAGGGCTTCGGGCAGGGCTTCGATGAGGGCGCGGTCCCCGTTGGCAAAGCCCTTTTCCACGAGGGCGGAAAAGCCGCCGAGGAAGTCCACGCCCGCTTCCTTGGCGCAGTCGTCGAGAGCGCGACAGACGCGCACCATGCCCGCCGGGCCGAAGGGAGCGGCGACCACCGCGATGGGACTGACGCTGATGCGCTTGTTGACGACGGGAATGCCGTACTTGTCGCCCACTTCGTCGCAGACGCGCACGAGCTGGGCGGCATGGCGCAGTATCTTGTCTTTCACGTTGGCAATGAACAGCTCGATGTCGTGGCTCACGCAGTCAAAGAGGCTGACGCCGAGGGTGACGGTACGCACATCGAGGTGCTCGGTACGCAGCATGTTCAGAGTGCTGATGACTTCGCGTTCAGAAAGCATGTAAAGTTCCTTTTCGCCGGCGGCCGGAAGGGCTGAACCCTGGCGCGGAAGCCGGGAGGAGGGATGTTCCGGGCAGGACGGCGGCCGGCGGCCCTGCCAGAGAAATGGATATCCTGCGCCTATACGCTGCCGATGCGGTGCATGGCTTCAAAGATGTCGCGATGCTGCACGCCGACGCGCAGGTTGTGCATGCCGCCTTCCTTGATGAGCTCGCGGCGCAGGCGGCCGAGATCCACGCGATCGGGAACCATGACCTCGAAGACGAACAGGGCGTGATTGCTTCCGCCCTCGCCGAGAACGGCCTTGAGGCTCTCGATATTGACGTTGTGCCGGGCAAAGACGCGGCTCATGGCCGCGATTTCTCCGGGATGGTCGGGGCCGTCGGCCGTGACGACGAAGGGCTGGCAGACTTCGCCCTCGCCCCAGGCCGAGTCGGTGGCGGGACGCACAAGGACGGACATGTCCATGTGTTCCGCTTCGAGCGCGACGGCGAGGGCGCGCCGCAGGGCTTCCGGATCAAGGGAGTCCGGCGCCTGCACGATGTAAATGGCCGCGAATTCGCCGGAAAGGATAGTCTGCGACAACTGCGTGATATTGCAGCCGGATTCGCCGATGGTGCGGCTTACCGCCGCGACGACGCCGGGACAGTCCCGCCCCAGGAAGGAGATTGTGAAATTTTTCATGTCTTTCCTTGCATGGCCGCCCGCAGTGCGGACGAAGGCCGCGACAGGGGCGCATTCAAAGTGAGATGCGGCGCGCGAAACGCCGGAAAAAGCGTTCCGTTTCGCGTAAGGCGGCGATACCATAGCCGTAAAGTCGCCGGGCTTCAAGAGCCGGGCCGGCCGGCCCCCCGCCCGCGGGCCGTGAAACGGCGGGACGGGACGACCCGGCGCTCCTTGACGGGGAAGGGCGCTTGGAATATCCTCACCCATTCAATCTCAAGGCATTGCCGGGCCGACGGCCCGCAGGAGCGTTATCGTGGAAGATCGGGAAAAGAACAAGAAGCCTAAGATCAAGTTGAACACCAAGTCCCCCCATGCGGACTACTTCATGCCCATGCTTGAGGGTTTCGCCAGACGCGACGCCCTGAACGAGGTCGTCAAGAACCGCGTGGTCAAAGCCTGCGACCTTCTGGACGCCGGGATTCCCCTGTTCCCGAACGACTTCCGCAAAGAACACTCCATCGGCTGGGTTCTGGAGAGCTTCGGCGAGCTGGAGGGCGAGGCGCTGGAAAGCCAGGGAGACGTGGTCGCCATTGCGGGACGCATCGTGTCCCTGCGTTCCTTCGGCAAGGTGATCTTCTTCCATATGCAGGATCAGAGCGGCAACATTCAGTGCTACGCCACGCGGGAAGACCTGCCCGAAGACGTCTATTCGATGGTCAAGAAACTGGACGTGGGCGATATCGTGGGCGTTTCCGGGCACATGTTCCGCACCAAGACGGGCGAGCTGACCATCAACTGCCGCACCGTCAAGCTCATCACGCGTTCCATGCGGCCCCTGCCGGAAAAGTACCACGGCCTGAAAGACACCGAAACGCGCTATCGCCAGCGCTACGTCGATCTGATCGTGGCTCCCCGCACGCGGGAAATATTCCAGAAGCGCAGCCTGATCGTGCGCGAGTTCCGCCGCTTCCTGGAGGAACGCGGCTTCATGGAAGTGGAAACGCCCATGATGCAGCCCATTGCCGGCGGCGCGGCGGCCAAGCCCTTCGTGACGCAGCACAACGCGCTGGATCTGCAGCTCTACATGCGCATCGCGCCGGAGCTGTATCTCAAGCGGCTGCTGGTGGGCGGCTTTGAAAAGGTCTTCGAGCTGAACCGCAACTTCCGCAACGAAGGCATAGACACCCGCCACAACCCCGAATTCACCACCTGTGAATTCTACTGGGCCTACGCCACCTACAAGGATCTGATGGATCTGACGGAAGAGCTGGTGGGCCGCCTGGCGCAGACGGTCTGCGGCTCCACGGTCGTCCCCTATCAGGGCGACATGATCGACCTCACCCCCGGCCGCTGGACCCGCATGTCCTTTTACGAATCGCTGGAAAAAATCGGCGGCCACTCGCCGGACTTCTACAACGATTACAACAAGGTCAAGGCCTACATCCGCGAACGCGGGGAAAAGGCCGCCGATAGCGAGAGCCTGCCCCGCCTGCACGCGAAGCTGTTCGACATCGACGTGGAACCCCGTCTGATCCAGCCGCATTTCATCTACGCCTATCCCACGGAAATCTCTCCCCTGTCGCGGCGCAACGACGAAAACCCCGGCCTGACGGATCGTTTCGAGCTGTTCATCACGGGACGCGAGCTGGCCAACGCCTTTTCCGAGCTCAACGACCCGGTGGACCAGCGCCTGCGCTTCGAGGATCAGGTGCGCGAAAAGGAAGCCGGCGACGACGAAGCCCACAACATGGACGAGGATTTCCTCCGCGCGCTGGAATACGGCATGCCGCCGGCGGCCGGTCTGGGCATGGGCATAGATCGCCTTGTCATGCTGCTGACCGACTCCGCCTCCATCCGCGAAGTCATTCTCTTCCCGCTGCTGCGTCCGGAGTTCTAGGCATCAATGGGCATGAGCTTTGAGTCCTTCGTCGCCTTGCGCTACCTCTTTTCGCGGCGCAAGCAGACCTTCATCTATATTATTTCACTGATGTCGATTCTCGGCGTCGGCCTCGGCGTCGGCGCGCTGGTGGTGGTGCTGGGCGTGTACAACGGCCTCACCACCGACATGCGCGACAAGATTCTCGGGGCCAACGCCCACGCCATCGTCATGGCCAGCACGGCGGGCGCGTTTGAACACGCGCCCGACGTGACGGCCCGCGCGAAGGAAGCGCCGCGCATCACCGGCGCCACGCCCTTCATCTACAGCGAAGTGATGCTTTCCACCGGCCGGGGGGTCAAGGGCATCATCCTGCGCGGCATCGATCCGGGCAGCGCCGCGTCCGTCCTGACCATGCTGCAAAAGCTGCGCTCCGGCTCCGTGGCCGATCTCGCGGGCGAGGGAACCCCCGGCATCATCATCGGCGACGAGCTGGCCAGCCGTCTGGGGCTTGTCGTGGGCAGCCGCGTCAACATGCTGTCCTCTTCCGGCGAGTCCGGCGCGTCGGGCTTCAAGCCGCGCATCCGCCCCTTTGTGGTGCGGGGCGTCTTCAAGACCGGCATGTATGAATACGACTCCTCGCTCGCCTTCGTCACCCTCGACGCCGCACGCGATACCCTCGGCCTGCCCGCAGGCTTCCTCACCGGCGTGGAAGTGACCGTGGACGATCTCTTCGCCGCCGACAAGATTGCCGCCGACCTGGCCGAAACCCTCGGCTATCCCTTCTACGTGCGCCACTGGATGGAAATGAACGCCAACCTTTTCGCCGCCCTCAAGCTGGAAAAGATCGGCATGTTCATCCTGCTTACCATGGTCGTCCTGATCGGCTCATTCTCCATCGTCACCTCGCTGGTCATGCTGGTCATGGAAAAGACGCGCGATATCGCCATCCTCATGAGCATGGGCGCGACCAGGCGCTCCATCCGCCGCATCTTCATGCTTCAGGGAACGATCATCGGCTTCATCGGCACCCTGCTGGGCTACGCCATGGGCCTGTCCGTGGGCTGGGCGCTCAAGCGCTACCAGTTCATCAAGCTGCCCGAAAACGTCTACACCCTCGATCACCTGCCCATCATCATCACATGGTCGGACGTGCTGATCATCGGCGCAAGCGCCATGCTGCTCTGTTTCCTCGCCACCCTCTATCCGGCGCGTCAGGCCTCCCGCCTCGAACCCGCCGAAGCCCTGCGCTACGAATAATCATGACCGCCATCTACGAATTTCGCGACGTGGGCAAACGCTTTCACGGCTCGGAAAATCTTGAAATTTTCAAGAATATCTCCTTCACCGTCGAAGAGGGCGAAAGCCTCGCCATCGTGGGCGCCTCGGGGTCGGGCAAAAGCACGCTCTTGCATCTTATGGGCGCGCTTGATACTCCAACAAGCGGCGCCGTCCTCTTCGAGGGGCGCGACCTCGCCTCGCTCGCGCCCGACGAGACCGCGCGCTTTCGCAATACGGCCCTGGGCTTCGTCTTCCAGTTCCATCACCTGCTCCCGGAATTTTCCGCCGAAGAAAACGTGGCCATGCCCGCCCTCATCGGCGGCGCGCGCCTGAAGGACGTGCTGCCCGAGGCCCGCGACATGCTGGAACGCGTCGGCCTTGCCCATCGCATGCGCAGCAAGGTCTCCACGCTTTCGGGCGGCGAACGGCAGCGCGTGGCCATAGCCCGCGCCGTGCTGCTGCGGCCGCGCGTGCTGCTGGCCGACGAACCCACGGGCAACCTCGATGAAAGCACCGGCGCGCAGGTGGGCGAACTCATGGCCCGCCTCAACGCCGATCTGGGCATGACCCTTGTCGTCGTGACGCATAATCAGGAACTCGCGGCCTCCCTGGGCCGTGCTCTCGAACTCAGAGCGGGGACGTTATATGAAAAGAACTATGCGTAAGTGGCCTCTTGTCTGGGCGCTGGCGCTCCTCTGCCTGCTGTGCCTCCCGGCGCGGCAGACGTGCGCCGCCGACAAAACGGTGCTTGTGCTGCCATTCCAGGTCAACGCGGGCCCGGAAATGCCCGACGCGGCGCGCGACGTGCCGCAGCAAATCGTCGATCAGCTCGCCGCCCAGGGGCTCAAGCCCGTGCCCATGAGCCGGTCGCGCGCCCTCTTCTCCGCCGAAGGCGGCGTCATCGACCTCGCCCGGGCGCGCCGTCTGGGCAAGAGCGCCGGCGCGGATCTCGTCATCTACGGCAATTTCAATCAGCTGGGCGGCGGCTTCAACATGGATACGCGCCTTGTCCCCGTTGCAGGCGGATCGGCCCAGCCCGCCGCCTTTGAACGCTCCTCGCTGCTGGAGCTGGGCTCCTGCGCCGCCGATCTGGCCTCCCGGGCCGCCGCCGCGCTCGGCGCCCCCGCCGCTCCGGCCGCGCCCGCGTCCGTGGAACTGGGCGCGACGGCCGCGGAACAGGCCGGACAGGGCCGCGCCGCCAGCCTCGTGCCCATGGGCTCCGCAAGCAACGCCATCGGCGACATTCAGGTGCGCGGGCTCAAGGTCATGGACCCCGACGTCATCCTCATGCGCCTCACCCTCCGCAAGGGCGACACCCCCAGCGCCGACGCCATCAACGAAGAAGTCAAGCGCATCTGGGAAATGGGCTACTTCAACGACGTTCAGGCCTTCATGGAAGGCCCCGTCCTCGTCTTTTCCGTGTCGGAAAAGCCCCGCATCGACAACGTGATCGTCGAGGGCAACAAGGAAATCGACGCCGAAGACGTGCTTGCCGCCATGGGCACCAAGTCCGGCAACGTCCTCAACGAACAGCTCATTGCCGACGACCTCCAGAAAATCAACGAACTCTACCGCAAGGACGGCTACTACCTCGCCAAGTCCAGCTATCGCCTTGATCCCCGCAACGACGGCCGCAGCGCCGTGCTTGTGATCACCGTGGACGAGGGCAGCAAGCTCTACATCACCGAAGTGGCCGTCAACGGGCTGCATCAGATCAAGCGCGGCGACCTCGACCAGTACATGGCCCTCAAGACGCGCGGCATCTTCTCGTGGTTCACGGGGTCCGGCGTGCTCAAGGAAGAGTACCTTGAACGCGATACCAACGCCATCGCCGCGTTCGGTCTCAGCCAGGGCTTTGTGGACATTCAGGTGGCCGCCCCGGAAGTGCAGTACAAGGAAGACGGCATTCACGTCATCTTCACCGTCAACGAAGGCCCCCGCTACAATATCCGCAACGTCCGGTTCCTCGGCGACGTCATCGCCGACGAAAAGGACATGCTCAAGATCGTCGAAATGGACGACTGGCGCGACGAGAACTCCTATTTCTCGGTCTCCGTCATGCAGGAGGACAGCAAGCGCCTTACCAACTACTACGCCGATCAGGGCTACGCCTTCGCCGAAGTGGACACCCGCCTGCTCAAGGTGGAAGGCAGCGAAACGCCGCAGGTGGACATCGGCTACCAGATCAGCAAGAAGCAGAAGATATTCGTGCGCCGTCTGACCGTGGACGGCAACAGCAAGACCCGCGACAACGTCATCCTGCGCGAAATGCGCCTCGGCGACGGCGACATGTACGAAGGCGCCAAGCTGCGCCGCTCCACCGAACGCCTCAACCGCCTCCGCTACTTCACCGCCGTGGACACCGAACTTGTTCCCACGGGCAAGGAAGACGAGGTGGACCTCAAGATCAAGGTCAAGGAAGACAATACCGGCGCCATCATGGGCGGTATCGGCTATTCCACCTATTACGACGTGGGCCTTTCCGCCAGCATCATGGAACGCAACCTCTTCGGTCGCGGCTACTGGCTGCAACTGGCGGGCTTCTTCTCGTGGCGGCGCACCAGCGGCACGCTTTCCTTCACCAACCCCCGCGTCTACGACACGGACCTTTCCGTGGCCAACGACCTCTATTACATGCACGACTACTGGGACAACTTCACCAAGGATACCGCGGGCGACAATATCCGCTTCTCCTATCCCATCGGCGAATATTCCAGCGTCGGCATCGGCTACCGTCTTGAGCGCTACAAGCTCTACGACATCGAAGAGAACACCACGCCCTACATCTCCGACTACATCGGCGACAACTGGACGAGCGCCATCTCCGTGTCCCTGAACCGCGACACCACCGACGCCCGCGACCGGCCGACCCGCGGCACCATCAGCCGCATCTGGGCGGAATACGGCGGCGGCGGCCTCGGCGGCACCGACAACTTCATCAAGGCCGTGGCCGACTGGCAGACCTTCCTGTCCTTCAACCCGCAGAATACGTTCCACCTGCGTCTGCGTCTGGGCGGCGTGTTTGAAAACGTCAACAACAAGCGCGTGCCCGTGTTCGAACGCTTCTGGCTCGGCGGCATGGACACCATTCGCGGCTACTCCTACTCGGACCTGTCGCCGCGCGACAACAACTACACCTACGACAACCAGATCGGCGGCGACCGCATGGGCGTGGCCAACCTGGAATATATCTGGACCTTTGAAAAGGAACTGGGCCTTGCCCTCGTGCCCTTCGTGGACGCCGGTTTCAACATCGACTCCCGCACCATGGGCAAGTCGCTCAACAAATACATCGTGACAAGCACGGGCCTTGAACTCCGCTGGCGTTCGCCCATGGGCGACCTCCGCATCGCCTACGGCGTGCCGCTCGTCAAGGACTACGACAACGAACGCGAAAACGGCCGCGTGGAATTCAGCATGGGTCAGTTCTTCTAGACCCGCGCCCTTTCCGCGCAGTCCGCCGCCACGGCGAAAGCAGAAGCAGCGCAACGGACGCCCCGTTGCGCTGCTTCTGCTTTTTCCTCCGCGCCGTCCCCGGCCGGCGCCCCAGAAACGCGACTCCCCGCGCGCCGGAAAGGATGGCGCGCCCCCCTGAACGCCAAAGGAAAAGAGCGTGGTTTTCAGTTCTCTCAGCTTCATTCTTGTCTTTCTGCCCGTCGCGACGCTCGGCTATTACGCCATCCTGCGTTTCGGGAACAAGGAACATGCCTTTCTCTTCGTCCTTCTCTGCTCCCTTTTCTATTACGCCTGGTGGGACGTCTCCAACCTCGGCGTCATTCTGCTTTCCCTTCTCGGCAACTATACCCTCGGCAGAATGCTCGACGCCGCGCGGGAGCATCGCAAGGCCCTCTTCGCGGCGGGCGTGACGCTCAACCTGCTTGCCCTGCTCTATTTCAAATATACGCTTTTCGGCATGCAAATATATACGGCCGTCACGGGAACGCAGATTTCCGCCCCGGACATTGTCCTGCCCATCGGCATTTCCTTCTTTACCTTTCAGCAGATCGCCTATCTGAGCGATATCTACACGCGCAAGAATTCTCCCGTCGGCGAGGGGCTGGTAAGCTACGGCCTTTTCGTCTGCTTCTTTCCCCAGCTTGTCGCCGGCCCGATTGTGCACCATCGGGAAATGATGCCCCAGTTCGACAACGCTCAGGCGCATGTCGCGCGCTGGGAAAACATCTACAGCGGCCTTGTCCTGTTCAGCATCGGCCTTGCCAAGAAGACGCTGGCGGCCGACACGCTTTCCCCCCTTGTCGGCCGCGCCTTCGCCCCCGACGCGGCGCTTTCCTTTGCCGACGCCTGGTGCGGCATGCTGCTGTATACGTTCCAGCTCTATTTCGACTTTTCCGGCTATTCCGACATGGCGGTCGCCTGCGCCCTCTTCTTCAACATCCGCCTGCCGTGGAACTTCAATTCCCCCTACAAGGCGTGCGACATTCAGGACTTCTGGCGCCGCTGGCACATGACCCTCGGCCGCTGGCTGCGCGACTATCTTTATATTCCCCTTGGCGGCAACAGGCGCGGCGCGGCGCGCACGCTCCTCAATCTCTTCCTGACCTTCCTGCTGGCCGGCCTCTGGCACGGCGCGGCCTGGACCTTCGTTCTCTGGGGAGCCATGCACGGCGCGGCGCTGGTCGTCCACCGCGTCTGGAAGGCGCGCGGGGGCGCGCTTCCCCGCCCCCTGGGCTGGCTGCTGACCTTTCTCTTTGTCAATCTGGCCTGGGTCGTCTTCCGCGCGCCGGACGGCGACTGCCTGCGGCGCTTTTTCGACGGCTTTCGCGGCGCCGGCGGCTGGGCGCTGAGCGAGGACTTTGCCGTCATGCTGCGCCAGACGCTCCTGATGCCGGACAACGCCGCCGTGGGGCTTCTGCTCGCGGGCGTGCTGCTGACGCTGCTTCTTGCCAGAAACTCCCGCGAACTGCTGGAACAGCCGGCCTCGCTCTCCCTGTTTTTCCGGGCGGTCGTCTGCCTTGCCCTTTCGCTCCTGCTGCTCTGCATCCCCGACAAGCAGCAGGAATTCATCTACTTTCAGTTCTAGGGCCGGGATTCGTCAGTAGTCCGCCCCCTTCCGGGGAGGATTGTTGTCCGGGGGGAAGGGAAACCCCTCTGCTAGCGCGAGAGGTGTTTCCCTTCCCCCCGGGCCCCCCATCCCTTCCCCAGCGCGCTTTTTCAGAACGTATCGCTGCGCGTTACAAAAATATCCGCCCTTCCCCGTCGGCAACAGCGCGCGGGTTTCGGGAAAGATGGCGTCTGAAGGAAAGCTGCCTATGTATAAAAGACGTTGC
>CALUWU010000174.1 GCA_944324555.1 uncultured Desulfovibrio sp.
CTTCCCAGATAGCGGGGTGTACGGGGGATGCAAGGGGGCGTAGAGGGGGCGCGCCCCCTCTCGCCCCCTGCCCCCCGCCGGGCAGGCGACCTGCCGCCCGCTCCGGGCAACAGCCGCAAGACGCGGCTTGCCCCCCGAAGACGGGCCGTAAAAAACCACCCGCCCCGCCGGGCAGGCGACCCGCCGCCCGCTCCGGGCAGCAGCCGCAGGACGCGGCATGCCCCTGAAAGAAGAAGAAGAAGAAGAAGAAGAAGAAAGAAAAAAAGAAGGAAAGAGACGGCATGAAGAAAAATACCGCCAAAAAAACGACCCGCCTGCGGGCTAGGCAGGCGGGTCGGACGGCATCGGACGGCAAGAGGTTACGTGTTGCTGTCAAAAAGCCTTTCGGATGCCCACCCTTTTCGTCGGGTGGGGGTACCCCTCAGGCGCCGGCTTGAAAACGCGTGAGGAGATGTGGAGGAGACACATCGCCCGCTGAAGGCGGGCACCCGAAAGGAATGTCTGTGTGCCCGGCAGAGGGCGAAGGACATTGCCCCGAAACGGATTCCGTCGGGGACCTCCGTACGCAAGGGCCGGCGTGCGGAGGGGGGGTGCCCCCCGCCGCCGTTCCGCATGAATGACGTTCGGGTACGGGAACGGGACGACGGCGGGGGAAGTTCGGAAGCGGCGGCTTTCAACTCCGGAGTACGCATGCTGAACGGCGCTCTCGCGAGGGCGGGGATATCGCCATGCGTATGCTCCCTCTCCGGGTTTTCCGCGGGCGGTCGCCCGGGGGCGACCGCCTTTTTCGCCGCTCCACGAGAGGGGTGCGGCAGACAGATGCCTGCTGCGCCTAGGCGCTTTCGTAGAGGCGGGTCATGACGAATTCCTGATGACCCAGGGCTTCCGCGCTGGTGCGGCGGCCGTTGCAGGTGCGGATCATCATGTCCAGCAGCTTGTCGCCGGCGGCGTCAAGACCGTATTCACGCTGCAGCAGACCGGTCACGTCCACGTCGATGTGCTCGCTCATGGTACGGACGGTGCGGGGGTTGGCCGACAGTTTGATAACCGGCAGAATGGGGTTGCCGATAACGTTGCCCTGGCCCGTGGGGAAGAAGTGCACCACGAAGCCGGCGGCGGCGGCCAGCGTCACCATTTCGGCGGCGGCGGAAGAGGAATCCATGAACCACAGGCCGGGGCCGGTGGGGCTTTCGGCCTTTTCGAGGCAGCCCACGACGGGAGCCTTGCGGCCGATCTTCTGGATGTTGCCAAGGGCCTTTTCCTCGATGGTGGTCAGACCGCCTTCGATGTTGCCCTTGGTGGGCTGGGAGTCGCACAGGTCGTTGGTCTTGTGGTCGTCCACGACCTTGGCGTAACGGTCGAAGAAGTACATGAACTTCTTGCGGACGTCGTCGTTGGCGCAGCGCGCGGCCACCAGGTGCTCGCCGCCCGTGATTTCGGTGGTTTCACCGAACAGGGTGGTGGCGCCGGCTTCCCACAGCTTGTCGAAGGCGTTGCCCACGGTGGGGTTGGAGGCGATGCCGGAGGTGGTGTCGGACTCGCCGCACTTGCAGGACACCCACAGGTCCTTGATGTCGCATTCGACGCGCTGGTAGTCGGTCACCTGCTGGAGGAATTCCTTGGCCTTGCGCGAAGCGGCGGCGATGGTGGCAAGGTCGCCGTTCTTTTCGATGGAGAAGCCGGCCACGGGCTTGCCGGTGGCGGCAATGCCGTCGACGATGCGCTGCGTCCACACGGGCTCGATGCCGATGACGACAACGGCGGCCACGTTGGGGTTGCAGCCCGCGCCGATCAGCGTGCGGAAATGCAGCTCAAGGTCTTCGCCGAACTGCAGACGGCCGTAGTGGTGAGGCAGAGCCAGGGTTCCCTTGATATTGTTGGCAACGGCCATGCAGGCCGCGTTGGAAAGGTCGTCCAGCGGCAGCAGCACAACATGGTTGCGGATGCCCACACGTCCATTTTCACGCTTGTAGCCCCAGAAGGTCTTTTTCATTTTCTACCACCTTTTCGTCTTTACATTGTGGACATGAAGATGCTGGCCCTGCTTGATGGGCTGCACGACCTTGCCAATATCGGTGCCGTATTTGATGACGGTATCGCCGACCGCGAAGTCGTGCAGGGCGACCTTGTGCCCGATCGGGATGTCGTCCAGAATGTCGAACGTGACGAGCTCATCCTCTTCCATGATCCAGCCGGTACACTTTTGTCCCTTTTTCAGACCTTCAACGACCACTACGCCGACGCCATCGCCTTTCTCGTGAACAACAAAGTCTATCATGGGTCCTCCCCGAAGGGGCTTTTTTGCACGCTCCCGGCCCTGGGCATGCCGTTGAACAATCGACCTCGGCCGGTCGAGGTCCAATCCTTATAAGCAAGCCTTACAGCACGCCGAGCTTGGCGTAGATGTCAGGCAGCCTTTTCTTTACCTGCTCGGTGACCTTCTCGTAGAGATGGACGCCGTGGCTGTCCATGGCCACCGTCAGGGGGCCGAAATTCTTGACGCGGAACCGGTACAGGGCTTCGGGATGGAGCTGCTCGAAGTAAACCTGCTCCACTTCCTCGATCTGCTCGGTTTCCAGGGCGGCCGCGCCGCCCACGATGGCCAGATAAACCGCGCCGTATTTCTGCATGGCCTTGAGGCTGTCCTCATACAGACCGCCCTTGCCGATGATGGCGCGCACGCCGTACTGGCCGATAAGGCCGGGGGTGAAGCGCTCCATGCGCGTGCTGGTGGTCGTGCCCACGCAGATTTTTTCCCACTTGTCGCCGACCTTTCTCAGGCTGGGCGCCGTATGGATGCACGGCATGCCTTCCAGGCTCACCGGCGGCGGGTTGCCCTTGTCGAAGATGTAGATTTGCGTCAGGTCCCGGATGCCGAACAGAGGCCCGTCAAAGTAGACGATATCTCCGGCGTGCAGCTCACGGATGACTTCCTCGGTAAAAGGCGACGTGAGGTGATAGGTCTTGCTCATTGCTCCCTCCTAGAAACCGTAGGACACATCGCCGGAAGGCTTGATGATGGCGCGGGCCCTGCGGGCGGGCCAGCACTGGGTATTCACGGCCACGGGATTCTGGGTGATATGGGTGTAGGCGCTCTCGATATGCACGGCGAGACAGGAAACGTCCCCGCCAAGACCCATGGGTCCGCGTCCGGTGGCGTTGATGGCCTCTTCCAGCTCAACTTCCATCTCGGCCAGCATCGGGTCGGGATTGCGCTGCCCCACGGGGCGGGCGATGGCGTCCTTGGCCAGCTTCATGACCAGGTCGGACGTGCCGCCCAGGCCCACGCCGATGATGCCGGGAGGGCAGGGGTTCGCGCTGCTTTCCACCACCGTGTCAAGAATGAACTTCTTGACGGCCTTGATGCCATGCTGGGGGTAGAACATCTTCATCTTGCTCATGTTCTCGGAGCCGGAGCCCTTGGGAATCATGAGGATGTCCAGCACGTCGCTTTCCCCGTCGAAGTCGAAGTAGGTCACGGGCAGGCCGGGGCCGACGGAGGTCTGCGGGTTCACGCGCGTGATGGTGTGCGTGGAGCTGCTGCGGAAGGGGAACTCCTGCGTGGCCCGTTTGGCGCCTTCATACAGGGCGGCCTTGATCTTCGCGCCGTTCCAGTCGAAGGACGAACCGATGCGAACCTTGTAGATGGGCAGGCCGGTGTCCTGGCAGAGCAGCGTCTTCTTGGTGTCGGCAATCTCGATGGCCTTGAACATGGCCTCGAAGATGCTCCGCGCCGTGGGCTGCGTCTCTCTGGCGTAGGCCTTCTTCAGCGCCTCCCGCACGTCCGGCGGCAGGTTGCACAGGGCCCTGATGTAAAGTTGCTTTGCCGCTTCTTCCACTATGGAGTAATCAAAGGTAGCCATGCGGATTCTCCTCCTTTAGGAACCGGCCGCGGCCTTCGCGCCCATGCCGGGCTTCGCGTTCAGAATTTCCTCAACGGGCTTCTTCACGGGCTTGATGCCGTGCGTGAAGTCCAGCGACTTCAGGAAGGCCGCCAGGTCCTGAAGCTGTTCGGGAGACAGGTCGTAGGCAGGCATGGTGGAACCGGCGTACACGCTCACGGGATTCTTGATGTAGTCCATGAGATACTTGTCGGTTCTCTGCTTCTTGACCATGTTGCTCATATCCGGGCCGGTGCGGTGACCGCCCTGGCCGAGAATATTGTGGCAGTAGGAGCATTCGCGCTCGGTGTAGGTGTACAGGCCGCGGGCTTCCTGTTCCGTCAGGGTGCGGTTGGGCACCACGACGAATTCCTTGTAGGGAGCCGTTTCCGCGTAGGCCATGACCGTCAGGTAGACGATGCACACCAGGAAGGTGGAGGCGATGGCCACGGACACGGGCCGGTTCACGAATCCCTTCATCCTGCTTTCGCTGAAGAAGGGCACCCCGAAGAGCATGATGATCGCGCCGCCGAAGATGACGAGGGTTCCGATCATTTCCCACGAGCCGGTGAAGTACGTCAGCAGCTGGAAGAGCCACATGTAGTACCATTCAGGACGCGGCAGGTAGTCGGGAATCAGGGTTCCGGCGGGGTCCTGGGTAACCGGAGGCGCGTAGCAGGCCAGCAGAATCAGTCCCGCGAGCACGACGCCGAAGGCCAGCATGGTGCGATTGGTATGCTCGGGATAGAAGCGGTAGGGCTTGCCCGAGGCCGGCGGCAGCGCTTCGCCCGCCAGACGTTCGCGCGGGTCGGAAAGGTTGTGCACGCGAATCAGGTAGATGTGCATGGCCATGAGCAGCAGCAGACAGGCCGGCAGAATCAGCGTATGCACCGAGTAGAAGCGCGAGAGCGTGAAGCCGGAAATATCGTTGCCGCCCAGGATGAAGCGCGTGATGTAGTTGCCTATGGCGCCGTACTGATTGGGCAGGTTGGCGCCGACCACGGTGGCCCAGTAGGCCTTCATGTCCCAGGGCAGCAGGTAGCCGGTAAAGCCGAGGCCCAGGGTGGTCAGGAAGAGGCAGACGCCGGTGATCCAAGTGATCTGGCGCGGCGCGATGTAGGAGCCGTGCACGTAGGTGACCATCAGGTGACAGAACACCAGGAAGACCATCAGGCCCGCGCCCCAGTGGTGGATACCGCGCAGGATGTCGCCAAGCGGCACTTCATTGCTGATGTAGTTTACGGATTCCCAGGCCTTGTCGGGCGACGGCACATAGTAGAAGGCCAGAATCATGCCCGTGGCGACAAGCACCAGGAAGGTCAGGGCGCAGAGCGTGCCGAGGACGGCGCTCCATCCTGTATTGTCCGGCAATCTTTTGTAGAGAAACGGCTTGAGATACTTTTCCCAGCCTATATTGTTCAGGAAACTCATTTACACTACCTCCACCTTGAGAATGCCGTTTTCCAGCTTCCAGGGCAGACGCGGCAGGGGCGACGGGGGCGGACCCGCAATAACCTTGCCGTCTCTGTCGAATGCGCCGCCGTGGCAGGCGCATCTGAAACGGTTGGAGAGTTCATCCCAGGTCACGGCGCAGCCAAGATGCGTGCAGATGCTGCTGAAGCAGATGAAGTCCTTTTCGCTGTCGCGCCGGACAAGCACGGGGAACTGCTTGTTTTCCTTGTGGAAAGCCTGCGTGCGGCTATAGCGCAGGGTCACGCTGACAATCTTGCCCACGGGGAAGTCCTTGTCCTTGCCCGCGTCGACCCACTGCGAAGGCAGGTCGTTCAGCGTGGGGCCGACGGCGGCGGTGCCCAGCACGGCGCCCAGCGAGATGACCACGCCCGCGCCCACGATGCCCGTCGCGCTCTTGAGGAAGGACCGGCGGGAGGCGTCCACGCCGCCGCAGGCGCAGGGATGGGCCGGAGGCGGAGTTTCCGGGGCCGCGGCGGCCTTTTCGGGCGCGTGCGCGGCGGCGGTTTCCGCCGGATGGGGCGGCAGGGGCCGGACGGACTTCAGGTTCTTCAGGGCAAGGCGCTGGATGTACTTGATGGCGCGCGTGCCGCTGATGGACTTGGGGCAGACTTCCGTACAGTTGAATTCCGTGCGGCAGTTGTAGCAGCTGTCCAGGGCCCGGGTCAGACGCGCCTCAAAGAGGGCGTCGCGGGTGTCGGCCAGCAGGGTGAAGGCGCGGTTGAGAGCCGCCGGGCCGCAGTAGGAATCATGGTTGTCCACCATGGTGCAGCTCGACACGCAGCAGCCGCAGGCGATACAGTCCGTGGCCATGCCGATGTCCACGCGGTTGGGATCGTCGGGCTTGATGATGTAGGGTTCGGTCCGCTTTTCCAGCGGCTCGAAGAAGGGCAGCGCGTCTTCATACTTGGCGAAGAACGGGCCCATGTCCACGACGAGGTCCTTGACCACGGGGAAGTGGTTCAGCGGACGCAGGGTGATGTCCTGTCCGGCGGGCAGGTCGCAGACGTTGGTCTTACAGGCCAGCCCTTCGCGGCCGTTGATGACCATACCGCAGGAGCCGCACATGTTGACGCGGCAGGCGAAGCGGAACGCCAGCGTCGAGTCCTGTTCCTTCTGGATACGCAGGAGCACATCCAGGATGGTTGTGGTATTGGGATCGGGGATGTCGAGCTTGTACGTCTGGAACGCCCCTTCTCCGCCCTTTTCCGGGTCATACCGGAAAATGCGCACGGTACGAGTGCTTTGCGATTCCATAGGGCCCTCCGGTTAGTAAATGGCAAACCACGCAATCACGACGGCTGCCACGCCCAGAATAAGCGTCCAGGGGACGAGGCGTCGGGCCGAAGAAATCTTGGCAAGGTTGAAGTCCAGCAGGATGACGCGCAGGCCGAGCGAGGCGTGCAGGGCGACCGCAAGCAGCAGAAGGAACTGCAGATAGGGTTTGTAGGTGAAGCAGAGGTGCAGGACGAGCAGAACGACGATGAAGACGGCGCTGACACGCTGCAGCAGCCAGGCCCACATGCCCACATGGGTACGACCGCGACGGTAAGGATCGAGTTCGCCCCACTGCATCGGCTTTCTGTACTCGAGATCGGACGCGTTGTTCATGTTTTCCCCCATTGTTGGTTACTTCTTGTGCTTCTGACAGGCTTCAAGCGACTTGTGCTTGAAGACGACGTCCTTCTTTTCCAGAACAGGCATGCCGTCGTCGCCGCGCCGCATGAAGGTATTGAACAGGCCATAGTCGTCGCGCTGGTTGGGGAAGTCCTCGCGGGTATGCGCGCCGCGGGTTTCCTGACGCTGCAACGCGGAAACCGACGCCATGATGGACACGTCGATCATGTTCAGCGTATCCAGATGGGTGTTGAACATCATGTTGTAGGGGCGCTTGCCTTCCACGCTCGCGCGCTCCACTTCGCCGCGCAGCGACACGAAGTCGTTGACGGCCTCTTCGAGAGATTCCTGCTTGCGGACCACGCCGACCTTGACCCAGTTGGTTTCCTGAATGTCCCGGCGGTTGATGAAGGGCGAGGTGCCGCCCTTGCGGGTGAAGGGTTCGTTCAGGCGGGCGATGACGTCCTCGACCATGTTGGGGGCGGTGTCCTTGATGCGGCGGTTTTCCGGCTTGGCCAGGTAGGCCGCCACGGACTTGCCGGCCAGACGGCCGTACACGCAGGATTCGCCGATGCCGTTGCCGCCGAGGCGGTTGGCGCCGTGCACGCCGCCGGCGTCTTCACCCGCGACGAACAGCTTGTCGAGAGAGGCGCGGCAGTTCACGTCGATGGCCGCGCCGCCCATGAAGAAGTGGGCGGAAGGCGATACCGGCACCATGCCGCGCGCCAGGTCGTACTTGAACTGGGCGCAGCGTTCCGCCATGCCGGGGAAATTCTTGAGCACGAATTCGGCGCCCATGTGCGCGGCGTCGATGCGAACGCCGCCTTCGGGACAGCCGCGTCCGGCCATCATTTCAAGGTAGGAGGAACGGCTCACGACGTCGCGGGTGGCGCGTTCGGCCACGTCGGGGGCGTAGCGCAGCATGTAGCGTTCGCCCTCGCCGTTGTAGAGATGCGCCCCGGCGCCGCGCAGCCCCTCTTCAAGCAGCGCCCCGGCCACAACGCTGCCGGGAATGATAAGGCCCGTCGGGTGGAACTGAATCATTTCCATGTCGCGCATGACCGCGCCGGCGCGGTACAGCATGGCGATGCCGTCGGCGGACTTTTCCGGTCCGGGGGCGTGGAAACGGTACTGGGTGGGGCCGCCGCCGGTGGCCACCAGGGTGGCCGCGGCTTCCACGGTCACGAACGTGCCGGTACGCATGTTGTAGAGCAGCGCGCCGGTAACGGTGGTGCCTTCCTTGTCGAGGAGGAGTTCCACGGCGCGGGTTTCTTCAAGGACGGGAATGCGACGCTTGAAAATCTGCTCCGTGGTGCGGCTGATGATTTCAATGCCCGTCAGGTCGCCCTTGTGCACCGTGCGGTCAAAGCACTGACCGGCGAAGGGCTTCTGGTGAATGCGTCCATCGGGGCGGCGGTCAAAGAAGCAGCCGCAGATGGTTTCCAGTTCCTTGACCGTGGGCGTCGCCTCCACGACAAGCTGCAGGGCAAGGTCCTGATCGTTGATGTACTGTCCACCCTTGAGGGTGTCCATGAGATGCTTCTCGTGCGAATCTCCGGGATCGAGGACGACGTTGAAGCCGCCCTGCACCATTCGGCTGCACCCGCCCTTTCCTTTCAGGGCCTTGGTGGCGATGAGGATATTCAGATCGGGGTCGGCATCGTGGGCATAGATGGCCGCAAGTTCCGCCGCGGCGCCCATGCCCAGCACCAGCAAGTCAACCTTGTAGTCCGCATTCATAGATTTTACCTCTGTAAAACAGTTGCGGCAGCTGCGTTGTTCTCTATTGTGCAAGGATGGCGCCACTCTTATGTAAGACATAAGATGCCGACATAACAGCCTTTTTTCTTTTGTCCGAAAGTCCCCTGCCAAATGAGCCCGCATTTGGGCATTTTTTCGATAAAAAGGGCATTTTTGCCCAAATAGCGGCGCCAGTTTCGCAACACACCAATATAATTAAATAAGTTTTTCGTCACATAAGCAAAAAGCCAGAATCAGCGCCCAAAAAGGCGCCCAAAACCCCTTTTCAGAACGGATTTTTGGCCGCAAAATGCCCGCCCAAGGGCGCCTTTCCCTCCTCTGCTCCGCCTCTCTTCAAGCCGTTCGCCCGCCGCGAAACGCCCGCGCGGCGCCTGCGGGAAACAAGGCGCGGCGCTTGTGAAGAAGGTCTTCACGCCCGGCCCAAGGCGAGCGGAAAAATCGTTTGGCGGCGGGGTCGCCTCGCATTCCAGATTCTTCCCCCGATAAAAGCGCGCTGGGGAAGGGATGGGGGGCCCGGGGGGGAAGAACTACGGGAACGCCTTTCCTGCCGGAAAGGCTGGGCCCTCTCGCGCTAGCAGCGACCGGATGGCGGCGCAGGCCGTGCCCGTTGCGACGAAGGAAGCTACGGGCATCGACAGCAGCGCTGAGGGGTTTCCCTTCCCCCGGACAACATACGAATAGCGTTAGACCCTGGGGAAAAAACGCGCAAAAACCCCTTTCTCCGACGTGCGGCCGCGGCCCGCGGGCGCGTTGCGCGTCGAAAAAAGGGGTTTTGTGGAGGCCCGGGAGAGGGGGCGCGGCGGGGACCGCAAGAGGGGGTTCCCCCTCCCGAACAGGGGCGACAGAAGGAACTGGGAAAGCGCCGGCGCGACCGGCTCCTTGCGTTGCATTTCCTTCCGGGGAATCCGGCGAGTCCGGCCGCGCCGGCGCTCCCATGAAAAAGGCCCCCTTCGGCGGGGGGCTGGAGGCAAAGCGCGCCGGGGGCGGCCCGCGGCGGCGCGACACCGCCGCGAACCGCGCCCGTTGTCCGACGAAGGAGGCCTTGCGGGCGGGCCGCCCGCAAGGGCCATGCCTCCTTCATCACGCACTTGCACAGGAAGTTTGCAAACCTAGGGCTGGAAAGGCCACACGGTGGGAATGATGAGGATGGAAAGAAGATAGGCAATTATCTGCCACGGCAAACCATAGCGCGCATAATCGCCCCACGTATAGCCGCCGGGCTTGAGCACAAGAGCATTGGACGGCGTGGCGATGGGCGTCATGAAGCAGGCGGCGGCGTTCATGGCGATGCCCATGACGAACGGCAGCGGGCTCAGGCCGGCGCCGATGGCGATGGGAATGACCAGCGGCACCATGATGGCCGTACAGGCGGTATTGGACATGAGATTTGTCAGCACGCCGCAGGCCAGCAGCAGCACGCCGAACAGCGCGTAGGGATCGGAAACATGGGCCACGACGAAGTCGGCAATGATCTTGCCCGCGCCCGAGTCATCAATGGCAAAGGACATGGAAAGCATGCCAGCAAACAGCCAGACGGTGGGCCAGTCGATGCCGTCCATGGCCCTCTTGAGACTGAGGCATCCGGTCAGCACACAGATCATGGCGCCAAGCATGGCGGCGGAGGTCAGCGGTACCAGATTGGACGCCATGGCAATAATCACGAAGAGATACACCAGCGCGGAAATCCACATTTTCTTCTTGTCGACAACAAGCTCTTCTTCTTTTTCCATGTCGGCGTCGCCGTCGGCGATCTGGCGGGCCGGAGGCACCAGAAAACGGGGAAAAAGTCCGAACAGCACGACGGCCAGGAGGGACAGCGGGAGACCGTACCAGGCAAAGTCAAAGAAGGCGAAGGTGCCGTATTCCGGAGCCATCTTGGCAAGGATGCCGTTGGCCACCATGGAGGGCGCCTGCCCCACCAGCGAAATGCAGCCGCCGAAGCTGGCGGCATAGGCCGTGGGCAGCAACAGGCGCGAAGGCGACATGTGCGCGTTGCGGGCTATGGACAAAATCATGGGCAGGGTGATGGCGGTCACGCCGGCATTGTTCAGGAAGGCCGAAAGCGCGCAGATCATGGCCACGGCAGCGGCAAGCAGGCGCGCTTCGCTCTTGCCCGCCTTCAGAATAACCCAGCGCGCCACGGTCTGGGCAAAGCCCGTGGCAAAGCTGGCTTCGCCCAGCATGAACAGGCCCACAATGGTCAGGATGGACGTGTCGCCGAAGGATATCCAGGCCTCCTGCACGGAAATGACCCCAAATGTCGAAAGGGCCACTGGCACCAGTATGGATGTGACCGCGATGGGGATGACTTCCGTAAAGAAGAGAACCATGGCAACAACGAGAACGCCGAGGATAATATAGATATTCGTCCAGTTGACTTCCGGCTGCGGCGGCGCGCCGCTTGCGGCATCGGCAAATTCCGGGAACAGCAGGAGCAGGAACGCAACAAGCAGAGCAAGTGAGCGGTGCATGAAAAGTCCTCACTGTAAGGGGTTGAACCGTTATATCCTTGTCCCCCGGCGCCCGCCGGGGATCCGGAACCGGCGGGCGCGAGGGAAGACGTCCCCGGCGGCAAGCGCAACCGCCGACGGACGGCCGCCTGCCGCTAATGACAGACGGCGTATTGCCAGCCCCGCGATGCGGGGTCATTCGCTCAGAACAGCAGTGAGAAGGAAGAGATGAAGATGAAGCAGAGAACCACGCGCCTGAACAGGCTTGCGTCGCACCGCTTGTTGATGAGGTTGCCGATATGCGAACCAAGGAAAATCATCGGGATGGCCGGCAGCATCTTCAGCAGGGCCGCGCCGTTGATGAGATCGATGGAGATATAGAGCAACAGCTTGTAGATATTTGTGAGAAAGAACATGATGATGGTCGTGCCGACGAACACCCGCCTGTCGCGGGCCGTGGTCACCAGATAGAGCGACCACACGATGCCCCCGGCATGGGCCAGCACGGTCGCCGCGCCGCCCAGAAAACCGTAGATGCAGGCGCTCTTGTCGGCATGACGCGCGCTGAGTTCGCTGAACAGCCGCTTCAGCAGCACGGCCACGGGGAAGGCCGGCCACAGGAGGCTCAGGGCGTAGATACAGCCGAAAACGCCCACGCAGAAGCGGAAGACGCCGCCGGGAATCAGCGGCAGGAGCACCGCCCCGAGAATCAGGCCCGGCAGGGCGGCAAGCAGCAGGCGCAGCAGCTCCTTGCGCGGCAGCCATTGCCGCCAGTAGAGCCGCAGGCCGATGATATCGGAAACAAGCATCATGGGCGCGCCGAGACCGAGCGCGATCTTTGCGGGAAAGGCAAGGGAAAGGGTCGGCAGAAGGAAGATTCCCGCGCCGACGCCAACGCCGGTCTTGATCAGGCCGGAGCAGAATCCGGCCGCGGCAAGCACCATGATATCGAAATACATATCTGTTCCCCTTTTTACTGTGGCGATAAAAAGAGAGGCGCAGAATGACGGCTTCCCGGGGAGACGGGTTTGACGTCACACGTAAGGTCATGTATCTTATATCTTAGCTAGCAAACTTCATTCCAAAAAATGAATGGCGCGAAACATGCAATAAAATCAAGCGTGTTCCTTTATTCTCAAAGAATGCGGCGTTTCTTCCCCTTCTTGTCGCTCCCACAGTTGCCGAAATATCGGTAAAAAGTGTCCAAATTTGGGCAAGAGATTGACCATGAACGAGCCACTTGTCGACGGAGATCTCCAGACCAGACCGGCGGCCGCCCTGTACCGCATCCTGAGCCGCCTTGCCGAAATCGTTCCCGACAGCATGGACAGAAGCGGCCTTTTCTCCTTCCTGTCCTACGAATTTCGCATCCTCTTCAACTATGACCGGTTCAGCATCTATCTTTATGATGCGGAAAGAGAATTTCTGAACCAGTTCTCGGACGCCGACGGCACGGTTGTGGAAGTTTTCTCCAATACGCGCATCGCCCACAACACCGTCGCCTGGCAGGCCATTCAAACCCGCAAGCCCGTCGTCATCACCGACCTGGCCTCCATGCCCCTCGGCTCCGGCGGCGGCTCCTCGCTGGCGCGGGCCGGCCTCAACGCCACCGTGGCCCTGCCCCTCCTCCTCAATCAGGACGTCATCGGCACCCTCCACCTCTCCTTCGTCCGCCAGCCGGAAGATTTCGCCTCCATGCTCCGCGTGCTGAACACCCTCGCCCCGGTCCTCTCCCTGGTGCTCTTCGTGGTGCTGACCGAAGAACGCCGGGCGCGCAAGGAAGCCCAGAAGGCCGCCCAGACAGACCTCGAACAGGGCGCGGCCGAAGTCGCGGAATCCAGCCTGTTCGACACGCCGGACATGGCCTCGGTCATGTCGCTGGCGCGTCGCGTCTCCAAGCTGCACATGCCCGTGATGATCCTCGGCGAAACCGGCACCGGAAAAACCATGATGGCGCGCTGGCTCCACCAGCACAGCCCCCGCCACGAAGCCAACTTCGTCAAGGTCAACTGCCCCTCGCTCGCGTCCACCCTCTTCGAAAGCGAAATGTTCGGCTACGTCAAGGGCGCGTTCACCGGAGCCCTCGGCAAGCGCACAGGCCGCATCGAAATGGCGCAGCACGGCACCCTCTTCCTTGACGAAATCGGCGACCTCTCGCCCGACATGCAAAGCAAGCTCCTCCAGGTGCTGGAAGAAAACACCTTCGAGCGCGTGGGCGAATCCAGCCCGATCCGCGTGGATATCCGCCTCATCTCCGCCACGAACGTCGATCCCAAGGAAGCCCTGAAGGACAACCGCCTGCGCCACGACCTCTTCTACAGGCTGGCCTCCGTCATCCTGCGCCTTCCGCCCCTGCGCCGCCGCCGCAAGGACATCCCCCTCATGGCGAACTACTTCATCAGCCGCTTCGCCCGGCAATGGGAAATCCGCCCCCTGCGTCTCTCCCGCGGCGTCATGCAGGAACTCTGCGCCCATGACTGGCCCGGCAACATCCGCGAACTTCGCAACATCGTCAGCCGCCTGCTGCTCCAGTCGCTGGAAGGAGCCGTAACGGAACAGTTCGTCCGCGACGCCCTCCACGAATGGGTCGCCCCCGCCGCCGACGCCCAGCCCGCCCCCGCGACGGAAAACCGCCAGCCCGAATCCCACGGCCGCCACCCGGCCCCGCCGCCGCCACCCGGCCACTCCCCCGTGATCACCCTGGAAGAAAACGAACGCGCCCATATCCTGAACGTCCTGCGCCTCACCGGAGGCCGCATCGCCGGCCCCCGCGGCGCCGCGCGCCTCCTCGGCATCCCCCGCTCCACCCTCCAGCATAAACTCCGCAAGCTGGATATCGCCGTCAAGGAACGCGACGACTAATCCCCCCTCCGCCCCCTTTCCCCCAAACGCGCGTTATTTGTCTTGCATCGGGGGAAAGGGGAACCCCTCTGCTGGCGCGAGAGGGCCCAGCCTTTCCGCAGCAAAGCGAGGAAAGGCGTTCCCGTAGTCCCTTCCCCCGAACCCCCTTCCCTCTCCCCAGCGCGCTTTCTTCTGGTAGCTGCAACGCTGCGGCAACCCGGCCGCTTTCCTTCAATCCCCGTCCCCCGGCAGCGCGGGGGAATATTTCACGAGCGACCTTACTCCCTCCATCTCCACCCCGCCGAAACAAAAATCACGATTCCAGCGCGGGTAATTTCTCCCTTCTTTTCCGCCTCAAAAGCACATTATTCACAATCACTCGCCCGACGCCCTTTCCGCACGCCTGAAATGCCGCCCGATATCCGCCGCCTGTTCCTTACCGCACAAGTTGTGCGCGCCCCCCTCTCGCCCCCTGCGGTTGCGAACGCGTCGGGGGAAGGGGGAACACCTCCGCTCGCGCGGGAGGTGTTCCCCCTTCCCCCGAACCCCCTTCCCCCTCCCCAGCGCGCTTTATTCTGGTAACTGTAACATAGCGGCAACCCGGCCGCTTTCCTTCAATCCCCGTCCCCCGGCAGCGCGAACAAAAGTAAAGCGGCAGGCCTGAAACATCAGCGGCATTACTATCCGCCGCACGCCTGTACGCTCTTTCCTCGCCAAATGACGCTC
>CALUWU010000175.1 GCA_944324555.1 uncultured Desulfovibrio sp.
GTGAGGAAATCCATCACGGGCTGACGCCGCTGGCCGCCGTCAAGGTCGGCTTCGAGCGGGCCACCATTTCCATCACGGACTCCAACCTGACGACCATCATCGCCACGATCATCCTGTACCAGTTCGGCACGGGGCCCATTCGCGGCTTTGCCGTCACGCTTTCGCTGGGCATCATCGCGTCCATGTTTACGGCGATTTTCGTTTCCCGCGCCATTTTTGAAGAATGGGCGCGCAAGTGCGGCCCCAGGGGCATCAGCATCTAGGGTCGACGGGGGATTTCATGGGATTTGCATTCTTCAAGCACGATACAAGGTTTGATTTTATCGGCAAGCGCCGTTTCTTCTACGGTCTTGCCGTGCTGCTCTGCCTCGTGGGGCTGGGCAACATCCTGTTCGGCAGCGGCCTGAAAATGGGCATCGACTTTGCCGGCGGCGTCATCATGCAGGTGGAGTTCCAGAAGCCCGTCGCCGACGAGGCCCTCAAGGCGGCCATGTCCGGGACCGGCCTGCCCGGCGTCTCCACGCAGCGGTACGGCAACGACGGCCGCGAGTACCTCCTGCGCTGCTCGCTGCCGGAAAACGTCACGGCAGCGGAACTGCGGACCGGCGCCGAAACGGCGCTCGCCAAGGCCTTTCCCGACAATCGGGCCCAGTTCCAGCGGCTGGAGGTCGTGGGCCCCAAGGTCGGTTCCGATCTGACGAACAAGGCCCTTGCCGCCCTCTACTATGCCATTCTGCTGATAGCCGTCTATATTTCCGGGCGGTTCGAGCAGCGCTGGATGGCGGGCGCCATCATGGCCGCGGCCCTCTGGGGCGGCATGTATCTCCTTGGCCTGACCGGCCTCAGCATGGGCTGGCTGGTGCTGTTCGCGCTCTGCATCACCGTGGGCATCTGCTTCGTGCTGAAGATCAACTTCGCTCTCGGCGCGGTTGTGGGCCTCATGCACGACGTCTTCATCACCATCGGCCTGCTGTCGATCCTTGGCGTGGAAATCGATCTCAACGTGGTGGCGGCCCTGCTGACGCTCGTGGGCTATTCGCTCAACGACACCATCATCGTCTACGACCGTCTGCGTGAAAATCTGCGCGCCGCGCCTACCGTGCAGCTTGACCAGCTCATCAACCGCAGCGTCAATCAGACCCTGTCGCGCACGGTGCTGACGTCCGGCACGACCTTCCTGGCGACGCTCTCCCTGTATTTTCTCGGCGGCGGCGTCATTCACGATTTCGCCCTGACCATGCTCATTGGCGTCGTCATCGGCACGGAATCGTCCATCTACGTCTCGTCGGCCATTCTGCTGGCGCTGGGCAATACGGAATTCTACGTGGGCCAGCAACAGCAGCAGGTCTACGAAAAGCCGGGCGAGCACGGCATGGTGTAATTCCGACCGTTGCTTGTCATTCGACCGAAAGGGGCGACATGTCTTGGCATGCCGCCCTTTTTTTTCGCGTCGTGTTCTGTATACAGTATTTCTTTCATGAAAATGGCGCGGCTGATTTACCGCCCGTCGTATTCTCGCGTAGGGTGATTTCGTCAGGGCGGAAGCCCCCGAACATTTCTGGAGGATACCATGATCAAGTACGTTCCCGAACCGTTCCGTATCAAGAGCGTGGAGCGCATCAAGATGACGACGCGCGAAGAGCGCGAAAGAAACATTGCCGCGGCCCACTACAATCTTTTCAACCTGGCCGGTCGCGACGTCTATATCGATCTGCTGACAGATTCCGGCACCAACGCCATGAGCACGGAGCAGTGGGCCGGCGTCATGCGGGGGGACGAAGCCTACGCCGGGGCCGAAAGCTACTATCGCCTTGTGGATACGGCCCGGGAAATTTTCGGTTACGACTATATTCAGCCCGTGCACCAGGGACGCGCGGCGGAAAAGGTGCTGTTCCCGCTTCTGCTGGGCAAGGGCAAGGTCGCCATTTCCAACATGTTCTTTGACACCACGCGCGCCCATGTCGAGCTGGCCGGCGCGCGCGCCGTCGACTGCGTCGTTCCCGAGGCGAAGGATCCCGCCCGCCGCTGCAAGTTCAAGGGCAACATGGATACGGAGCGCCTTGAGCGGCTCATCGCCGAATACGGAGCGGAAAAGGTCGGCCTCATCGTCATGACCGTGACGAACAACTCGGCCGGCGGGCAGCCCGTGTCCATGGAAAATGTCCGCAAGGTTTCCGAAATCGCCCGCAAGAACGGCATTCCGCTCTGCATCGACGCCGCGCGCTATGCCGAAAACGCCTTTTTCGTCAAGCGCGACGAACCGTCCTGCGCCGGCAAGTCCATCCGGGAGATCGTGCGCGAGATGTTCGCCCTTGCGGATATGTTCACCATGTCCGCCAAGAAGGACACCATCGTGAACATGGGCGGTCTTCTCGGCGTCCGGGACAGCGCCGCCATGGCGGATCTTGTCCTGCGCGTCAAGGCCGCCTGCGTGAGCTACGAAGGTTTCATCACCTACGGCGGTCTGGCCGGGCGCGATCTGGAAGCCCTGGCCGTCGGCCTGATCGAAGGTCTGGACGAGGATTATCTCCGCTACCGTATCGGTCAGATGGAATATCTTGCGTCCCTGCTGGACGACGCGGGCATCGTGTACCAGTCGCCGGTGGGCGGGCACGGCATCTTTGTCGACGCGGCGCGGCTCTTCCCCCATATTCCCGCCGAGGAATTTCCCGGGCAGGTTCTGGCCATCGAACTTTACAAGGAAGCCGGGATTCGCGGCTGCGATATCGGTTCCTTCATGCTTGGCAACGATCCGGATACGGGCAAGCAGCTCAAGGCGGAATTCGAGTTCACCCGTCTGGCCATTCCGCGCCGGGTGTACACGCAGGCGCATCTGGACGTGATCGCTCAGGCTCTTGTCAACGTCAGGGATTACGCGCATACCGTCAAGCGGGGTTACAAGATCGTCTGGGAACCGCCGATTCTGCGTCACTTCCAGGCGCATCTGGAACCGCTGGCCTGAACCGGCGGAACGCGACGCTGACGTAAGGACGGGCCGCTCCCCGGAAACCGCCCGGAAACGGAATGCGGCGTTTCCGCTCCGGGGAGGCCCCGCCGGGAATTTCTGACACCAGCCATCAGGAGGCAAACATGAAAATAATGGAATGTGACGTTCTCGTCGCGGGCGGAGGGCCGGCCGGGACGTTTGCGGCGGTCAAGGCCGCCCGGGCCGGCGCCAGGGTCATTCTGGTGGACAAGGCCTATGTGGGAAAGAGCGGTTGCGGCACCTTTGGCGCCGGCTCCTTCAAGGCCTATCTCAAGGAAGAAGACAGCTACGACCTGTGGTATGGCAAGGCCGTGGAAGAAGGCTTCTTCATGAATGATCAGGACTGGTTGAAGCAGCATTTCGACACTATCGGCGATCGCGTGAAGGAACTGGAGGAATTCGGCGTCGTTTTCGAGAAGAACAAGGACGGTTCCTACAATCGCATCGAAGGGCAGGGATCGTCGGAGCAGCGCCCCATCAAGACGCTGATGTTCCACGGGCCGCAGTTCATGGAGATGATGCGCAAGGCCTGCAAGGAAAACGGCGTTGTCATCGTTGACCGCGTCATGTGTTCCGCGCTGCTGCACGACCGGAACAATCCTCGCGCCGTGCGCGGCGTCATGGGCTTCCACGGCGTGACGGGCGAAATACATCTTTTCAAGGCGAAAGCCGTCGTGCTGACGACGGGCGCGCAGGCCTACAAGTCCCACTATGCGGATTTGCACATGGTCACCGGCGACGCCCACGTCATGGGTCTTCAGGCCGGGGCGGCCCTGTGCAACTACGAATTCAACTGCCATCAGCTGACCCACGGCACGTTCGCGACGCACGGCATGAACATTTCTCAGGGGCTCGGCGCAAAGTTCGTCAACGCGCTTGGCGAGGATTTCACCGCCAAGTACGACCCCGAATACGCCTCGCATGGCAATCTGTGGCGTATTTCCGCCTCCATGGCCCTGGAAGTGCATTTCGGGCGCGGCCCCCTGTATCTTGATTACAGCTCCTACAGCAAGGAAGACTGGGAACTCTTCTCCCGTACGCTGCCGCTCATGCACCGTTCCTATGTGCAGGCCGGCTATGTGACGGAAGACGGCGTGTGCCGCAAGGGCAAGCTGGACTGGGTTTCCGCCCTGATCGGCAACGTCGGTTTTGGCGGAGGCCTGTATATCGACATCAACGGCAAGACGACCCTTGAAGGCCTGTACGCCGCCGGCGACGCTTCCTACGGGCCGACCTCCGGCGTGGAAGGCTTCTGCGCCTACGCCATGCCGGCGGCCTCGACGACGGGCGCCGTCGCCGGGGAAGCCAGCGCGCGTTACGCCGCGACGGTGGGCGACGTGGAGCTTGATCAGCAGGAAATCGACGCCGCGGCCTGGGACATGACCCGGCCCCTGCGGCATGCCGGCGGCATCGATCCCACGCATGTGGTGCTTGCCGTGCAGGAAAGCCTCTTCCCTTACGACGTCTACATTCTGCGGACGGAAGAAAAGATGCGGAAGGCGCTGGATCGTATCCGGCAGATCAGGGAAGAAGACGCGCCCCGCCTGCGCGCGACGGACGCTCATGGCCTGCGCTTCGCGCTGGAAGCCCGCAACATGGCGATCTGCGCCGAGGTCATGCTGACGGCGGCCCTGATGCGCAAGGAAAGCCGCGGTTCGCATCTGCGGCTGGATTATCCCGAGATGGACAATGAAAACTGGCTGAAGTGGATCATGGTCGAACAGGGCCGCGACGGACTTGAGCTGCATACGCGCGACGTGCCTGTCGAACGCTACCCCCTGAAGCCGGAACACAAGCGCGAACTGCATGCTTCCATCGCCGCCGCCAGAAAACTTGGGGAGAAGATCTAATGGGCGTCAGATATATCGACAAGGAAAAGTGCGTGCGCTGCGGACGCTGCGTCATCTATTGTCCGCAGGATGTCTTCCGCAAGGACGAGGAGAATTTCCCCGTCATCACCTATCTGCAGGACTGCCAGTCCTGTTTCCTCTGCGAAAAGTACTGTCCGCAGGGAGCGATCCGGGTTTCCGCGGACAGGGAGCGCCGTCCCATTCTTCCGTGGTAGTCCGGGCCGGGTTCCGAAGGTCGCGCGGGCCGGCCGGGCAACCGGCCCGCGCGGCGGCAAGGAACGCGGCGGACGCCGGAAGAACCGCGTCCGCGCGACGCGCAGTCCGGCGCGGACGCGGTTCCCGAGACCCCTCAAGGAGGCGAGCATGATTGCAAACATGCCGACAGAAACCTTTCTTTTCTATATCGTCCTGTTTCTGGTGCAGTTTTTCTTTGTCGTCGGGTACGGCATCTGGTGGGCCCTGCAAAAGGACAGGGACGAATCCGCGAACGACGACGGGGCCGGCTCCTGAACGGCGCCCGGAATCCGGCGGACGCTCTGTCGCGGGAGATTCCGGCCGCCTCGGGCCGCCGGAACGGGGAGGGCGTGATTTTCCGCTTTCCGCCCGGGCGCGCGATGCCGCCGGAACGGGGCCGTAAGGCAGGGAAAAGGACATGCCTTCCGCGGCGGTCATGCGGCGGGAAAGGCATATTCGGAGGTCTTTTATGGTAGAGACGATAGTCATCCTTGTGCTGTATTTCGGCCTGATGCTGTTCATCGGCTGGGCCGCATCGCGAAAGATCAAGAGTTCCCGGGACTATATTCTTGGCGGCAAAGGCTTCGGCCCCTGGCTGACGGCTTTCAAGTTCGCTTCGACATGGGAAAGCGGCGTCAAGCTGGTGGGGAGTCCGGGCATGGCCTGGAACGTCGGCTGGGCCGCCTTTTCCATGGGTATTGTCACCCCTCTCTGCTACTTCTTTTCCTTCCGTGTTTTCGGGCAGCGGCTCAAGATCGCCTTTGATCATTTCAACGTCCTCACGCTGCCGCAGCTTCTGGAAAAGCGCTATCAGAGCCGCGCGGTGCGGCTGCTGGCGGCCTTTGCCATTCTCGTGGGTCTGGGCGGCTCCCTGGTCGCCCAGTTCAAGGCGACCGGAGAGATTTTCAGCGTCACGCTGGGGATGCCCTATGTGACGAGCCTCTTTCTCGGCGCGACCATCGTTGGGGTTTACTGCGTCATGGGGGGCTATCTGGCCTCGGTATGGACGGACTGCGTTCAGGGCGTGCTGATGGTCGCGGGTTCCATCGTCATCTTTGTCGCGACGGCCAACGTCGCCTTTGGCGGGCTGCATCTGAACTTTCTTTCGGAGCTGAACGCCGGTCTTGGGGCCATAAGCGCCGATCTGCTGGATATCACCGGCGGCGGCAAGATCCCGGTAAGCCAGATTCTCATCATTGTCGTCATCACGGGTCTTGTCGGTCTGGCCCTGCCGCAGCAGAGCGTGGCCATTTTCAGCATGCGCGACGTGCGTACGGCGCGCGCGGCCCTGGTCATCTGCACCGTCTTTTCCGCGCTGCTGGCCTGGACGCTGACGCCCACCGGCATGATGGCCCGGATGGTTCTGGACCCCGCGAACATTCCCAACCCCGATTCCGTCATCCCCCTGCTGATCAAGGAAGTGCTGTCGCCCGTGACCGGCGGCCTGTTCATCGCGGCCATTCTTTCGGCCATCATGTCGACCGTCAGCGGCACCATCGTCGTCGCGGCCTCGACGCTGTCGGAAGATATCTTCAAGCTGACCATGGCCGAACGCTACGAGCGCCATCCGGTGCTCTATAATCGTATCGGTTCGCTCTTCTTCGTGCTGATTCCCATGCTGCTGGCCATTGATCCGCCGACGATCATTTTCTGGATCGGCGTCTTTGCCTTCGGCTTTCTTGTCTTCACCTTTCTCATGCCCATGGTCGGCGTCATCCTGCTGCCCCGCACTCCCCGGCGGGCGGTCATCGCCCAGATGGTCGTGACGATGATCGTCATTCCGTTCTGGGCCGTCGTGGGCCAGAAGATGACGGGCGTCCCGTCGCTGCTTGTCGGCCTGATTGTTTCCCCTCTCGTCTTCTTCCTCGTCTACGCCCTTTCCGGGCGCAGGGAAATGACGGAGGACATGGCCCTGCTGTGGAAGAAGTTCGCCAGATTGTAGGGGACGGAAGGGTATGGCCGCCGTCGGGAATGCCGATAGATGCATGGTGCGCAGCTCCGGGCTTTTCTGGAATCGGGAACGGCTCTACGGACGTTATAAATTCCTGCGCGAGCTCCGGGAGGAGGTTTCCTTTGACCTCCTCTATTACCCCTACTGGTTTGTCCGGCTTGCCGGGACGGTCAAATGGCGCTTCTGGGGCGCGAAGCGCGCCGAGCAGCTTCGCATTCTGGACGGCCGGACCGCGCGCTCTCTCCGGCTTCTTTCGGTTCCCGAGCTGATCGAGGAGACCGTCGAATTCCTGGAGGAGCCCGCCGGCGGCCGGTTTGCCGCGGCGCGGGTGCTGTCCGGCGGGGAGGCGCTCGCCGTGGACGGGCTGCATGTCGCGCCGTTCGCGGCGGACAGGGAGGAGGCCCTCCGCAGGGGACGCGAGGACGCGCTGCGCGAGATGCTCCGGTTTTATAATCGCCCTCTCGGTTTTCGCGCCGAGATAGAGCCGACGGAACTGGAAGCCGAGAGCCTCTACAAGCCCTTCTGGATCATGCGCGCCGCGAACGACAGGGACAAGGCGTTCGTCTTTGACGCAAGCACGGGGCTGGGAGGGGTCGCCGAATACTGGAATGTTGTCGAATATCTGTTTCAGGCGGAGAACTGATCAATTCTGTAAGAAGCATGGGAAACGTAATGAAAAGAATACGGACGCTGTTTCTGGCCGCGGGGATGGTTCTTGCGCTGCTGCAGCCCGCGGGGGCTGTGGAGTTCAAGGCGCAGGGCGAATGGGTCGTCAGTTTTGATTACGGTCAGAACGGGAATTTTACGGGAGGCAACGGACAGACCGGCTACAGCCGGGGGCAGGATGAATTCGAGGCCAAGCAGCGTCTTCGCATTCAGGTGGACGCCGCGGTTTCCGAGAGCCTGTCCGGCACGGTCTTTCTGGAAATCGGCGACACGACCTGGGGGCACGGCCGCAGCGGGGGCGCCATGGGCGCGGACGGGACCATTGTCGAAATCCGCCGCGCCTATATCGACTGGATGGCGCCGAACACGGCGTTGAAATTGCGGATGGGTATTCAGGGCGCCATTGTCCCCACCTTCGCCATGAAAAAACCGCAGTCGCTGGGGGATGATTTCGCGGCCGTGGCCTTCAGCTGGCAGTTCAACGACCGGGTGGGGCTCAGCGGTTTCTGGGGGCGCCCCTACAACGACAACTATGCCGGAAAGCCGGACGGGCTCGGCGGAACGACCCGGGCAAACTTCATGGACAATCTGGACGCCTTTGTCCTGACGCTGCCGATAGTTCTGGACGGCTTCAAGGCGACGCCCTGGGGCATGTACGCGGCCATAGGCCCCAACGCCTTCAAGCGCTACAATGACGACGGCTCGTTTGGCGGCAACTTTGACAACGCGACCGGCGTTTCCGGTCCCTGGATTACCCGGGGCCTCCTGCCGGCCTGGTCCAACAAGGGCGTCGTCAACGGCGCGGACAAGCCTTTCAGCCGTTACGGGAACGGTTTCTGGGCCGGCGTGACCGGAGAGATCGACGCGGCGGATCCCCTGCGTATTTCCTGGGATTTTTCCTATGGCGACGTCCGCTATGACGTGGGTCAGTTCAACCGGCGCGGCTGGATGGGCGCGCTGCTGATCGAGTACGCGCAGGACTGGGGCATTCCCGGGCTGATTGCCTGGTATGCCTCGGGCGACGACGACAACCTGGGCAACGGCTCGGAACGGCTGCCCACCATCAGCACCGGCGGGATGGACAACGTCTTTTCCAACTACGCTCTGGACGGGAAGGTTTACATCGGGCGCGATGCGGCCATGTACAACAATCTGAGCGGTTCCTGGGGCGTGGGGCTCCGGCTCCGGGACGTGACGTCCGTCGAGAATCTGAAGCACACCTTCCGTCTCAACTATATCGGCGGCACAAACAACGCCGGGATTCTCGCCAAGGCGCATGAGCGGGGGTATTATCCCACCCCGAACAACTTTGACGGCAGCGCGTACGGCGTCGAAAACATGTATCTCACGGACAAGGACTCCGCGCTGGAGTTCGGGCTTACCAACGTGTACAAGGTTTACGAGAACCTCAAGGTCGCCCTTGACGTCGGCTACATCGCCCTGTGGCTGGACAAGTCCGCGGATACCTGGGGGAACGCCGCCATCAACGGTCGCGACGACACCGTGCGCGACGCCTGGAATGCGAACCTGATGTTCCTGTATTCCTTTTAGGATCTGTTGACGCTATCCGCGTTCCCCCGGCGCGCTTTTTCAAGGGAAACGCGAGGCGGCGCCGTCGCGCCGCCCGGCCAGAAGCGAGCGGAAACACCGCGTTTTTCCGCGAAACGACAGGTCGTGTGGAAGACCCCCCTTTTGCCGCAGGCAAAAGGGGGGTCTTCCTTCGCTGGCGCTCCCGTCTTTTTACCGGAGCGCTCTTTCGTTGCGGGCGCCCCTTGCCCGCTCATTCCTGATCCTGCTTTGCCTTCATATAGGTTATGGCAATGTTCCCGGCGAAGAGGACGTGCGTCCGCATGGCTTCCATGGCCTCGTCGCCGTTTCTGTTCCTGATGTTGACGACGATTTCGTCATGGCTTCTTGCCGCCGGCATGCCCGCCGCTACGGAATGGATGTAGTGGCGGAGTATGGGTTCGATTCTGCTGTCGAGATCGTTCAGCAGCCTGACAAGCAGAGGCGAGCGGGCCGCCTCGCGAACAAGAAAATGGATTTTTTCGTTGATATCTATAAGCTGACTTGTATTTTTCAGCGATTTTGAAATATTGAACATCTGCGAATAGGCTTCGAGCTGAAGAATCTCTTCCTGCGTGGCGTTCTGCGCCGCCCTGCGCGCAAGAAGTCCTTCCGTATGCGCGCGCAGGGCTACGGCGTCCGTCACGTCCTGAAGCGTGATCGTGGCGGGCTGCATGCCGCCCGACGGGTGTCTTTCCAGCAGGCCGACGCGCTCCAGATGCTGCATTGCCTGACGCAGGGGCGTCCGGCTGATTTGAAAGGCCGCGGCAAGGCGTTCTTCGGGAATCCGCCGCGAAGGCGGAAATTCCCCGTTGAGAAGCGCTTCCTTGAGTCTTTCGGCAACTTGTTCCGCAAGAGATTTCCGTATGATTTCCTTGAACTTTCCTTGTTTGTTCATGCGTGCAAACCTGCCTGGGGGCGGAGAATCGTCGAATGCCGCGCGAAGTAAGGACCGGGCCCGAAGAAACGAAGGGGGGGCGATGCGCGGCGCGTTCGTCTTCGGGGCATACGGCGAGCTTGTACAATGAGTGCTTGCCGCATGGCAACCGGCGGCGCGGGCGGGCGGCCTGCGCGGGGGCGGTCCTTCGCCGCCGGATCGCGACGTCGCGCGGCGGAGAGCCCGGCCGGGAAAAAATTTTTTCCGCGCCTGATTGACGGCGCGAAGGCGGGCATTACTGTAAATATGCGGTCGCGGCGTTCCGGCGCCCTTGGCGTTCGGAAAACGGCGCGGCCCGCAGGGCATTGAACGGGGCATGGCTGCCGGAGCGCGGCTGCCCGACAAGGGCGGCGCACGCTCGCAGACGTTCCCTGATGGAGGGGCATATGGCTGTTTCCTATAAGGACTATTACAAGATTCTTGGCGTGGAACGTTCGGCCACGGCCGACGATATTTCCAGAGCCTACAAGAAACTGGCGCGCCAGTATCATCCCGATCTGAACCCCGGCGACAAGCAGGCGGAAGAAAAGTTCAAGGAAGTCAACGAAGCGCATGAAGTTCTGAAAGACCCGGAAAAGCGTCGCGCCTACGACACGCTGGGGCCCAACTGGCAGCACGGGCAGCAGTTCCAGGGCGCGCCGGGCTTCGAGAACATGCACTTTTCCTTCAACGGCCAGGACATGAGCGGCGCCGACTTCTCGGACTTCTTCCAGTCGCTGTTCGGCGGGGCCGGTCGCCGCGGAGGCGGGAACTTCGGCCCGGATCCGTTCGGCGGCTTTTCCACGCGTCAGCGGCGCGGGCGCGACGTGGAAGCCGAGCTGCCGCTGACGCTGGAAGACGTCGTCAGCGGCGGCAAGCGCAGCGTGACCGTGCAGATGGCTTCCGGCCCCAGGACGTTGAGCGTCAACGTCCCTGCGGGCATTCGCGAAGGCGCGAAGCTGCGTCTTTCGGGGCAGGGCGAAGCGATTCCCGGCGGCGCGCCCGGCGATCTCTTCCTGCGCGTGCGCTACCTGCCGCACGCCGCCTTCAAGGTGGACGGCGACAATATTCAGTGCGACGTCTTCCTGAGCCCGTGGGAGGCCGCGCTGGGCTGCAAGGCGCCCGTGCCGACGCTGGAAGGCGAGGTGGAGCTGAACATTCCCGCCGGTTCCGGCTCCGGGCGCAAGTTCCGCCTGCGGGGCAAGGGGCTTGGGCGGCCCGGCGCGCGCGGCGATCTGCTGGCGCGCGTCATGATTCGCGTTCCGGCGCAGCTGAGCGACGAGGAGCGCTCCCTCTGGGAGGCTCTGGCGCAAAAGTCTTCCTTCAATCCGCGCGGCTAGAGCGTCTTGCCTTTGAAAAAGGGCGAGACGCAAGGCGGCGGTACGGCGCCGCCCGGCCGGAAGCGAGCGGAAAAACCGCGTTTTTCCGCGAAACGACAGGCCGTATGGTTTGAAACGCAACGCGTTTCAAACTGAAAATGCTCCAGACGCCCCGACAAGGGCGTCGCAAGGCTGAAGGCAATTTCCGAGGGCGCGGGAACGGGCCGCGGGTTCTCCTGTTCTTCCCGTTTTCCCGCCTCCCGCGCGTGGAGGATGCATGATATGAGCATGATCAAGAAAGTTTCTACGTTGCCGACGCGATCTTCCGCGCTGGCATGGACGGAATTTGTGGAATTGACGGGCATCGCTCCCGAACGTCTGCGGGAGCTGGTGTCGCTGGGCTGGATCGAGGGCGGCGGCATGGAGCCGGAAAGCTGCCTGTTCCGGGATGCGGATATTTACCGGGTTCGCAAGCTGGAGCGCATCTGCTGCGATTTCGAGCTGCCGGTTGTGGGCGGGGCCATTATCGTGGACCTGCTGGAGCGCATTGACGCTCTGGAAAGGCAGGTTCGCGCCCTGCACGGCTTTGAGGAATAGAGCGTTTTGCCTTTGAAAAGGCGAAACGCGAGGCGGCGGCGCGTCGCCCGGCCCAGGGCGAGCGGAAAAACCGCGTTTTTTCCGCGAAACGACTGGCCGTATGGCTTGAAACGCACAGCGTTTCAAGCTGAAAATGCTCTGGACGCGCCGGTCCCGCGCTCTGAAGAGGACGATCTCGCCTGCTGTCGCGACGCCGGGACTTTTCCCGGCGTCGCGATTTTTTTCTCTGGAAAATTTGTGGAAATGGTGTGGGCGGGTCTTTACAGACTGTGGATGCGGCTTATTTCTTCTTCAGGCAAGGACATGAACCGGACTTGCAAAGATTGCACGAGTTCCTAGCGGAGGCTCTTTATGGATATTAACAGATTTACGGAAAAAGCCCGCGAGGCCATTACCGAGGCGCAGAACATCGCCGTCGGCATGGGCCATCAGGAAACGGACGTCGAGCATCTTGCTCTTTCCCTGATTCGTCAGGAAAAGGGTATTGTTCCCCGTATTCTTGAGCAGATGGGCGTGCAGACGCGCGCGCTCGCCGTGGCCGTCGAGGAAAGGCTTCGCCGCCGTCCTTCGGTGTCCGGCGCGGGCATGGATCCGCAGAAAATCATGATTACCAGTCGTCTGGCCGCCGTCATCGGCGAGGCCGAGAAGGAAGCCAGGCGCATGAAGGACGAATACGTCAGCGTGGATCATCTGTTTGCCGCGCTGAGCGACGCGTCGCCCTCCAGCCCCCTGGGCGAGGTGTTCAAGGAATACAAGATTACGCGCGCTTCCTTTACCCAGACCATGGAAAGCATGCGCGGCGGCGCCCGGGTGACGAGCGCGAACCCCGAAGACACGTTCGAGGCTCTTGGCAAGTACGCCCGCGATCTGGTGGAGGCGGCCCGTCAGGGCAAGATGGACCCCGTTATCGGGCGCGACGCGGAAATCCGGCGCGTGGTCCGCATCCTGTCGCGGCGCACCAAGAACAACCCCGTGCTCATCGGCGAGGCGGGCGTCGGCAAGACGGCCATCGTGGAAGGGCTGGCCTTCCGCATCGTCAAGGGCGACGTGCCGGAGAGCCTGCGCGGCCACAAGCTGTTCGCGCTGGACATGGGCGCGCTCATTGCCGGGGCCAAGTATCGCGGCGAATTCGAGGAACGCCTGAAGGCCGTGCTCAACGAGGTGGAGAAGAGCGAAGGCAAGATCATCCTCTTCATCGACGAACTGCACACCATCGTGGGCGCGGGCAAGGGCGAAGGCTCCATGGACGCGGGCAACCTGCTCAAGCCCATGCTGGCCCGCGGGGAACTGCACTGCATCGGCGCGACCACGCTGGACGAATACCGCCAGTATATCGAAAAGGACCCCGCACTGGAACGGCGCTTCCAGCCGGTGCTTGTGGAAGAGCCGACGGTGGAAGACGCCATTTCCATCCTGCGCGGCCTGAAGGAACGCTTTGAGGTGCATCACGGCGTCAGGATCAGCGACTCGGCCATCGTGGAGGCCGTGACCCTGTCGCACAGGTATATCACGGACCGGCAGCTGCCGGACAAGGCCATCGACCTGATCGACGAGGCGGCCGCCCTGATTCGGACGGAAATCGACTCCCTGCCCGCCGAGCTTGACGAAGTGAACCGCAAGGTCATGCAGCTGGAAATCGAACGGGAAGCCCTGCGGCGCGAAACCGACGATGCCTCGCGCGAACGGCTGGAAAAGCTGGAAAACGAACTGGCCGAGCTGCGGGTGCAGCAGTCGGAAATGCGGAAGCAGTGGGAGACCGAAAAGGGCTCCATCGACGAGGTCCGCAGCATCAAGGGGCAGATCGAAAAGGTCAAGCTGGATATCGAGCAGGCGGAACGCGCCTACGACCTCAACCGCGCCGCGGAACTGAAGTACTCGACCCTGCTGGAACTCCAGAAGAAGCTGGAAGGCGCGAGCGCCGGACAGCGCCAGGGCGAAAAGCGCCTGCTGCGGGAAGAAGTCGGCCCCGACGACGTGGCCGAAATCGTGGCCAAGTGGACGGGCATTCCCGTGACGCGCCTGCTGGAGTCCGAACGGGAAAAGCTGCTGCGTCTGGGCGATCAGCTGCATCAGCGCGTCGTGGGGCAGGACGAGGCCGTGAAGGCCGTGGCCGACGCCGTGCTGCGGGCGCGCGCCGGGCTCTCCGATCCCGCGCGTCCCACGGGTTCCTTCATCTTCCTCGGCCCGACGGGCGTGGGCAAGACGGAACTGTGCAAGGCGCTGGCCGAAGCGCTCTTTGACAGCGAAGACAACATGGTGCGCCTCGATATGAGCGAATACATGGAAAAGCATTCGGTGTCGCGCCTCATCGGGGCGCCTCCGGGATACGTCGGTTACGACGAGGGCGGCCAGCTTACCGAGGCCGTGCGCCGCAAGCCGTATTCCGTGGTGCTCTTTGATGAAATTGAAAAGGCGCACCCCGACGTCTTCAATACCCTGCTGCAGCTGCTGGACGACGGGCGTCTGACGGACAGCCAGGGGCGGACGGTGGATTTCCGCAACTGCATCGTGATCATGACGTCCAATATCGGCTCCATGCATCTGCTGGACGGCATCAGCGCCGACGGCAGCCTGAAGGACGGGGCCCGCGAAGCCGTCATGCAGGATTTGCGCGCCCACTTCCGGCCGGAGTTCCTCAACCGCGTGGATGAAACGGTTCTCTTCCTGCCTCTGCGCCGGGATCAGGTGGGACGCATCGTCGATTTGCAGATTCAGCGGCTGCGCGCCCGCCTGAGCGAGCGCAAGATCACGCTGGAGCTGACCGACGCCGCGCGCAGCTTCATCGCCGACGCGGCCTACGATCCGGTTTACGGCGCGCGTCCGCTCAAGCGCTACGTGCAGCACCATGTGGAAACGCCGCTGGCGCGCGAGCTGGTGGGCGGCCGCATCCGCGACGGACAGGCCGTCACGCTGGATGTGAAGGACGACAACCTGACCTTTACGGCGGCGTAAAGGACGCTGATGCGGAAATCGTTGCGCCGCTTTCTTTCCGAGGGAGAAGTTCTCTTGCCGCCGTCGCCGCGCGCGACGGCGGGGGAGGGCTTCTCCCTTTTTTCGTGTGCGAAGCCCGGCGTTTTTCGCGCCCTTTTTCAGGAAGGCGCGGCGCGAAGAGCTCTTTTTTCATGAACGCTCCGACGCGCGCGGAGGGGCGAAATCCGGGAGGCCGCCGGATGTCGCCGGAGATGTTTTTTCCGGCGCGTCCTGTTGAATGCAAGAAATTTTATTCGTAATCTGTTCCGGTGGCTGACGCAGTATGGACGTTTCGGAGGAGACTGCTTCCGAAGAAAGCTGAGTGAAAGGATGTCGCGATGAAGAAGGTGATGATTATGGCGCTGATGCTGACGCTTGCCGCCGGCGGTACGGTTCAGGCTGAGAACGGAGAGAGGAGCGGAGACGCCACGGAGGCGACGCGGCAGGCGCAGCGGGCTGTGCGCGACTCGCTGGATTTTACGGATTTGCAGGCATATGAAGACGCCCACAGGGGGTTCATCGCCCCCCTGCCGGATATGGGAAAGATTCTTGACGACGACGGGCGAACCGTCTGGACGCTGGAACCCTACGCCTTTCTTGCCCCGGGCATGACCATGGATATGCCGCCGTCGCGGATAATTCCCACCGACGGGCCGGATACGGTCAATCCGAGCCTCTGGCGGCAGTCGCAGCTTGTGCTGCGGGACGGTCTGTACAAGGTGACGGATCGCATCTATCAGGTTCGCAATGCCGATCTGTCGAATATGACCATCATCGAAGGGGACAGCGGTCTCATTGTCGTCGATCCGCTGATTTCCGCCGAAACGGCCGCCGCGGCGCTGCGTCTCTACCGGCAGCACAGGCCGGACAAGCCTGTCGTGGCCGTCGTCTATTCGCACAGTCATGTGGATCACTACGGGGGCGCCCTGGGCGTCGTGAGCGCCGAAGACGCGGCCTCCGGCAAGGTGCGGGTCATCGCTCCCGCGGGGTTCACGGCGGCCGCTGTCTCTGAAAACGGCCTTGCCGGGCCGGCCATGCGCCGTCGCGCCGCCTTCATGTACGGTTCCCTGCTGCCTCCCGGCCCGCGCGGGCATGTGGGCGCCGGCCTTGGGCTTACGACGTCGAAAGGGACGAGCGCCCTGCTGCCGCCCAACGAGATCGTCAACCACGACGGGCAGTCGCTGGTCATCGACGGGCTGACCTTTGAATTCCAGCTTGCGCCCGACACCGAAGCCCCCGCGGAAATGCACTGGTACATTCCCGAGCTGAAGGCTCTTTCAGCCGCCGAGAACTGTACGCAGACCATGCACAATCTGTATACCCTGCGCGGGGCGAAGGGACGCGACCCCCTGCGCTGGGCCGAGGCGCTGGACGAAAGCCTGCGGCGCTGGGGCGACAAGGCCGAAGTGCTGTACGGCATGCATCACTGGCCCGTCTGGGGCAGGGAGCGCGTCCGCACGGCGCTGGAGCTGGGGCGCGACCTGTACAGGTATATCAATGATCAGACCCTGCGTCTGGCCAACAGGGGGCTCGGCATGCTGGAAATCGCCGAAGAGCTGCGCCTGCCGCCCGAGCTGGACAAGCCCTTTGCCGTGCGCGGCTACTATGGAACGGTGAGTCACAACGTCAAGGGCGTCTATACCTATTATCTGGGCTGGTTTGACGGCAACGCCGCCAATCTGCACCCCCTGCCCCGGGTGGAAGCCGCCCGGCGCTATGTCGAGTACATGGGGGGCGCGGACGCCGTGGTGGCCCGCGCAAGAAAGGATTTCGACAGGGGAAATTACCGCTGGGTCGCGCAGGTGCTGGATCACGTCATCTTTGCCGATCCGGGCAACACGGAGGCAAGGGAGCTTTCCGCCGACGCGATGGAACAGCTGGGCTATCAGGCGGAAAGCGGCCCGTGGCGTAATTTCTATCTGAGCGCGGCTCAGGAGCTGCGCGGTCTTGAGCCCGAACTGCCGCGCAGGGCGTCTGGAAATGTGGCGGCGATGCTTCCGCCGGAGGAATTTTTCAGAAACCTGGCCGTGCGTCTGGACGGCGAACGCGCGGCGGGCAAGAATATCCGCTTTGTCGCAACCTTTACGGACAGGGGAGAAAGCTGGCTTGTCGATATCCGTCATTCCGTCCTGCACGCCGACAAGATCGACCTCGGCGCGGAAAGCTCCCTCATGCAGCTGAAAGGCCCCGGAACGCGCCTGTACGCCATTCTGTCCGGCGCGCAGCCGTTGCCCCGTCAGGAAAACGAGGTAAGCGTCGTCGGTTCGCCCGCGCCGCTGCACGCCTTCCTCGCGCTGCTGGACGCCGCGCCGCAAAGCTTTCCTCTGACCCTGCCGCGGCAGGCGTCGAGTCTGAAGAAATAGTCGGATTCGCGGAGCCGGTTCGGCACAGGAGCGCGGATCTTCCGGCGGCGAAATGTCACAATGCCGCCCTTGCCCTTTGGGGCGGGGGCGGCTATTTTCTTCCCCATCGGCAAATCCACAGCAAAGGAGACGGCCGGATGAAAATGATGGCAGTCATATTGGCCGCGGGCAAGGGCACGCGGATGCATTCAGATAAACCAAAGGTTTTGCAGACAGTTCTTGGCGAACCCATGTTGCGCCACGTGCGGGAAGCCCTGCGCCCCGTGTGCGGCGACGACGTTCTGATCGTTGTCGGCCACCGGGCGGAATTGATCGAGGCGGCGTTTGCCGGCGAGCGCTTTGTGCGTCAGACCGAGCAGCTCGGCACCGGGCACGCCCTCATGCAGGCGCTGCCCGCATTGCGGGCGGCGGGATGCGAAATGGCGCTGGTGGTCAACGGCGACACGCCGCTGCTGCGAACGGAAACCGCGGCGCGCTTCATGCGCGAGGCCGAAGGCGCGGATCTGGCCTTCGCGACCATCTCCCTGGGAGAGCCCGGGGCGTACGGCCGCGTCGTGCGCGATGCGGAAGGGCGCGTGCAGGCCGTCGTCGAGGCCAAGGATTACGACATGGAGCGGTACGGCGCGCCTACGGGCGAAGTCAACGCGGGCATGTACGCCGTGCGTCTGGAACTGGCGGAGGCGCTCCTGCCCCGCCTGAGCAACGCCAACCGCAGCGGCGAATATTACATTACCGATCTGATCGGTCTGGCCGCGGCCGAGGAGCGCGACGTTCGCGGCGTGCAGTGCGGCGGCGATGAAAGCCTCATGGGCGTCAACAGTCCGCGCGAACTGGCGGCGGCCGAGGAATGCATGCGCGCCGCCGTTGTGTCCGAACTGCTGGACAAGGGCGTGCTGCTGCATGCGCCCGCGCTTGTTCGCGTTTCGCCGCTGGCCGACATCGAACCCGGAGCCGAGCTGTCCGGGCCGTGCGACATTCTCGGAGCGTCCCGCGTGGAGCGCGGGGCGCGGATCGACGCGTACTGCGTCGTGCGCGACAGCCACGTTTCCAGCGGGGCGGAAATCCGTTCCTTTTCGCATCTGGAGCAGGCGCGGGTGGGGCAGGGCGCTCTGGTCGGGCCGTACGCGCGTCTGCGCCCGGGCGCGCTGCTGGAAAGGAATTCTCATGTCGGCAATTTCGTCGAGCTGAAAAAGGCGCGTCTGGGCGCCGGCTCCAAGGCCAATCACCTGACCTACCTCGGCGACGCCGAAATAGGAGAGGGCGTCAATATCGGCGCGGGGACCATCACCTGCAACTATGACGGGCGGAACAAGTTCAAGACCGTCATAGGAAACGGTTCCTTCATCGGCAGCAATACGGCCCTTGTGGCGCCTGTGACCGTGGGGGAAAACACCCTTGTCGGCGCCGGATCGGTGATTACCAGCGACGTGGCGGACGGGGAACTTGCCATTGCGCGCGGCAGGCAGAAGAACATGCCGCGCAAGGGCTAGAAACGCGTCCGGGCGCGGCTTTTCCGCCCGGCGGACGCGATTTTTTCCCTTTCCGGCTCGCAATGAAGTCAAGAAGATTTTTATAGTTAAAAAAATATAAATATCAAATAGTTATCGAGAAAAAACACAAGGACTCCCGCTTGCGGCGCAGTGCGACCTTGCCAAGTGGGGGGCTCGATGCTATACCCAGAAACATGGAAAGACTCGAACAGCTTGAAACCGCAGTCGTTGCTCTGCTGGAAAAAAATGAGCGCCTTACGGCGGAAATCGCGCGCCTCAATGCCGAGGCCGAAGCCGCCGCTGCGGAAAAATCGTCCCTGGAAGCGGAAAACCGCCAGTTGCAAGAAGCCTTAACCATGCAGGAACAGAAACGCGACAATGCCGTGCAGCGTATCGACGCCCTGCTGCAGATTATTCAAGAGCACGAGAACAACATCGCATCGTAGTAGGTTCCCGTGAGCGAGGGAAACAACAGCTTGACCGTTCTTGGGATTGAAGTTTTCTTCAAGCCCACGGCTGACATGGAACGAGCGGCTTCGGCTGCCCGTATCCTTGAAGAACGGTACGATAGTCTGAAGCGGCGAAGCAGCGGGCAGAGCAAGGATTTGCTGCTGACCTACGTGGCGCTAGGACTGGCGGATGACGTGCTGAATGCACAGAAAGAGCTTGACGATACGCTGATGCGTATTGATGATCTGCTCTCAAAGATAGAGAGGCTTGCCTAAGGCCATACCATATTCCCTGGGGTGCGCGTGATTTTATCTCGGTGCTGACCTTACAAGCATAAAAAAGGAAGCCGTGCGGTTTCTTGTGTGCATGCCCGCAGAGGGAAGCCTAATAGAAACATACATGGCGTCCACCTGGGAAACCAGGTTCTGCACCGAAGATGCGACACGGCACTCTGGGGTTTCTCATCTTTCGCCTGCCGCGCCGCGGCTGTCTGTGTCCTGCTTTTTTTGCCGTTTCCGGCGTCTCCGTCCGTCCCCGGCCCCGCCGCCAACGGCGGCTTCGATGGAAGCCGCCCCGCAAAGGGCGCACGCCCGGTATGGATGGAGAAGTATGGATATCACGACAATCTTTCTGCTTGTTGGCGCGCTTGTAGTGGGCCTGCTGGGCGGCGCTGTCGCGCAGCGCTGCACCACCGCAAAGCGCCTTGGCGACGCCAACGAGCTTGCCAAGCGCATAGTCGAGGAGGCCCGCAAGGAGGCGCAGGCGCAGAAGAAGGAAATTCTGGTTCAGGGCCAGAATGATCTTTTCAATCAGAAACGCGAAATGGAAAACGAATTCAAGGAGCGGGAACACGAAGTCAAGGCGCGCGAACGCAAGCTTGAAGAACTCGGCAGCCGTCTGGAAGAAAAGCTCGAAAAGGCCACGGAAAAGGAACACGAGCTTCTCGCCACGGAAAAGGACCTTTCCCGCAAGGAACGGCATCTTGCCGAGCAGGAGGAATTCCTCGAAAATCGTATCGACGAGCAGGAACGCCGTCTCGAGGAAATCTCCGGTCTTACCGCCGAGGAAGCCAAGACCCGCCTTTTCTCCGAAATCGAGGCCAGAACCCGGCACGAATCCGCCAGAATGATCCGCCAGATCGAAAGCGAAGCCCGGGAAACGGCGGACAGAAAGGCCAAGGATATTCTTTGCAGCGTCATTCAGCGCTACGCCGGCGACTACGTCAACGAACAGACCGTAACGGCCGTCACCCTGCCCAGCGAAGATATGAAAGGGCGGATCATCGGCCGCGAGGGCCGCAATATCCGCGCCCTTGAAGCCGCTACCGGCGTTGACCTCATCATCGACGACACGCCGGAAACCGTCATTCTTTCGGCCTACAGCCCCCTTCGTCGCCAGGTTGCCAAAATGGCCCTTGAGCGCCTCATTCAGGACGGGCGTATTCATCCCGCGCGCATCGAAGATGTTGTGCAGAAATGCGAGCAGGAACTGGATACGCAGGTTCGGGAAATCGGCGAACAGGCCACGTTCGATGCCGGCGTGCACGGCATCCATCCCGAACTCATTCGCCTGCTCGGCCAGCTCCGCTACCGGACTTCCTTCACGCAAAACGTTCTCCAGCATGCGCTTGAAGTCTCCGCCCTCTGCGGCATGATGGCCGCCGAGCTGGGGATGGACGTCAAAAAGGCAAAGCGCGCCGGTCTGCTGCACGATATCGGCAAGGCCGTCGATCATGAAGTCGAAGGCCCCCACGCCCTCATCGGTGCCGATCTCGCCAAAAAGTACAACGAAAGCAAGGAAATCATCCACGCCATTGCCGCGCATCACGAAGACGTGCGGCCCGCCAGCGCCCTTGCCGTGCTGGTTCAGGCGGCGGACTCTATTTCCGGCGCCCGCCCCGGCGCGCGCAAGGAACTGCTTGAAAACTACGTCAAGCGCCTCGAAGATCTGGAAAATATCGCCACCAGCTTTGAAGGCGTCACGAAGGCGTACGCCATTCAGGCCGGCCGTGAAATCCGCGTCATGGTCAACCCCGAACATGTGGACGACGACGCCACCTATCTGCTCTGCAAGGATATCGCGGAAAAGATAGAAAAGAACCTGACCTATCCCGGACAAATTCGCGTGACGGTCATCCGTGAACGGCGCGCCTTCGGTTTTGCCAAATAAGATGGAATCCCTGTCTTTTATCTTCTTTTTCGATGCGGCGGCCTGCATGATGCTGGCCGCCGCATCGGCGTTACGCGCAAGGCACGCCGCGAGTCTTCCCATCGGCGCCTGTTTCCTCGGTCTTCTTTGCGGTCTTCTTGGTCCGCTCCTGCGCGCGGCGTTTGTCGGGCAGGCGCCCCTCATTCTCAATTCCACCCTTTATCCCGCGGCGGCGCTTGCCGGAGCCATTCTCGGAGCCCTGCTCGGGCGCTTTGTCTGGACCGAAGGGCGCTTTTTCTTCCTGCTCGACGCCGCCGGTCTTCAGCTTATGGCCTGTTCCGGCATCCTGGTCGCCCAATGGTGGCCCCTCTCGTCTCTTGGCGCGCTGCTGCTGGCCATATTTTCCGCGCTGGCTCCCAGTCTGCTCCGGGATCTTGCCCTTGGCGATACCTCCGCCATTACCGACGAACCCGCTTATGTCACCGCGCCCCTTCTGGCCTGCCTCCTGACAAGCGTCTGTCTCTCCCTCCAATGCGCCCCCTTGCTGGCTCTCGGCATCGGCTGCTTCTCCGGTTTTCTGGCTCGTCTCATCGGTATTCGTCAATAACTCTGTTATCTTAGTTCTGGTTGTATTGGGGGAGGGGAACCCCTTCTGCTAACGCGAGAAGGTGTTCCCCTCCCCCAAGCCCCCACCCTTCCCCCAGCGCGTTTTCTTCAGGAGGATGAAAGGGCAGGGGGCGCGGGTGTCGTTCCCAGAATCTCCGTCCCCCGGTTGCACGGGGGATTTTTTGTTTGGGGGCAGGCGAGGGGGGAAACGCCTGGCGATGTTTTACGCGACGGCGCGCGGGAACGAACATTCCGCGCCGCCGGGGGACGGATATTTGGGGGAAAGCTTTTGCGATACCGCGGTGTTGCGCTAACCAGAATAAAGCGCGTTTGGGGGAAGGAGGGGGGAGTTTGAGGGGGGAGGGAACCCCCTTT
>CALUWU010000176.1 GCA_944324555.1 uncultured Desulfovibrio sp.
TTTTCGAGTGCAGTTGCCAGACCGCACAAGAACCCTAACAAATCAAAAGGAGTTTTTATGACATGTGCAAAGCTGTAAGCTTTTTTGAACCTCCCGCCTAGCGGGAGGTTTTCGTTTATACAAAAAGGCCGGAAGACAGAAACTGTCTTCCGGCCTTGTCGGCGTCCCGCAAGGGGAGGCTCCAGAGGAGCCGCCCCCGCGCGGGCCGGGAAACTAGAAACCGAAACCGTCGGCGTTCGCGCCGCTGGAACCGAAACCGAAATCGTCGGGAACGCTGTTTTCCTCGACGGGAGCGGCTTCTTCCGCGGCTTCCCCGGCGGCGGCGCCGGCAGCGCCGGCGGCCACGGTGATGTTCTTGAGGTTGCTCTTGATGGCGTCCTTGATGGTTTCCATCAGCTCGTCATGGCTGATGGCGACCTTGCCGTTGAATTCGGCCACCTGACGGCGCAGACCGCCCATATCGGCGTTCATGCCCTTGATCTTTTCTTCCAGCTGATCGCACTTCTTCTGAAGTTCGGTCGCCTTGGCCTGCGCGGGCGTCAGCTTTTCCACTTCGGCCTTGAGAGCGGCGTTATCGGCCTTGAGGGCCACCACGCTTTCGTGCATTTCAATCAGGGCGTCCAGCGCCTTGTCGGCGGCGGCCTTGAGGGCGCCGTCCATGGGCGGCAGGGAAACCTTGTCGCCCAGCACGCCGGCGGCGCGCTTGACGAAATCGCCCCAGTCGTCAGTTTCTTTCAGATCGAATTCCGCAAACTGGGGGCAGAGCTTGGCAAGCCATGCGGCCGCGAAGGGCGCGACGGCGGCGGCGCAGGCGTCGCAGGCCAGGCTGCGGCCCGCGACATAACCGGCGATATCCTTCACGTCCACGCCTTGCTTGCCCGTCACCAGAGCGAGCACCGTAGCCACAGGGAACATTTTACGAGCGGTATCAGACATTGCGGCCTCCTCCTTGGGAGTGCGTAATTCTTTTTTGAAGAAGTTATCGTCGCGGCCCGCCGCCGTGCGCCCGCGGGCCGTCCATCGTTCCTACGGACGACCGTACATGCGGTCGTACAGCAGGGCCGCCGTGCGGTACACCAGATGGCCGAGCTTCGACCAGGGCAGGTACGCGAACAGCATCCACACAAAGACAAGGTGGAGGTAGTAGATCACGAAGGCGGGCACAATGGCGTCCGCAAGACGGAAGCCCTGAGCCAGAATACCCGTGATCGCCACGACCCAGATAACGCCGAGCAGGTACCAGTCCTGGAAGCTGCTGGCCTGATACTTGGGATTGAGACGCAGACGGCGCCAGGTCAGCAGACCCAGGCCGACCACCAGCATGAGCGCGCCGAGGTTGGCCAGAATCTTGACCGGGAAGGTCAGGGGCATGGGCGTTTCAATCTTGATCAAGGGAATAACCTTGCCGCCCCAGTGCCCGAGGGCAACCACGGCCGTCACAAAGGCCAGAATGACGAAGGCGTAGACCAGCACCATGTGGCCGGCGCGGCGGCCGGGCGTTTCCACGGGGGTCTTGGGACCGCCATAGCATTCGTCAAACTTGTTGTGCGTGACGATTTCTTCCATGAGCACGTCGAACAGATGCCAGAACCAGGACTTGGTCTTGCCCACAATGAGCACCTTGCCCGGTTCAAAGCTCTTCCACAGCCGCCGCACCCCCACGGCGAGAATGCCTACCGCTCCGAAGAAGGTCAGCATGAAGATGGGGTCGATGGTGTAGTCGCCGTAGAAGATCTGCCCGAAGACGATGCGGCCGTCGGCCGCGCGGGGGAACCATTCGCCGCCGTTGTAGCCGGCGCGAATCCACCACACCACCAGCCAGAGCACGGCGGGGATGAGGAAGAGGATGGGCAGGCCGGAGGCCTTGCTCATCCACTGACCGACGATGCTCGGGCTGGTCAGTTTCTTGTAGACCATGTTGCGGGCGGCGCCCATGACGTCGGCCGGCCGGGCTCCGCGCGGGCAGAGATCGGCGCAGTTGCCGCAGTTATGGCAAAGCCAGATATCCACGTCGTTCATGAGCTTGTCTTTCACGCCCCACGAGGCCCAGACCATTTCCTTGCGCGGATACGGATTGTTTTCCGGAGCGAGCGGACAGGCCACGGAGCAGGTGGCGCACTGGAAGCACTTTTTGAGCGACTCGCCCCCGGCTTCCATCAGCTCTTTGGTAAAGCCGGAATCCGGCTCGAGGTTGTATTGTGCCATTGCAGCCTTCCTCCTACATGCCCTTGAACGGGTTGGGGCCCATATCCGTGATGCGAGCCACGAAGTCGTCGATCATGTCGGGCACCTTGTCATATTCATCAATGGCCACTTCCATCTGCTCCACGCGCTCGGGCTGCACGCCAAGGCGGTTCAGCGTTTCCGCGATGTTTTCCTTGCGGCGGTTGCAGATTTCCGAACCCTTCACAAAGTGGCACTGGTAGTCGTCGCCGTACTTGCAGCCCAGCAGCAGCACGCCGTCAAAGCCCTTGCTCATGGCGTCGGAAACCCAGATGGCGTTGACGGAGCCAAGGCAGCGGACGGGGATGATACGGCAATAGGGGTTCCAGGCCTTGCGGCGCATGCCGGCCATGTCGAGCGCCGGGTAGGCGTCGTTTTCGCAGGCCAGGATAAGAATGCGCGGGCCTTCCTTCTTGAAGTCCTTGGGGACTTCCACTTCGCGAATCATCGAACCGATCTGGTCGATATTGTAGTTGGCGAAGCTGATGACGCGCTCGGGGCAGGCGCCGAAGCAGGTGCCGCAGCGGCGGCAGCGCGCCGGATTGGGTTTCGGCGTGCCCTTTTCGTCGTCGTCCAGCGCGCCGAAGGGGCATTCTTCGGTGCAGCGCTTGCACTGGGTGCAGCGCACGAAGTTGAAGACCGGGTAGGAACGGTCCCCGGAACGCGGATGCACGGCCACGCCGTGGTCGGCGGCTTCGATGCACTGAATGGCCTTGAGCACCGCGCCGCGGGCGTCTTCTTCGCAGGCGTCGAGGGTCAGGGGCTGACGCACGCAACCGGCGGCGTACACGCCCGTGCGACGGGTTTCATAGGGGAAGCAGATATAGTTGGAATCCGCAAAACCGTCGAAGAGATCAAGGTCGGGGAAATCCGGGCCCTGACGGTAGGCAAATTCCACGGTCACGTCCTTGGCGGTTACGGGCACGATGCCGGTAGGCAGCACGACCATATCCACGTCCAGATCGAAGTCCATGCCCAGCAGGGTATTGGCGCAGGAGACGACAATGCGATCGCCGCGATCGTCAATGGCGGTCACGTCGGCCTTGGTCATCATGACGCCGAGGCGATCCTGCATTTTCTTGTAGAAACGCTCAAGGATGCCGGGAATCATCATGTCCTTGTACAGGATAAAGGCCTGGGTCGCGTCGTTGGTCTTTTCGCAGACGATATTGGCAAGGCGCAGCATGCCCACGCTGTTGACCGTATTGGAATAGCGCAGGTGCTTGATGCTTTCGAGGTTTTCCTTGATGAAAACCTTTTCCTCGCCTTCCTCGACCTGCGCCTTCGCGGCTTCGCCGCCGGCTTCGGGCTCGGCGGGCACCTCGTTCTTCAGGGCCTCCTCGGCCAGCGTCGTGTCAAGGACGAAGGCGATGCGGCGCGCGTCAACTTCGCCGGCCGTCAGCATCTTGCCGAATTCGGCGGCGTGGACGATCTTCGGGCTCTTGCCGAGGCCCATGCCCGCCAGATACTTCGGATCCAGCGGCGCCCAGCCGGCGGCCAGCACCACGGCGCCCACGGGCACGGTCACGTCGCCCGAGGGGGTGGCGATGGTCGCGGTGAATTCGCCGGGCTGGCCTTCAAGCCTGGCCATGCGCGACGACATGTGGACCTTGATCTGAGGATCGGCGGTCACCGCGTCGATCTTTTCCTGAACGTTGGTAGGTTCCTTGTCTTCCCACGGCGCCTTGAGCGGCGAACCGGTGGGAATGTTGTTGGCCGCGCCGCCGAGCCTGTCGGTCTTTTCCACCAGCACGACCTCGTAGCCGGTGGCCGAGGCTTCCATGGCCGCCGTCAGACCGGTCCAGCCGCCGCCGATGACGAGAATGCGCCGCACGCCTTCAATGGCCGCGGATTCGGGCATTTCGCTCTTCTGCAGCTTGACCACGCCCATGTTCACATAGTCGCGCGCCATGATGACGAGCGGCTCGGGGGCTTCGCCGTTGCCCAGCGGGGAACCGTCGGGATTCTTGTAGGCAAGCACGCACTGTTCGCGCAGGTTCACATGCTCGGTCAGCACGGGCAGGCGGAGCACGTCCGCCATGTCGCGCGGGCTCGCGCCGCAAAGCAGCACGCCGTCAAGGCCGTTGGCCTCGATGTCGGCCAGAATTTCCTTTTCCGCATCGCAAAGCGCGGGAACGCATTTGACCACGGGGGTCAGATCGCCCCATTTAGCCTTTGCCTGCCCGGCAAGCGCCTCAACGTCGAGACCGCCGCCGATGTTTTGCAGGTCAAAATAGACGCCTATCTTGCTGGCCATGCCGCCTTACCTCCCTTTCACCGTTTGCACCGCCTTGAGGGCGGCGGCCGTACCGGACTGGGCCGTACGCATCACGT
>CALUWU010000177.1 GCA_944324555.1 uncultured Desulfovibrio sp.
CAGAGCGCGTAACAGACGGCCGGACGCAAGCCCTCCCGCCTGTGCACCAATGATACAGACATTCCAGCACAGCAAACATGTCTGTTACGCAAATCTGGAGCGTTTTAGCGTTGAAGAAAGTAAAAACGCGAGGCGGCGGCATCACCACGCTAGTGGAAATCGCCGCCATCGCCAAGGCGCGCGGCCAGCTCGTCGTGCCGCACGGCTCGTCCGTCTACTCGCACCACGCCGTCATCACCTTCACCAACACCCCGTTCAGCGAATATCTTATGACAAGCCCCGACTGCGCCTCCGTGCGGCCGCAGTTCGACCCCGCGCTCATCGGCGAACCCGTGCCGGTCAACGGCCGCATCACCAAGGAAACGCTGGACAAGCCCGGCTTCGGCGTGGAGCTCAACCGCGAATGCGGCCTTGAGCGCCCCTATACGCACTAGAACCTTTTCCCGGCCTGTCGTTTCGCGGAAACAAAGGCAAGACGCTCTGGCCGGCGCCGCCTTTTCTTCCGCGGCTGAAGCCGCCCGCGGAACCCGCGCGTCTCCGGCGCCCCGACGCCGAAAGACGAAGGGCTCCCTTCCGGCAAGAAGAGAGCCCCGAACGAATGGAAAGACCCGTTCCCCCGGCAAGGGGAACGGACAGCAAAAACAACGCGCTGCCGGGACGGCAATCCCGGCGGCGCTCTCCCTCGCAGACCCTGCGTTCCACAACAACGGTCAGGCATCAGGAGACCCCTATGGCAACCGACCTTTCCCAAATTGTCAAGAGGACACGCGGCCGGCTTGTGCCTTTCATGCTGCTGCTCTACATCCTCGCCTTTCTTGATCGTTCCAATATCGGTTTCGCAAAGCAGTCCTACATGCTCGACACCGGCCTGAGCGAACACGCCTTCGCCCTTGGCGCGGGCATCTTCTTCGCCGCCTACGCCTTTCTCGGCGTGCCCGCGAACCTGCTCATGCGAAAGATCGGCGCGCGCACCTGGATTGGATGCACCACCATCATCTGGGGCATTGTCTCCGCCGGCATGGCCTTTGCCGATACGGAATGGAAATTCCTTGCCGTCCGCACCATCCTCGGCGCGGCCGAGGCCGCCTTTTTCCCCGGCATGATCTACCTGACCTCGCAGTGGTTCCCCCAGCGCAACCGCGGCGCGGTCATGGGGCTTTTCTACATGGGCGCGCCCCTGGCCTTCACGCTGGGGTCGCCCCTTTCCGGCGCCCTGCTGGAAATGCACGGCTTTCTGGGCCACCCCGGCTGGTTCTGGATGTTCATCATCGAAGGCTTTCTTGCCATGCTCGCGGGCGTCTTCACCTTCTTCTATCTGGACGACGGCCCGGCAAGCGCGAAATTCCTCTCCGGCGAGGAACGCGCCGCCCTCTGCTCCGCCCTTGAAAACGAAGAAAACGCCAAGACTACCGCGCGCCTTGCCGACGCCGTGCGCAATCCCCGGGTCTGGCATCTGGCCATCATCTACATGATCATTCAGATCAGCGTCTACGGCCTTATCTTCTATCTGCCCACGCAGGTGGCCGCCCTTATCGGCGAGCATGTCGGCTTCAAGGCCTCCCTCGTCACGGCCATTCCCTGGATCGCGGCCCTCGTCGGCACATGGTGGATTCCCCGCTGGTCTGACCAGACGGGCGAACGCAAGTTCACGGCGGCCGCCTGCATGCTGGCCGCCGGGCTCGGCATCGGTCTTTCGGCCCTCAGCGGCCCCGGCGTCGCCATCATCGCCCTCTGCTTCGCCGCCGTCGGCTTCATCGCCGTCCAGCCCATATTCTGGATCATGCCCACAAGCCTGCTCGCGGGCGCGGCCCTCGCCGCCGGCATCGGCTTCATCAACATGTTCGGCGCGTTCGGCGGCTTCCTTGCCCCGAATATCAAGGCCCATGCCGATTCCTTCTTTGGAGGCGACGTCGCGGGGCTTCTCGTCCTGGCCGCCATAACCCTCCTTGGCGCCGTCGCCATTCTGGCCCTGCGCCTGAAGCAGACCCGCTGACGCTCCGTCTCCTTCCGGCGGGGGCTCGGGGCGACTCCCGGGCGACGGCCGCGAAGGATCAACACGATACTTCTTTCATAAAGGACACAAGACAATGCAGCTCCCCCACAACGGATTCAAGGCCGCCCTCAAGGCGGGCAAGCCGCAATTCGGCCTCTGGATGGATTCGGCCAACCCCTACATGGCGGAAATTGCGGCGACCTCCGGCTACGACTGGATGCTGCTGGACGGGGAACACGCCCCCAACAGCATAGAAAACCTTTGCGCCCAGTTGCAGGCCGTGGCCCCGTACGGCTGTCATCCCATCATCCGCCCCGTCGAATCCACCGCGCCCAACGTCAAGCAGGCGCTGGACATCGGCGCCCAGACCCTGCTCCTGCCCATGATTGATACCGCGGAACAGGCCCGCGACATGGTCGCCGCCTTCCGCTACCCCCCGACGGGCGTCCGGGGCGTGGGCGCCGTCGTGGCCCGCGCGTCGCGCTGGGGCCGCATCCCCCACTACATGCGCGACGTGGAGCGGGAGCTCTGCTTGCTTGTGCAGGTCGAAAGCCGCACGGCCGTGGAAAACGTGGATGCAATTCTCGCCGTGGAAGGCATCGACGGCGTCTTTATCGGCCCCGCCGACCTCTCCGCCTCCATGGGCTACCCCGACCGGGCCGACGATCCGGCCATGCTGGCCCTCTTTGAAAGCCTTACCCGCAAGATCGTCGCCGCGGGCAAGGCCGCGGGCACGCTCGCCGTCGATCCTCAGGTGGCCCGCAGCTTCCTCGACTGGGGCGCGACCTTCGTCGCCGTGGGCGTGGACACCCTCCTCTACACCTCCGCCCTCGACGCGGCGCTCGACCGCGTCAGGAAAGGCTGATCGGCGTTCCTTGTTTTTGAGGGGGAAGGGACCCCTTTTGCTTGCGGCAAAAAGGGGTCCCTTCCCCCTCAAACTCCCCCATCCTCCCCAAAACCCGCGCAT
>CALUWU010000178.1 GCA_944324555.1 uncultured Desulfovibrio sp.
CGGCGCGCATATCGTGCTGGGCATGACCAAGGGGCTCTATCCCGGATATGACAGGGAAATTCATGAAATTTACCGCTATGCCATGATCCCCGCGGGGCCGGGCAAGAAGGGGCGTCAACTGCCTCCGCCTCCGCCGCCGGTCGCGCCGCGTCCTGAACGCTAGAGCTTTTTGTCAATAGAGCGTTTCACCTTTGAAAAAGGTGAAACGCGAGGCGGCGGCATAGCGCCGCCCGGCCCAAAGTGAGCGGAAAAACCGCGTTTTTCCGCGAAACGACAGGCCGTATGGTTTGAAATGCGAAGCATTTCAAACTAAAAATGCTCTTAATGGATAGCAACATGCAAGAAACACGCGTTCCCCCGTTCTTTCCCTCTTTTGCGGTCGAGACCGTGCCGCTGGAGGGCGTCGCCGCTGGCGACGTCGTGTCCGCGGCCGTTGCGGCGGCGCAGGGGCGGCTGCCCGGCTGTCGTCCGTCCGTCTGGCTGTGCGAGGGCGCGCCGGACGCCTGGCGCGACGACGCGGCGCGCGCCGGTTGCGGCGCGGCGGCGGTCGTTCCCCGCGACTGGGCGGCGGTGGCCGAACGGGCCGAGCGCATGGCCGGCGGATGCGCCCTCCTGCTGGACGGAACGCCGGAGCCGCGCTGCTGGCTGCTGCGCCCGCGTTCTCTGGCGGAGCGGAACGCGCCGGAGGAAATCTGTCTTGACGGCGTGCGCTACGCGGACGTGCCCCACGAGGGCGAACTCTGGCGCCTTGGCAGTCTTGATCCTCTCTGGCGGCAGCACCTGCCGCTGCTGGGGAGAACGCCGTCGCCCGAGGCCCTGCAGGCTCTGGCCGAACGCGGCGTCTGGCTGTCGCCCTCGTCGGCGACGTCGCGTCTGGCGGTGATGTGCTGCGGGCAGGGCAGCGTCTGGCCCGGCATGGGGCGCGAACTCTACGACGCCTTTCCCGCCGCCCGCGCGGCCATGGACCGCATCGCCGCCGTGGCCGACTGGGACGTGCTTTCCCTCATGGACGAAAGCGACGTGGAGCGCATCGGCCTGACGCGCTGGCAGCAGCCCTATCTCTTTCTTCTGGAATACGCGCAGTGGAGCGTGTTCGCCTCGCTGGGGCTGACGCCGTCCCTCATGTGCGGCCACAGTCTCGGCGAACTCATGGCCCTGTGCTTCGCGGGCGTCTACGCGCCGGAAGTGGCCTGGTACATTCTGGACACGCGCGCCACCCACATGGCCGAGCTGGAAGCCCGCGCCGCCCGCGATACCGGCATGATGGCCGTTCACGCGGGCGCGGACGTCATCGAGGAGGCGCGCCGCGCCTGGCCGTCGCTTTACGTTTCCAATTATAATACGCCGCAGCAGTTCATCGTCAGCGGCCCGCGCGACATGCTCATGGAGGCCCGCAAGAGCCTGCGGAAACGCCGCATTCCGGCGATCATGCTCAACGTGACGCTGGCCTTTCACCATCCCAGCATGCGCGTTCTGCGCGATCTTTCCCTGCGGCGGCTCAACGCGCTGGAAATGCGCGCCCCCCGCGTGCCCCTGCTGAGCTGCATCACCACCGGCTTCTATCCGGGGGAACAGCCGCGCATCTGCGAATATATCGCCGATCTGGACGAAAATTCCGTGCGCTGGGTGGAGTGCGTCCAGCAGATGCGGACGCGCGACGGCATCACGGACTTTCTGGAACTGGGGCCGCAGGATACCATGTGCGGCCTGACGCAGGACTGCGATCCGCAGGCGCGCTGCATTCCGGCGGCGCGCAAGGGGCGCGAGCTGGAAAGCATGCGTCAGGCCTGCGCCCGCCTGTACGCGCTGGGGCATCTGCCGCGCGCCACCCTGCGCGCGGTCGCCGCGTCCCGGGGCGCGGGCGAGGCGAAACCGGCGGACGAGAGCGCCGTCCCGCCGTCCGCCCCCGCGGTTCCCGCGCCCGATCTGGGCCCCAACGGCAGGATTGTGCTTGAACTGCTGGCCGAGGCCAGCGGGCGGCCCGTGGCCTCCCTGCGGCCGGACATGGATCTGCGCTACGATCTCGCCCTGCGTTCCAGCCGCTTTCCCATGATCATTCAGCAGGCCGAGGAGCGCCTTGGGCAGAAGGTCGATTTCGACGCGCTCATGCAGGCGGTCACGGTGGGCGATCTCGCCCGCGTGCTGGGCGGCCTGCCGCCCGCCGGGGGCGCCGTTCCCCGCGCCGGCGCGGTAAAGCCCGGGCGCGGCGCGCGGCCTCCGCTGCTGCGCTACGCGCCGGAACGGCTTCTGGAAGAGGCGCCGGCCCTGCCCGCCGATCCCTGCGGGCTGGGGCTGGACATGCGCCCCGGGCAGACGCTGGCCCTGCTGCCGATCGGCTTTTTCGACGAGGCGGCCACGGCGCGCGCGCTCGACGCCGTGGCCGGGCTGGCCCCCTTCGGGCCGCGTCTCGTGCTGCCGCCCCTTTTGGCCGGCGCCGCGTCGTCGCTGCGGCGGCTGGGGGCGGAGGTACTGCTTTCCGACGACGTCGCCTCGGCGGCCTCCGACGCCGTCGCCGCCCGGCGACTGATCGAGGCCGCCGGCATGCCGGAAGGGCTCATTGTGGTGGCCGCGCGCGCCGACGCGACGGATCTGCCCGGCCTTGAGGAACTGCTTTCCGCGAACACGCGCTATGTCTGCCTGCTGCGTCATGTGCTTTCGCGGGGCGACGCCGCCGACGACGCGCCCGTGGAACGCTATCTTGCGGCGCGGGCCGACCGGCTCGGCGTGCCTTTCCGGCTGCTGCGCCTCTGGGACGACGGCGCGCCGCCGGCGCCGCGCGAGCTTGGCGATCTGCTTTCCCGCGAACTGGCCTGCGGCGGGCGGGAGCGCATCTGCTGGGCGCGGGCCGCCACGGCCTCGCCGGCCTCGCCGCCCGTTCCCTTCGTGGCCGACAGGCCGGAGCGCTTTCCGCTGGTCTTCTGCCGGGCGGGCGACGGAGAAGAGGCGCGCGCCTCGGAACTGCGGGGGCAGTGTCACTTTTCCCGTTTCGCGGACCCGTCGCTGGCCGGTCACGGCGGCGCGGAGGGGGGCGTTCCCTGGCTGCCCCCGAGCCGGAGCCTTCAGGCGCTGCTGGAGGCCGGATCGATCTTTCTGCCCTGGCTTTCGCCCATCGGCCTTTCGGACGTGCGTCTTGCCGCGCCGCCGCTGCTGCCGCCCGGCGTCACGCGCGAGGCGGAGTTCGAGGTCCGCGCCGGACAGTGGCTGCGGCACGACGGCGCCATGGCCCGCGTCTGTCCGGCCGCGCTGAACGTGCGCGACATTTCCGCCAACGGCCGCCGGGGCAGGCAGTCTTCTCCCGTCGCCCGCGCCGTGCTCCTCATGGGCGCGGGCAGCGCCGCGCTGCCGCCGCTCTGGCCGGCGGACATGCCGCGGGCGATGGGCGGCGAGGCCCTGCTGGAAGAATTTTACCGGCGCCGCGGTTACGGCGCCGACTGGCGCCTGCTGCGCGCCTTTTCCGTTTCGGACGATATCGCCTGCGACGCCGTCATGAGCGAGGAAGCCTCGGCGCTGGCGCTTTCCCCGGGGACGGGCTATACAGGTCGCGTCGCGATCTTCGAAGCGCTGGCGCAGGCGGCGGCCGTGTCGCTCGGGCTGCTGCCCGGGGACGGCCCGCGCGCCGCGGCGGGCCTGGCGCCCGGCGATATCGAAAGCCCGCGCGGCGCATGGCGCCTTGGCGCCGTGGGCTTCCTGCGCTTTGCCGCGCCCGCGGCGGCGCGCGGGCCGGTGCTGCTGCGCGTGCGCCGCTGCTGGATGGACGAGCGCCTCGCGCGCTACGACGCGCAGGCCGTGGACGCCGACGGCGTCGTGCTGGCGACGGTCAATCATTTGCAGTTTGACGCCGTGACGGCGTTGCAGGCGGCTGCAACGGCCTGATCGGCCGGAAGCGCGCGGCGATTCTCCGGACGCGCGACGCGCCGGCGGCAAGGCGCGATACCTTTTGCTGACGGGGACAAGGGGACACTATGAAAAGACATAAACGACGCCTCGCGCGTCTTGCGGCGGCGGCGCTGGTTGGCGTCCTGCTGGGCGGCGCGGGATGCGCCTCCAACAAGGCCGGGATCGACTCGCCGCAGCTGCCCGCGAAGCACTGGCTGGACGAGGCGCCCGGGGTACCGGTAAGCCAGAAGGCCAAGCTTGAAGCGGCCATTCCGAATCTGTACGATCCCGCCAAGACCTTCAGTTTTGAAGAGTGCGTCTTTCTGACCATCCAGCAGTCTCCCCTGCTGGTGAACAGCGCGGTGGAGCTGGAAATTCAGCGTCTGGCGCGCACGGATGCGGCATGGAAGTACATTCCCGAGCCCCGCATGACCGTGACCGTCTCCAACAACCTGACGCGCTTCAACAAGAACGAGCCGGACAAGCCCAAGGACTACGGGCAGACGGACTACGAAATCGGTTTTTACACCGCCTTTCCCAATCCCATTCGCACCTATTTCGAGCATTCCGCCCAGGAGCTGATGGCCAACCTCGCCCTTTCCTCGCACCGCAAGGCCGTGGGGCAGGCCATTTACCGCATCGCCACGGCCTATACCGAACTGGACGCCCGGCGCCGCATCAACGCCGTGGCCGAGGCGCTGCCCGGTCAGAGCAAGTCCTCGCTGGAATTCTGGCGGCAGGTCGAGTCCGTTGACGGGCGGCAGGGCGTTGAACGCAACGTGGCGGAACAGCATCTGAAGGAAACCGAGCTGGCCCTGGAAAAGGGCAAGATGCAGGAGACCATGCTCCTGACGCAGCTCAAGATTCTGGCGGGGGTCGATCCGCGGCAGCGGCTGGCCGTGGACTCGGGCAGCGTGCGCCCGCTGATCGAGCGCTTCGACGGCCGCCGGCTCAACTGGGAAGAACGCTGGGCCCTGACCGAGGATCAATATCTCCTGCGCGGTCAGATCAAGCTGGCGGATTATAATATCATGGTCGCCTGGGCCGAATACGTGCCCAACATGACGCTCCAGATGAACCGCTATCCTCCGGCGGGGCAGTACCAGCCCGCCAACGGCGAGGAAGACACCTTCCTGCACCTCTATTTCGACTTTCCGCTCATCGACTGGGGGCGCCGTTACCGGGGCGTGCAGACGGCCCGCATGAAGAAGGCGCAGGCCTTCCACAAGCAGGCCAACGCCCGCACGGACTATTCCAACGAATGGTTGCAGGCGGAGCAGAACGTCGCGCTTGCCGAAACCAACCTTCGCCTTGTCAGGGTGCAGTTTGAAACGGCGGAAATGCGCTTCAAGGAAGCGCAGATTTCCTTCAACGAAGGCCTGACGACGCTGCCGGTCGTGACCGGCGCCCACGAAGCCATGATCAACGCGCAGGTGGCCCTGATCGAAGCCGAAAAGGGTCTTGAGCTGGCCAAGCTGCAATGGATGTTTGTTTCCGGGATGTTGCAGGAGTATTTCCTCGGGCAGCCCGCCAAGGAGGTTGAATAGTATGGCCGCGCAAATCCTTTGCCGCCTGACGAGCATAGTCCTTCTTGCCTGCCTGCTGGCGACGGCGTATCCGGTCGCCGCGGCGGAAGTGTCCCGCGCCACGGGCAAGGTCGTGGCCACGGTGACGCGCATGGCCGTCATGCCGTTCAGCGGCATCGTCGACGAGGTGCTGGTGCATCCCGGCGACCGCGTCAAGAAGGGCGACCCGCTGCTGCGCTATCATCTGGAAGTCGCCGACGAGCGCCAGCTCGCCCAGGAACTGAGCATGGGCGGCAACAACGACGGCATCAAGAGCAATCTGCTTCAGCTCCAGTCCAGTCTGGCGGAAACCATCGCCCAGCGGAACAAGGCCCGGCAGCTCGCGGCCAGCGGGCTCGGTTCGCAGCAGGCCCTCAACCGTCTTGAACAGGACGTGACCTCCATTCAGCAGCGCATCGAGCTCCTGCGCGTGACCATGCGGAAGAACGACGCCAATTTCCAGCGCCGTCTGGCTGAAATTCAGGAATCCTTCGAGGAGCCCCTGAAACCCGGCATGGCCCTGCCGTCCCAGCTGGTGCTGACCTCCCCCCTCGGCGGGCATGTGCTTGCCGTAGAAGGCGTCGTCAGCGAGGGTTCGCTCCTGCCGCGCGGCGCGCAGGTGGTCATGGTCGGCCGACTTGATCCGGTCGTCATTCAGGTGCCCGTCTACGAAGGGGAGCTTTCCAATATCGCCGTGGGCGATCAGGCCGAGGTCTCCATCGCGTCCCTGCGCGACAAGGTCTTTGCCGCCACCGTGTCGGAAATCTCCTGGACGGCCAGCGACATGAACGTTTCCAATCCGTCCTACTATACCGTCGAGCTGAGCGTGCCCAATCCTGATTTTGAACTCAAGCCCGGCTACAAGGCCGTGGTGCGTTTCGCTGCCAAGTAGGCGCTCATGAAGCTGAAAAGCATCCCGCGACGCCTCGGTTACATTCTCGGGGCGCAGTGGACGCGCGATCTGTCGTGGACCCTGTTCACCATCCTGCTGTCGCGCAACGATCCCTTTCTGCTGGGCCAGATCATGCTGGCCCTCGGCTACGGCTATCTGGTCAAGACCGCGGCGGATGTAGGGCTGAACGAGTTCCTGCTCTCGTCCTTCTCCCGCCGCGACGCCAGGCCGACGGTGCTGCTGGGCGAAGTCCTCTGGTTGAAGTGCGCGCTGCTCTTCGTCGCTCTCGGCGTCGCCTGGGCGATTGTTTCCGCCAAGGACAACTATTCGCCCGAGCTGCGGCTGATCGTGCTCTGCATTGCGGCCGGTTTCGGCATCGACGGCGTCAGCGATACCTTCTTCGCGCTCTGTCAGGCGCGGGGACGGCAGGACGTGGAAATGCGGATACGCATTCCCGCGGCCGTGCTCGGCATCGGCTTCGGCATCGTGTCCTTTCTTCTGGGAGCGCCGCCGCTGGTGGTGGCGCTCTACAAGGCGGTCGAATCGACCCTCTGTTTCTCCTTCGCCGTGCGGGCCATAGGGCGCAACCCCTTTGTCCGCTTCGGCTGGGGGCAGTTCCTCGATCTGGCCCATCGCATGCGAAGCGGCCTTGTCTTTACCTGCATGGCCGCCTGCTCCATGTTCTACAACAAGCTCAACCTCTTCTTTCTCAAGGACTACGGCGGCGAGGACGCCGTCGCCGCCTACGGCGTCGCCTGGGAAATGGTGGAAGGGCTTTCCATGATGATCTCCAGCGCCCTGCTGGGCAAGGTCATCTTTCCCATGCTTTCAAAGCTCTGGAAGGACAACCGCGACGCCTTCCGCGCGCTGGCGGGGCAGACGGCCCGCTCCCTCTGGGCGGCGGCCCTGCCCATGATCTACGTGCTTTGCGTGGAAAACGATCGCATCTTTCCCCTTATCTACGGCGAGCACCTCAAGAGCGCCGTCACGGCGCAGCGCCTGCTGACGCCCTGTCTGGCCACGGCCTTCCTGCATAATCTGGCGGCCTACGCCATGATCGGCATGCGGCGGCACGTGCTGCTGCTCTGGTTCTACCTGAGCGGTCTGGCGGTCAACGTCTTCTGCTGCTTCTGGCTCATTCCGCAGATGCCCCTTGAGGGCGCGGCGCTGGCCCTCACCGTCACCAAGGTCTGGGTCGCCATTCTGACCGTCTCTTTCTTTCAGGCGACGGCCCGCCCCATGACCGGGAAACAATGGGGGCTCATGCTCGGCGTCATTGCGGCGAGCGTCGGCCTCTGGTACGGTCTCGGACAGTTTCTGCCCCGCGAAATCGCCGAAATCGCCGGCCTGCTCCCCCTGCTGGCGCTTCTCTGGCGCTGGCGTCCGCCGTCGGCGTTCGAGCGTTCCGAAGGCGGGAAAGCCGGCTAGGGGCTGTTGGCTCTCTTCGTATTCTTTGGGGGGAAGGGAAACCCCTCTGCTAGCGCGAGAGGGGTTTCCCTTCCCCCCAAGCCCCCCATCCCTTCCCCAGCGCGCTT
>CALUWU010000179.1 GCA_944324555.1 uncultured Desulfovibrio sp.
AAATGACAGGCCGTATGGTTTGAAATTGCTCTAGGGGCTGTTAACGCTCTTCATATTTGGGGGGAAGGGAAACCCCTCAGCACTGCTGTCAAAGTCCGCCGGTCGCCCTTGGGCCCGGCGGACTTTGCTTTTGGTTACGGGGAAAGAAAGGCCGGAGCGCGTTTCCGGCAGACGCAAGGACGCCGATCACAGTCTTGTGATCGGCGTCCTTGCGTCTGTGCGGCGTTTCAGGAGCGGCGCGCGAAAGGGGAGAGGCGGCGCCGGGAACGCGCCTTTCCGGGGGGCTTTTTTCCGGTTCCGGGCGACGCGCGTTGACGGGACGGTTACGCGCGTTTCCGGCCGGGGAGGCTCTCACGGCGTCTTGCGCCGATGTTCCGGCGCGAAACTTCGGCGGGCGGCGTCGTCCGCCGGGCGCCGCCGGTAACCTTCCGCGGAGGGCGCCGGCGCCGGAAATTATGTCTGAAACAGCCTGATTTGATAGAATATTTATACTTTATTACAATAATTTCTAGATTTATTGTAACTGAAAAACTCTCCTGATAAAGAAAAAAATACTGCAAAATGTATCTATTAAAAATACTAGAGAATTTAACTATACAAATAGTATACATTTTCTTGCAGTTGCGCAAGAAAAATGAAAATTTGACAAAATTTTATAAAATCGAAAAAAAGTCTTTTGTTTTCGCCATGATAACTGCATTTTAGACTTTGTGTAAAAAAAAGAGGGGCTTTTGCAAAAAGCAAAAAGTGCGTATGTTCTACGCATCTTCAGCAATAAGGAGCCCCCCGTAAGGCAAACGCCTTGCGGTCTTTTCTGCTGTTGCCCCTCGTGCGCGTACGGCACGCGCACCGGGAGAGAGGGGCGTCGGCAAACGCCTTTCTGGACGCTCGCGCGCCGAAATGCATTGTCGGAACAACGGAAAGGGCAGGGGGGAAAACGGCGTCCGCAAGGGCGCCGTCGGAACGCCCGGCAAAGCGCTGGTCGGGCGAACACGCAAACGCCGCGGGTACGGGCGCCCGTACCTCCACGGCGATAAGGACGATTCCCGCAAGGGCGTTCGCCGCCTGGTCGCATGTCGCGCCGCGCGAATACCCATCGGGAGGCGGGGATCGATCCGCACGGGGCGCGCCCGGAGGCGCAGCCCTCATGGCTTCGGCGTTCTTTTGTCGGAGTCAGCAAAGAAAGGGCCGGACGCCTCGCGTCCGGCGAAGAGGGACCCTTGCGCGGCGTACTCGTTCGCGACCGGCTCCGCTCTTGCGGAGCTTCGGGCGCGCGCCCGAGAGAAGTGGGGACTTCCCCCGGGCGGGGTCGCCGCCGGGTTTCCCTTTTGAAAGGCCCTGTACGGCAGGGGCCGGAATGACGGCCCTTATTTCCTGCCGTAGGAGCGGGCCGCAAGCGCCGCGAGAATGCCGCCCGCCTGCGCCACGTTCAGCGAATCAAAGGGACGGGCAAAGGGAATATGCACCATCTGGGCGCAGCGTTTGGCTACGCCCGGCCGCAAGCCCTTTTCTTCATTCCCCAGCACAACCACGGCAGGCAGAACCGGCGCGCGCTCGAATGCGTTCAGCGAATCCTGCCGCAGCCCGGCGCCGTAAATGGCAAAGCCGGCCTCCTCGGCCTCGTCAAGCGCGCGGGCAAGATTCGTCACCCGCGCCACCGGCAGTCGCTCCAGCGCCCCGGCTGCGGAACGCCGGGCCGCCGGGCCAAGATAGGCGCTGTTGTGCCGGGGAAGAATAACGCCCGCGCATCCCAGCGCGTAGAGCGTCCGGCAGAGCGTGCCCACATTGCCGGGGTCCTGCACCTGATCCAGCGCGAACAGCATGGGCAGGGGCGCTCGCACGGCGTCGGCAAGCAACTTCTCCAGCGGCTGAAAGCTGGTGACGCACAAACGGGCGACAACGCCCTGATGCGCCGTTTCCGTCGCGCCCGCGTCGCGGCACAGTCGGTCGAGAGCCTGCGGCTCCATCAGCGTATACCGAATCCCCGCACGGCGGCAGCAGTCCTGTATTTCCGCGATTTCACGACCGCGCAGACCCTTCTTGCAAAAAAGATGATCAATGCGCTGGGGATCGTCGTGCAGCAATTCAAGCACCGGCTTCAGGCCGGGCAAAAGGGGAGTGGGAGAAGCGTCGGACGGCATGCGTACTCCTTGAAATGCGCCGCAAGGCGCGGCGTTCGATTTTTTTCGGACGGTACTACGCACCGCGCTTTTCCTCAATCGGCGTCGACGCGGCCTGCCTTGAGGCCGGGTCGGGCCCGCCCCTGATCAAAACGGCAAGGCGTCCTGCGCGGCAGGGCGTCCAGCGTCGCCATACGGCGACAAGGGAGATCGTATGCGAAAAGAGACCGCCCGGAGCGGGGCGCAGCGTCTCTGGAGGCACGGCTTATGCCTTTTTCTGGCGTATGCGTTGCTGGCGGGTTGCAGCGCCCGGCAGGGGGGGAGCATTGACGACGAAGTTTCCATTCACGTTTCCGCGGAAGAAGCCGCGGTGCAATTGTCGCCGGCCGAGCAGGCCGCGCTGCAAACCTCCGGCCCCATAGACCGGAATATCCCGCCGGACGCCATGCAGGAGGTAACCCTCCAGTACAAGCACTTTCTCAACAAGGGCCGGCCGACCATGAAGGTCTTTTCCAAGCGCGCGGAAAACTACCTCGCCTATTCCCGCAAGGTATTTCGCACCCGCGGCATGCCGGAAGACCTCGCCTACCTCGCCATCGTCGAAAGCGGTTACAGGCCCGACGCCCTTTCGCGGGCCGGAGCCGCCGGCGCGTGGCAGTTCATGCCCTACACCGGCATGAAATACGGCCTGAATCAGGACTGGTGGATGGACGAACGTCTCGATCCCTACCGGGCCACGGAAGCCGCCGCCGACTACCTGCAAAAACTCTATGACGACTTCCGCGACTGGCCTACGGCCATCGCCGCCTATAACGCCGGCGAAGGCAAGATGCGGCGCGCCATGGAAGGTACCGGAACGCGCAATTTCTATGGCGTTTGTCAGAGGAATCAGCTTCTTGACGAGAAGGCGCAGCTGCGCGACGAAACAAAGCAATACGTCCCGCGCTTTATCGCCATTACCAAGATCATGCGGAATCTGCCGCAACTCGGCTTTGAACCCATCCGCCCCGAAGCCGCGCCCCTCGTGCTGCGTTTCACCGCGCGCCCCGGCACCGACCTCATGGGTCTGAGCCGCGCCTGCGGCATGACCTGGGAAGACTTCGTGGCCATGAACCGCCATCACCGTCGTCCCATAACCTCCACCGAACGCACGACCTTTGTCTATGTGCCCCAGCGCGTGGAGCAGCAGGCGACGGCCTTTTTGCGCGGTCCGGGAAGCACCGCCTTTGCCCAGTGGCAGCCCAAGAAGGTGCAAACCTCCGCCGACAGCTGGGCCAAGATCAGCAAGCGCAGCGGCGTTCCCGTCGCCCGCCTGAAAGCCGTCAACCCCGGCGCGGATTCCATCTACGCCGGAGACATGGTGCTTGTGCCCCGTACTGTCAATATGACGGCCTCAGCCGTCAACCGGCAGGGCGGCGGCAGTTCCCGCGAGTCCGCGCGCGAACGTCGTCCCGCGCCCGCCGCCGTGGCCTCGTCCGGGAAAAATCATATCCTGCAACCTAATGAAACTCTTTACGGCGTGGCCAGAAAATACGGCGTGAGCGTTGCCGACCTTCAGGAAGCCAACGATATCAAAAACCCCGGAGCCCTTCGCGTCGGCCAGAGTCTCCGCATCCCCGGAACCGTGGTCGTCGCCGAACGAAAAAATCCCTCCGGCCGTCTCGGCTCGCCCCAGTCCTCTCGCAAGGGAAAACGCGCGACCTATACCGTGCGCCCCGGCGACAGCCTCTGGAATATCGCCCGCCGCTACGACGTCTCCGTCGACGACCTCAAACGCTGGAATAACGTCGATGAAAGCGCCCTCCGCGTAGGCGCTACCATGATAGTCGAAGCCCAGTAATCGCAATGGGGTGGTTTGGTCGTTGGGGGAGGGGAACCCCAGATCGGAAGAGCGTCGTGTAGGGAAAGAGT
>CALUWU010000180.1 GCA_944324555.1 uncultured Desulfovibrio sp.
AGTCCATGAAGACGTTCAGCCCTACCCCGAAAGACATCAAGCACGACTGGTTCGTGGTTGACGCTCAGGATCAGGTGCTGGGCCGCCTGGCCAGCCAGATCGCCCATCGCCTGCGCGGCAAGCACAAGCCCGAATTCGCCCCCCATATGGATAACGGCGACTTTATCGTGGTGGTGAACTGCGAAAAGATCAAGGTCACCGGTACCAAGATGGCCAACAAGAAGTACTACCGCCACTCCGGCTGGGTGGGCGGTCTGAAGACCACCGCGCTTGGCGACATGCTGGCCGACAAGCCCGAACGCGTCCTGATGGCCGCCGTGCGCGGCATGCTGCCCAAGAATCGTCTGGGCCGCGCCATGCTGAAGAAGCTGAAGATCTACGCCGGCGCCGAACATCCGCACGCCGCCCAGAATCCGCAGCCCCTGACCCTGCCCTACTAAGGAGTTCACGCCATGAGCGACAAATTCGAATACGGCACCGGCCGTCGCAAGACCGCTACCGCCCGTACCCGCATCTATGCCGGCGCCGGCAACATCACGGTGAACGGCCGCTCCTATGAAGACTATTTCCCCCGCAAGACCCTGCAGATGGTCGTCCGTCAGCCCCTGGTGCTGACCAAGATGGCTGAAAAGCTCGACGTGCGCGTCAATGTGGCGGGCGGCGGCGTGGCCGGTCAGGCCGAAGCCGTGCGTCACGGCATTTCCCGCGCCCTGCTGCTGGTCGATCCTTCCCTGCGTCCCGTTCTGAAGAAGGCCGGGTTCCTTACCCGCGACGCCCGCAAGAAGGAGCGCAAGAAGTACGGCCTGCGCGCCGCTCGCGCCCGTTACCAGTATTCGAAGCGTTAATTCCATTCCCGTACGCGGGATTTCAGGGGCAGGCCCGTTCCGGGTCCGCCCCTTTTTTCTTGCCCGCGCCGGACGTCCCCGGGCCGGGGCCGTCCCCCTCCCGTCGCGCCGGAGAGCGCTCCCCGGCCCCGAAGCCCTCCGGGGTGCTTGTCAAACGCGGCGTTTTGGAGAAAATGAACGGCGGGAACCTTGAAGCAAGGGGTGTCTATGGGCCTGGATCTGAGCGGCCTCTCTCTGGTGCCGAAAGAAGAGTTACATGCGCGTCACGCGCGTCTGCAAAGCTGCATGGCGCGCCTCGCGCCGGATGCGGGCGGCCTGCTGCTGCTCGGCGACGTGAACGTCCTCTACGCCTCGGGAACGCTGGCGGCCGGGATGGTCTGGCTGCCGCGCGAAGGCGAACCGCTGCTGCTGACGCGCCGCGCCCAGGAGCGCGCCGGTTGGGAATCCTCCCTGCTGCTGGCGTCCTATCGCTCGTACAGGGACGTGCCCGCCCTGTGCGCCGAGGCCGGGGCGCCCCTGCCGAAGGATGCGCCCGTGCTGGTCGATACGGCGTGGATCACCTGGAGCGCGGGCCAGCTGCTGCAATCGCGTCTGGAAGGCGTTTCGCTCGTCTCCGGCGACGCGGTCGTCCGTCAGGCCCGCATGGTCAAGACGCCGTGGGAAATTACCCGCATGACCGAGGCCGGACGGCGGCAGGTCTCCTGCCTCGAAGAGCTGGGAGAATGGCTCCTGCCCGGCATGCGCGAAGATACCGTGTTCCGAAAGATAAACGAGCTTTACCGGCGGGCGGGGCACGACGGCCTTGTGCGGATTACCCCTCCCGGGCGCGCGGTTCCCGGCTGCGTTTCCGCCGGCGCCTCGGGCCTGCTCGCCACCGCCTTTGACGGGCCGCTGGGCGCCATGGGCCAGACCGCCGCCATGCCCTTCGGCGGCAACGGCTCGGTTGTCTGGCGCGCCGGCGACGTGCTTACGGTGGACGTGCCCTTTGCCCTTCAGGGCTATGTGGCGGATCGCACGCAGTGCTTCTGGATAGCCGCCGCGCCGCTGCCGGACGAGGTGCGGCGCGCGCAGGAATGCTGTCTGGCCGTCGAGGCGGCGCTGGCCGCGCGTCTCTTTCCCGGCGTCGCGCCGTCGGGCCTGTGGGACGAGGCCCGCGCCCTTGCCGCCGCCAGCGGCTACGAGGATTCGTTCATGGGCATGGGGCCGGACAGGGCGCGCTTCGTGGGCCACGGCATCGGTCTTGAAATGGACGAATATCCCGCGCTGGCGCGGGGCTTTGACGCGCCGCTCGAGGAAAACGTCGTCGTCGCGCTGGAGCCGAAAATCGCCCTGCCGCCCTACGGCATGGTGGGCGTCGAGCATACCTTTGTGGTGACGCCGTCGGGCGGGCGCCCGCTCAACGAGGGCAGGCATCCGGGATTGTTCATGGAAGTGGAATCCATGGCAATGATGTGGATATAGCGCGGCCCCCCGCGACGAAGACGCGCGGGGCGGTTCGCTTCAGCCGAAATCGCAAGAAGGGAGATCTGGCATGACGGAATTGCCGAAAATGGCGCCGCAGGAAGCGCGGCGCCGGATGGAAGAGGGAACCATTCGTCTCGTGGATATTCGCGAGCCCGACGAAGTGGCCGCCCTGCGGGTTCCCGGGGCGGAAAACGCGCCCCTGTCGATCATTCGCTGGGCGCCGCTGCCCCGTTCCGCCGAGGACAAGCCCGTGGTCTTCTGCTGCCGCTCCGGCCGGCGCACCAGGGAAAGCGGCGACCTGCTGGCGGAAGTCGCCGGCGGGCCGGCGTGGCAGCTCGACGGCGGGGTCGCCGCCTGGGCGCAGGCGGGCATGCCCGTCGAGGAAGGAAGCAAAAAACTGTCCATGCAGCGTCAGATTCAGATCGGCGCCGGCGGCCTGTCGCTGCTGGGGCTGCTGCTGAGTACGGTCTGGTCCCCCGCGATCTGGCTGACGGTCTTTGTGGGCGCCGGGCTGACCTTTGCCGGGCTGACGGGTTTCTGCGGTCTGGCGCTGCTGCTGAAGCGCATGCCGTGGAACAAGTAGCGTTCTCGCCCCTGCCGGACTGGCGCCTGCCGCCGCCCGCGGGCGTGCGGGGACGGCTCGCGCCCAGTCCGACGGGGCTGCCGCATCTGGGCAACGCCTGGGCCTTTCTGCTGGCCTGGCTCAGCGTGCGCGCGCAGGGAGGCGAGCTGGCGCTGCGGATTGAGGATATAGATCCGCAGCGTTCGCGCCCCGAGTATGTCGCCGCGCTGCTGAACGATTTGCGCTGGCTCGGGCTGGACTGGGATTACGGGCCGGAGGGGCTGCGCGGCGAGGTTCCGCCCTGGCCCGGCGCCGGGGCCGCCGGAGCCTGGAGGCCGGACGCCGCCGGGGGATTTTTCTATCAGAGCCGGCGCGGGGCGGTCTATGCGGCCGCGCTCGACGCGCTGGAAGCCGCGGGGCTGACGTACCCCTGTTTTTGCACGCGCAAGGAGCTGCGCCTGCTGGCCGGGGCGCCTCATGTGGATGATCGGGGCGCTCCCTATCCGGGAACCTGCCGCCGCCTGAGCGCCGAAGAGCGGGCCGCGCGGCTGGCGGCGGGGCGCCGCCCCTGCGTGCGGCTGCGCTGCCCGGACGAAATCCTGCGCTTTGACGACGCGGTCATGGGGCCGCAGGCGGCGACGCCGGCCGAATGCGGCGGCGATTTCGCGCTGCGCCGTTCGGACGGGGTTGTGGCCTATCAGCTCGCCGCGGCGGTGGACGACGGTCTCATGGGCGTTACCGAAGCGGCGCGCGGGCGCGATATCCTGTCGTCCACGCCGCGCCAGCTGCTGCTGTTGCGGCTGCTGGGGCTGCCCGAGCCGCGTTACGCGCATTTTCCCCTGCTGCTGGATCAGGACGGCGAACGCCTCGCCAAGCGGCACGGAAGCATGACGCTGGCGTCCCTGCGGGATCGCGGCTGGAAGCCGCAACAGCTGGTGGGGCTGCTGGGGCGGCTGGCCGGCTGTCTGTCGTCGGGGGACGCCCGGCCGGGAGAGCTTGCGGCGCGTTTTGACTGGCGGCTGCTGCCGCGCGAGGACATTCGGATAGATTTGCGTCTTCTGGAAGCCGGGCCGCGCGGTTGAGCGCGGCCGGTCGCCCCGCGAGGCGGCGCGCCCTTTCGGGCGGTCGCGCGGCCCGCGCGGGAACGCGGCGTTTCGGATCGGCGGCGCCGGTCGCCCCGGCGCAACGGCGTCCCCTGGCGGGGCCGTCGTTTTTTTCGGGCGGAAATTTGGCGACGGAAGCCTTTCTGTCGCACGTTTGACATAAAAGGGCGATAGTATTGTCGTCCGTTCGCGACGGACGGCGACGGGCCGCCGTATCCGGCGGCGCGCAAGAGGAGAAAACGGTTTCGCGTTGGGGGACAGAGTGCATTGCATAGCTATGCGACATGTGGCTTTTGAGGATCTTGGCGTGCTTGCGCCGGTATTGCATGAACAGGGCGCGTCCATCGAATACTGGGACGGGGGGCGCTGCCGTTACGACAGGAACGCCTGGCTTGAGGCGGATCTCGCCGTTGTGCTGGGGGGGCCGCTCGGCGTGGGCGACGCGGATCGCTATCCGTTTCTGAAGGAAGAGCTGGAGCTGACGCGGGCGCGTCTGGAGGCGGGGCTGCCGCTGCTGGGCGTCTGTCTGGGGGCGCAGCTCATGGCCGCCGCCCTCGGGGCGCGCGTCTATCCGGGCGCGAAGAAGGAAATTGGCTGGGGTTCGGTGACGTTGACGCCGGAGGCCGCCGAAGGCGTGCTTGCGCCGCTGCGCGACGCGCCGGTGCTGCACTGGCACGGGGATACCTTTGATCTGCCGCCGGGAGCGCGGTTGCTGGCCTCCAGCGCGCTGACGCCGCATCAGGCCTTTTCCCTGGGGTTCGGGCAGCTGGCGCTCCAGTTCCATGTGGAGGCCGACGCGACGCGGATGGAATCCTGGCTGATCGGGCACTGCTGCGAGCTGGCCGGGGCGGGCGTCGATGCCCGCGTCGTCAGGGAAGACGCCCGGCGTCTGGGCGCCGCCGCCGCGGCGGCCGGGCAGGAAATCTGCCGGCGCTGGCTGAAGGAGTGCCGCCGCTGCCGCGCGCAGTGCTGAGGCGCCGCCGCGCGCGTCGGGTTTCTTTTACCATAGTTCTTCCGGGGGGAAGGACCCCCCCTTGGCTGGCGCGCAAGGGTGTTTCCTTCCCCCCGGGCCCCCCATCCTTCCCCCAACGCGCTTT
>CALUWU010000181.1 GCA_944324555.1 uncultured Desulfovibrio sp.
CCCCTTTTGCTCGCGGCAAAAAGGGGTTCCTTCCCCCTCAAACTCCCCCATCTTCCCCAAAACCCGCTCTTTCATGTCCTTTTTTCAACGTGCGTTTCCAGAGCGTTTTGTCCTTAACGCTCCCCGGCGCAAAAAAGAGAAACCTGTCCGACTAGCGTCGTCGGACAGGTTTCTTTTTATGGTCTGGAGGGTTTTAGAGCGTTTTGTCCTTGAAAAAGGCGGAACGCGGGGCGGCGGCGCGCCGTCCGGCCAGAAGCGAGCGGAAAAACGCGGTTTTTCCGCGAAGCGATAGGCTGCGAGGCTTGAAGCGCAACGCGTTTCAAGCTGAAGACGCTCTGGAGTATCCCGGGGGAAGGCGCGACCCGTCACGGGCGGGCCATGCGGGCGAAGTCGATGAAGAGCTTGGCGCCGTAGAGGATGATGACGACGCCGCACAGAAGGTTGAGCCGCTGCATGAAGACGGCGGCAATGCGGCGGCGCAGGCGCGAAATGATCAGGGGCAGGCTGGTGAACCAGAGGCAGGACGCCGTGACGACGCCCAGAATGAAAAGGAACGCCTCCTGCGTCTGCAAGGTGGCGCGAAAGGCGCCAAGCACCATGCTGCCGTCGATGATTGCCTGAGGGTTGAACCATGTCGCCACGCAGGCCGAGGCGACAATGCCGGCCGAGGAGCGCCTGGGGCGCGGAATCTCTTCCGCGCGGGCTCTCAGACCGTCGCGAATCAGGTTGATGCCGATGGCAATGACCAGCAGGCTGCCGAAGAGCAGGATGCCCAGTTGCAGCCAGGTATGACGGCTCATGAGCAGACCGGCGCCGAAGAAGCAGGCCAGCGCCAGGGTCACGTCAAAGAAGATGACGGCCAGCGCCGCCTGCAACGCGCGGTTGCGCGGCTGCGTCAGGGCCATATCGATGACGAAAAGATTTTGCACGCCAATGGGCGCCACATAGGCAAGCCCCATGAGCAATCCCTGAAGATAATGCATGATGCCAGCCTCGCTGGTGATCATTATGATGCGTGCGAAAGGATCGCTCCGGCGCGCCCGCCGGAACGATTCCTTTCATGGGCGACGCCGCGTCAGCATTCGACAATGCTGACGGCAAGCCCGCCTTCGCTGGTTTCCTTGTATTTCGAGTTCATTTCCCTGCCGGTTTCGCCCATGGCGCGGATAACGGCGTCGAGGGTGACCATGTGGTGCTGCTGCTCTTCGCAGGTGGCGACGAGCGAGGCGTTGTAGGCCTTGACGGCGCCCACGGCGTTGCGTTCGATGCAAGGAATCTGCACATAGCCGCCCACGGGGTCGCAGGTGAGGCCCAGATGGTGTTCCAGGGCGATTTCCGCGGCGTTTTCCACCACGGCCACGCTATTGCCGCGCGCGTGCGTCAGCATGGCGGCGCCCATGCTGGCGGCGACGCCCACTTCGCCCTGACAGCCCACCTCGGCCCCGGCGATGCCCGCGTTATGCTTGGCGAGGTAGCCCACGGCGGCGGAGGCGAGCAGCCCCTCGCGCAGGGCGCGGCCGCCTATGTTCATGTCGTTGCGCATGGCGTAGAGCAGGGCGGGCATGACGCCCGCCGCGCCGCAGGTGGGCGCGGTGACGATGACGCCGCCCGAGGCGTTTTCTTCCGCCACGGCAAAGGCGTAGGCGTTGAGCTTGGCAAGGAAGCGATCCACGGTGAACGGGAGCTGCTTCGCGCGATCCAGCAGGCCGCCGGCCTTGCGCCAGACGCCGAGGGTCCCCGGCAGCTTGCCGGTGGCCGCGAGGCCGCGCCGCACGCTGTCGTACATGGCGTCCATGATGTCTTCGAGGCGGTCGAAGATGTCGGGGCGGCTCATGCCGGTAATGGCCGATTCGTTTTCAAGGATGAGCTCGTGCAGGGTAAGGCCGGTTTTGGCGAGCAGGGCGCGTAGTTCGCGCATGGTGCCGTAGGGGTGAACGGGCTTGCCGCGTTCCGGGGGCGTCCAGCCCTTCCACTGAATGAAGCCCCCGCCCACGGAATAATATTCCACTTCAAGCAGCGGGGCGCCCGCGCCGTCGAGCAGGAAGGCCCGCATGGTGTTGCTGTAGGGCGCGTCGTGGATTACCGGCCCGAACGTCACGTCGGCAAGGCCGACATGCAGGACCTTGCCGCCGATGCGCACCTCGCGGCGCGCGTCAGGCTCGCGGGAGAGCGAGGGCAGCACTTCGGGCGAGCAGGTTTCGGGTCTGGAGCCCAGCAGGCCGGCAAGGACGGCGGTATTGGTGCCGTGCCCGACGCCCGTGGCGCTGAGGGAGCCGAGCAGTTCCACGCGCAGGGAGGCCGCCCTTGCCAGCGTGTCTTCCGGCAGGGCGCGGCAGCGTTCGAGAAAGTCGTAACCGGCCTTCATGGGGCCGATGGTGTGAGAGCTGGAGGGGCCGGGCCCGACCTTGAAGAAGTCGAACAGGGACGTTTCTATGGGCGGGCGGGCCGGGATGAGCGGCTGGAGGTGGGGCTGGGGCATGAAGAACTCCGCTGGCGATATTGAGGTGGCGGCGGTGTCGGGGGGACCCCCCTCCGCCGGAAACAGGCGCGCGAGGCGCGGCGGCGGGACGGGGCGTCAGGCCCTGACCGCGCGGGGAGCGCGGAAAGGGAACGCGGTCCCTTGTCGCGTCCCGGCCCCGAAGGGCCGGGACGGCTTCTGTTCCGCCGATCAGAAGAGAATCGTGCCGATCAGGGATGCGATGGTGATAAGACCCATGACGGTCACGAAGACGTTGGCGGCGCGGCCCCTGAACTTCTGCATGGCGGGCACGCGGCGGACGGCATACATGGGCATGATGAAGAGAATCATTGCAATAATCGGGCCGCCGAGGGTTTCGATCATGCCGAGGATGCTCGGATTGATGGCGGCGACGATCCAGATGGACAGGAAGAAGAAGACGGTAAGACCGCGGTTGAGGCGGGCGGCGTCGTAGGTTCTGCCGCTGTCGCGCAGGCACTTGTGCAGGATGCCGTGCAGGCCTTCGCGCGCGCCGAGGTAATGCCCGAAGAAGGAAGTGGCGATGGCGAGGAAGGCGATAAGCGGGCCGAAGTAGGAAATGATCGGATTATCGAAGCGATTGGCCAGATAGGAAAGCACGGGGATATTCTGGCGCTTGGCTTCCACGAGGTCCTGGGGCGTCAGGCTGAAGACGCAGCTGAACACGAAGAACATGACGAACAGGACGAGGATGCCCGCCGTATTCCGCAGGGTGGCCTGCGACTTGACGTCGGCATGTTCGCCGTATTGACGGTACTGCGCCATGGCGAACGAGGAAATGGCGGGCGAATGGTTGAAGGCGAAGACCAGCACGGGCAGCGTGAGCCAGACGGTGGAGGCGAAATCGCCGATGCCGGGAACCTCGGCGAACATGCTGGTATTCCATTCGGGGATCAGATAGAGCGACAGACAGAAAAGAATGGCGCAGAGGGGATAGACCAGCTTTTCATTGAACTTGAGCACAAAGGACTCGCCCACCACGATGACGAGAATCATGGCGCCGACCAGAATGCCGGAAAGGATGAAGCGGCTGAGGGTGAAGGGCTCCAGCGCGCCGGCAAGGGAGGCGACGCCAAGCTGATTGACAAGGAGGGAACCCACGGTGTTGGTGATGCCCACGCCGTAGATGAGCAGGATGGGATAAATGGCGAAGAAGTAGAGGACGGTGATCAGCTTGCCCGCGCCGACGCCGAAATGCTCTTCCACCACCTCGGTGATGTCGCTGCCGGGCCGGGCCGACGAGAGGACGAAGCGCGTGAGCCCAAGATGCGCAAGATAGACCATGGGGCCGGTCAGCAGGGTGATCAGCACCAGGGGCCAGACGCCGGACATGCCGGCCTTGATGGGAAGAAAAAGGATGCCCGCACCCACGGCTGTGCCGAACAGGTTGAGCATCCACATGGTGTCGAAACCATTCCAGCGAGGGACATTGCCCAGGGGATATGCGGCCATGGAACCTCCAGACGCGATAGAAATGTATGTCGGGATTAGTGCAGGCCGCAGGGGGGGATGGTTCCGCCGGATGCACGGGAGACGGCGAATATCGTAACGGCCTGCGAAGGCGCAAGGGAAATACCTTTTTCTTACAGGAACGTCAATAAAAATGGCTTTGTTGCCATACTTTCGTCGCGTTTCGGCTCCGGGATTTCGTTTTCGACGTTCTCCTTGTGCGAAAATATCCGCAATAACATGGTGGAAAGAGAACTCTTGTTCCCCGCGGCGGGGAGTTCCTTCCGCCTGTCCGCAAGTATCAGACAAATGTATTATATATAACAGAAGACTTTCCGTCCCGCATGTTTTCGGGGGACGGACGCCGGCAACGGCGCTGCGTTCATTTTAAATAAAGCGCGCTGGGGAAGGGATGGGGGGGCCGGGGGGAAGGGAAACCCCTCTCGCGCTAGCAGAGGGGTTTCCCTTCCCCCCGAACAACAATCCCCCGCCCTCAGCGCAGTCCCGCAAGGCGGAGCGGCAGGGGCGCGGGGCGCGGGGCGACGGGCGCCTGCCAGCCGGAGTCGCGCCGGCTGTCGGAGAAGCGCAGGCGCGCGGCCGTCAGGCGCGGGGCGCCATGCTCGCCGGCCTCGACGGAGAACAGGAACTGGAAGGGGATATCCGCATTGGGGCGCAGGGCCATGAGTTTTTGCACGAATTCGAGCGAGGAGCCGAAACGCAGGTCGTAGCTGCGCCACTGGTGCGCGCCGGCGGGCGCCATGGCGTCGCGGTCGTCTTCCGGCGCGGGTTCCAGCACGGGCAGGAGGGCGAACTCGAAAAAGGCGCCGGCCTCGACGGACTGCGCGGCGAGGGCGGAGACGGCGGCCTGCGGCATGGCCTGAAGGGGGGCGGAGGGCGGCGTGCGGAGGCGGCCCAGCGGGTCGAGGCCGGCGGTTCGCACGACCGGGCCGTTTCTGGGCGCTTCCGGCTGGAGCAGGGCCTCTTCTCCGGGAATGGGCATGCCTTCGGGGCGTTCCTGCCAGACGACGCGCCAGAAGAGGGGCGCGAAGGCGTCCGGCAGGACGACGATGCGCTCGATGACGACCTGCCGCCGGGCCGCGTCGGCGTGAAGTTCTTCCGCCACGCTGGAAGCGTGCAGGGCGTTGAGGCCCACGCCCAGCAGCGGATAGAGGAAGACCCAGAACAGGGCGCAGCGCGCGACGCCGAGCGCCGAGGAGATTTCCTGACGCCCGCGCCGGCGGGAGGGGCGGCAGCGCCAGACGGCGTAGAGCAGCGGCAGGGTAAGCAGAAGATCAATGATGAAAACGCCGTTGAGGCGGACGCGCTCCGGGGAGAAGGGCAGGAATATCATGGTGCCGTAGGTCGTCACGCAGTCCAGCCAGATATGCAGGAGCAGCATGACGGCCATGCAGAGCCAGACGGCGGAGAAGCTCCAGCGGGAGTCGTCGGCCAGCGAAAGACCGAGCCTGCCGCCGCGCGAGGCGCCGCCGCCCAGCAGCGGCGCGGCAAGCAGGGCGAGCAGCAGGGAGAAGACGGGCACGGCCGGGAGGGCGTGGGTTATGCCGCGATGCAGCAGGAGCGTCGTCAGCGGATCGCTGCCGCACAGAATGTCGATATCGGGCGCGGCGGCGGCCAGCGCGCCGGCAAGAACGGCGTAGGGGGGACGACGACGCAGGGCCAGCATGGCGACGGCGCCGCTGGCGGCATGGGTAACCGGATCCATAAAGATCTCCGGCAGCGTCCGCGCTTACTGGCGGAAGGGGCTGCGCTGCTTGGGGACGTCGGGCGTCGGGGAGGGGAGCTCCTGAAGGGGCTGGAGCCCGACCGAACGGCGCATGGCGTTCTGATATTGAAGCATACGCCACCGCTGCGTCTGTTCCATGACGGCCGGACGGTTCATGTAATAGAGACGATACTGAACGGGATTGCTGCCCGTTACGGGATAGCGCATGGTTTCGGCTACCGGCGGGCGTTCCTGCGGGGGCTGGTCGGCCGTGCCCGCGCCAATGTCCCTGGGGCCGCAGGCCGGGAGGGAGAGGCAGGCGAGGCAGAGAGAAAGAAGAAGGGCGCGACGGCGGAGCATGGGCTGTCCTGATAAAGGGTGATGCGGGGGCAGTGTTTCCACTATAACCGCACTTGCCGCCGGAGACAAGGAGGCTTTGACCTCTTCGTTTTTTTTCCGTATGGTGGGCCGATTTTTTACGGTCGCGCCCCGCCGGCGCCGCGCGGCGCCGGCGGGGCAGCTCCGCACGTTTTTTTCTGTAAATCGGAGACGTTCCCATGCGTGAACCCCGTTGCGGCATCACTCCCGAAGGCTGGCCGCTGATCGGCCTTCTCGCCCTGGCCGCCCTTGTCTGCGCCCTGCTCGGCTGGGCCGCGCCCGCCGTGGCCGCCCTGCTGCTGTGCTGGTTTTCCCTGCACTTCTTCCGCGATCCCGAACGGGTGACGCCGCGCGCGCCCGGCCTCGCCGTCAGCCCGGCCGACGGCCGCGTCGTGCGTATCGAAACCCGCCGCGATCCCATGACCGGGGAAAAGCGCGTCTGCATCAGCATCTTCATGAACGTCTTCAGCGTTCATGTGAACCGCTCGCCCGCGGCCGGAACGGTGACGGGCGTGCGCTACTGGCCCGGCAAGTTTCTCAACGCCGCGCTGGACAAGGCCAGCAGCGAGAATGAACGCTGCGCCTGCCGCCTGCGCGACGCCGACGGAGAGGACTGGGTCTTCGTGCAGATCGCCGGCCTGATCGCCCGCCGCATCATCTGCCGCGCCGAAGAGGGCGACGCCCTCGAACGCGGGCAGCGCTTCGGCATGATCCGCTTCGGTTCGCGTGTTGACCTTTATTTGCCGGAAGGCTATCTTCCCGCTGTGTGCGTCGGCGAGAAGGTCTTTGCCGGGCAGAGCATCATCGCGCAAAAGAGGGACGACGACGCCTAGCCGCCGTTCCGCTACGTTTCTGGAGCTTTCATGGACCCGAACATGGAAACGCCCCCCCAGCACGGCGATACGAGAAAACCCGTCCACAAGGGCGTGTATCTGCTGCCCAACCTGATCACGTCCCTGAGCATGTTCCTCGGCTTCCTGTCCATGGTCTGGGCCGTGCAGGGCCGTATTGAACCCGCCGCCTTTGCCATCTTCATGTCGGCCATCATGGACGGCCTCGACGGCAAGGTCGCCCGCCTGACCCATACGGCCAGCGAATTCGGTGTGCAATACGATTCCCTCGCCGACCTCGTGGCCTTCGGGCTCGCTCCGGCCATGCTCATGTGGCAGTGGCAGCTTGAAACCTTCGGCCGCCTCGGCGTTGCCATGGCCTTCATCTACGCCGCGTGCGGCGCCCTGCGCCTCGCCCGCTTCAACGTGGCGGCGGCCACCGCCGGCAAGCGCTTCTTCATCGGCCTGCCCATTCCGGCCGCGGGCTGCACCGCCGTCACCTACCTTTTCTTTGCCCGCATGTTCACCACGGAGCCTTCCGCCGTCGTGGCCTATGCGGCCCTGCTGCTGACCCTCGTTCTCGGCATTCTCATGGTCAGCAAGGTGCGCTACTTCTCCTTCAAGGAATACGACTTCCTGCGCGCCCACCCCTTCCGGGTGCTCGTCGGCGTGATGATCGCCCTCGCGCTCGTCTATTCCCAGCCGCGCATCTTCGGTTTCCTGATCTGCGCCGTCTATATCGTCGGCGGCATCGTGTACACCTATTACCTGCTTCCCCGGCGCAATCGCGCGCTGCTACGCGTTCTACCGTCTTCGGGCGAGTAGACCGCGCTCTTTCCGGTTGCCGCCCGTTTTCCCGCAAAGGTGAACAGTGGGCGGAGATGCTTTCTCTTGTCGGCCTTTTCAGAACAGGGTTGGCGGCCGCTAGCGTTCAGAGTGCAGGGAAAAACGGGATTTTTCCAGCATATGCGCGGGCGGCCTTCAACGTTTCATGCCCTGAACGGCCTCCCGCCGCGCGGCCCGTCCGCGTAACGAGATTCAAGAGGAGCATCCGCCATGAACAATCGCGTCTATTTCTTTGATACCACCCTGCGCGACGGCGAACAGTCGCCCGGCGCGACCATGAACCAGCAGGAAAAACTCCGCCTCGCCCATCAGCTTGAAGTGCTGGGCGTGGATATCATGGAAGCCGGCTTCCCCGCCTCCAGCCAGGGCGATTTCGATTCCGTGCGCCAGATCGCCGAACAGGCCGGAGATATTCAGGTCGCCGGCCTCTGCCGCTGCATGGACGGCGACATCGACCGCTGCTGGGACGCCGTGCGCCACGCCCGCAACCCCCGCATTCATACCTTCCTTTCCACCTCCCCCCTGCATATGAAGTACAAGCTCCGCAAGGACCCGGAGGTTGTGCTCCAGATGATTGAGGCCGGCGTCAAACGCTGCGCCTCCTATACCAGCAACGTGGAATTCTCCGCGGAAGACGCCTCCCGCTCCGATCGCGACTTCCTCTGCCGCGTGACCGAACTCGCCATCCGCAGCGGCGCGACGACCATCAACCTGCCCGACACCGTGGGCTACGCGCAGCCCGAGGAATTCGCCGATCTCATCCGCTACGTCATCGAAAATACCCCCAACGCCGACAAGGCCGTCTTCAGCGTTCACTGCCACAACGACCTCGGCCTCGCCGTCGCCAATACCCTCGCCGCCCTGCGCGTGGGCGCGCGTCAGGCCGAAGTCACCATCAGCGGCATCGGCGAGCGCGCGGGCAACGCCTCTCTTGAGGAAGTGGCCATGGCCCTGCGCGTGCGTCAGGACTACTACGGCCTCGAACACGGCATTCAGACCGAACAGCTCTATCCCTCCTGCCGCCTCCTCTCCATGACCATCGGCCAGCCCATTCCCAGCAACAAGGCCATTGTCGGCGCCAACGCCTTCGCGCATGAGTCCGGCATCCATCAGGACGGCATGCTCAAGAACCGCGAAACCTACGAAATCATGACCCCGCAGTCCGTGGGCCGCACCTCCACGAACCTTGTCATCGGCAAGCACTCCGGCCGCAACGCCGTGCGGAACAAGTTCGAGGAACTGGGCTACAAGCTCAGCGAGGAAGAGCTGCAAACCGTCTTCGAGGCCGTCAAGAACCTCGCCGACCTCAAGAAGACCCTGCACGACGACGACCTCATGGCCCTGGTGCAGGAAGAAATCTACCGCATCCCCGACCGCTTCCGCCTCCGCCATGTGAGCGTTCAGAGCTCCGACGCCGGCGGCGTGCCGCCGACCGCCGCCGTCCTCATGGACGTCGACGGCATCGAGTCCAGCCGCGCCGGCTTCGGCGTCGGCCCCGTGGACGCCATTTTCAACGTCATCGCCGACATGGTGGGCCGCGAACCCGAACTTGAGCAGTACTCCATCAACGCCATCACCAGCGGCACGGACGCCCTTGGCGAAGTGACCGTCCGCCTCAAGGAAAACGGCCATACCGCCGTGGGGCGCGGCGCCCATCCCGACGTTCTCGTGGCCAGCGCCCGCGCCTACGTCAACGCCCTCAATCACCTCGCCAAGAAGGAAAAGGAAGGCGAACGCCTCCACTGCCAGCACGCGGAACAGTAACGGTCCGGCATGGCGGGGAAGGAGCGTTTTGCGCCGGGGGGAAGGAAACCCCATCCTTCCCCCAACGCGCTTCAGAGCGTTTCAGCCTTGAAACAGGTAAAACGCGAGGCGGCGGGACAGCGCCGCCCGGCCAAAATCGAGCGGAAAAACCGCGCTTTTTCCGCGAAACGAAGGCCGTATGGTTTGAAATGCAACGCGTTTCAAACGGAAAATGCTCTATCGGGGGCGATTGCGGGCGCGGGGATTCTTTCCCCCCAAAAAAACAGGCGCATGCAATAACGGCAAAAGACACGCGACAGCGTGATGCAAGGAGATAGCTCAAATGGCACAGACGCTTGCCCAGAAAATTTTGCAAGCCCATACGGACGACGAGATCCGCAGCGACGGACAGATTGTGCAGTGCCGTCTGTCGGGGGTACTCGCCAACGACATCACCGGCCCTCTGGCGATCAAGTCCTTCCGCGGCATGGGCGCCACGAAGGTCTTTGACAAGGACAAGGTTTTCCTCGTCATGGACCACTTCACGCCGCAAAAGGACATCGACTCCGCCAACCAGGTCATGGTGAGCCGCCGCTTTGCTCAGGAGCAGGGCATCACCCATTACTATGAAGGCGGCGACTGCGGCGTGGAGCATACCCTCCTGCCCGAGCGCGGCCTCGTCGGCCCCGGCGACGTGGTGATCGGCGCGGACAGCCATACCTGCACCTACGGCGGCATCGGCGCGTTCGCCACCGGCATGGGCTCCACGGACATCGCCGCGGGCATGGCCCTTGGCGAGACCTGGATCAAGGTTCCCGCCACCATCCGCGTGAACATCACGGGGACCATGGGACGCTGGCTGCGCGGCAAGGACCTGATGCTGCTGCTCATCAAGACCATCGGCGTGGACGGCGCCCTCTACAAGGCCCTGGAATTCGGCGGCGCCGTCGTGGACGCCCTGCCCGTGGAAGGCCGTCTGACAATGGCCAACATGGCCATCGAGGCCGGCGGCAAGGTCGGTCTCTTCGCCGTGGACGAGCTGACCCGCCAGTATTGCGCCGAGCACGGCCGCCCCGGCGTGACGCTTGATCTGCGCGCGGACGAAGGCGCGACCTACGAGCGCGTCGTCGATATCGACGTCACCGGTCAGGAGCCCGTGGTGGCCTGCCCGCATCTGCCGTCCAACGTGAAAAACGTGTCCGAATGCCGCAACCTGCCCGTGCAGCAGGTCGTTATCGGCTCCTGCACCAACGGGCGTTTCAGCGACATGCGCGACGCCGCCGAAGTCCTGCGCGGTCGCAAGGTTGCGAAGCATCTGCGCTGCGTGGTCCTGCCCTCCACCCCCGCCGTCTGGAAGCAGTGCCTGAAGGAAGGGCTCATGGAAATCTTCATGGAGGCCGGCTGCATCGTCGGTCCCTGCACCTGCGGCCCCTGTCTCGGCGGGCATATGGGCATCCTCGGCGACGGCGAACGCGCCATCGCCACCACCAACCGCAATTTCCGCGGCCGCATGGGCAGCCTTGATTCCGAAGTCTATCTTTCCAACCCCGCCGTGGCCGCCGCCAGCGCCGTGGCCGGAGAAATCTGCGGCCCGGATCAGCTGTAAGTCGCGCAAGAGAGGTCTTTACCATGAATTACAAAGGCAAGGCCCACAAGGTGGGCGAGCATATCGATACGGACGCCATCATCCCCGCCCGCTTCCTTGTAACCACCGACGCCAAGAAGCTCGGCGAAAACTGCATGGCCGGCCTTGAACCCGACTGGGTCAAGCGCGTCAAACCCGGCGACATCATGGTCGCGGGCCGTAACTTCGGGTGCGGCAGCTCCCGCGAACACGCCCCCATCGCCATCCTCGGCGCCGGCATGCCCGTGGTGATCGGCCACAGCTTCGCCCGCATCTTCTACCGCAACGCCTTCAACATGGGCCTCCTGCTCATGGAAGTCGGCGACGACGTGGACAAGATTAACGACGGCGACGAACTCGAAATCGACGCCGCCCGGGGCGTCATTCGCGACCTGACCAACGGCGCGGAAATCGTCTGTCCCCCCCTGCCCCAGATTATGGCCGATATCCTCGCCCGCGGCGGGCTCGTCGGCTATGTGAAAGAGCGCCTCGCCTCCCGATAGGCGAGGAGAGTTGGGGAGAGTTGGGGGAGGGGAACCCCCTCTGCTAGCGCGAGAGGGGGGTCCCCTCCCCCAAACCCCCACCCCTCCCCCAGCGCGCTTTATTCGGGAAGATAGAGCGGTTCAGGCGTTTTGCCGCTGAAAAAGGCGAGACGCCGCCCGGCCCAAAGTGAGCGGAAACACTGTGTTTTTTCGCGAAACGACAGGCCGTATGGTTTGGAACGCGCAGCGTTTCAAACTGAATGCGCTCCAGGGGCTGTTAATGCTAAATTTTTCTATTTATTGCAAATAAATAGAAAATAAAGGTTACGCATAACCTTTGAAAGATGCCTGCCGCATGGCCTGCATTCCCTTTGAAAAAGCGCGCTGGGGAAGGGTTGGGGGGTCTGGGGGGAAGGGAAACCCCTCTCGCGCTAGCAGAGGGGTTTCCCTTCCCCCCAGAATAGCGATTAGTGGCAACATGCTCCAATGGGAAAGGAACAAGAGAAACTGCAAAAGGAAGCGGTAATGAAAAAGAATATTTGTTTGTTGCCGGGGGACGGCATCGGGCCGGAGATTCTGGCGGAGGGCGTGCGCGCGCTGAAGGCCGTGGCGGCGAAGTTCGGGCATGAATTTGTGTTTGAGGAGGGGCTGATTGGCGGGGCGGCCATTGACGCTGCGGGCGAGCCGCTGCCGGAAGCCACGGTGGAGAAGTGCCTGAAGTCGGACGCGGTGTTTCTGGCGTCGGTGGGCGGCCCCCGGTGGGACGACATCGCGCCGGAGAAGCGCCCGGAAAAGGGCCTGCTGGGGATTCGCAAGAAAATGGGCCTGTTTGCGAATCTGCGTCCGGCCATGCTGCTGCCGGAGCTGGCGGGCGCGTGCCTGCTGCGTTCGGACATTGCGGCGCGCGGCCTTGACCTGATTGTGGTGCGCGAGCTGACCGGCGACATTTATTTCGGGGAGCCGCGCGGTCTGGAGACGCGCAACGGGCTGCGTACCGGCTACAACACGATGATTTACAACGAGGAAGAAATCCGGCGTATTGCGCGCGTGGCCTTTGAAACGGCCTCGCGCCGCCGCAACCGGGTGTGCTCGGTGGAAAAAAGCAACGTGCTGGAAACCTCGCGCCTGTGGAAAGCCGTCGTGCAGGAAGTGCATGCGGACTTCCCCGGCGTGGGGCTGTCGCACATGTATGTGGACAACGCCGCCATGCAGCTTGTGCGCGATCCCTCGCAGTTTGACGTGATTCTGACGGGCAATATCTTCGGCGATATCCTGTCCGACGAAGCCTCGGTCATTACCGGCTCGCTGGGCATGCTGCCCTCGGCCAGCATGGGCGCGTCCGGCCCCGGCCTGTTTGAGCCCATTCACGGTTCGGCGCCCGACATTGCCGGTCAGGACAAGGCGAATCCGCTGGCGACGATTCTTTCCGCCGCCATGCTGCTGCGGCTGGGCCTTGGCATGTCCGCCGAGGCCGACGCCGTGGAACAGGCCGTGCGCGCGGTGCTGCGCGAAGGCTTCCGCACCGTGGACATCATGGAAGAAGGCATGACGGCCGTGGGCTGCGCCCGCATGGGCGAACTTGTGGCCGAACGCATCTAGGGCCTAACACTATTCGTAAGTTGTTTGGGGGGAAGGGAAACCCCTCTGCTAGCGCGAGAGGGGTTTCCCTTCCCCCCAGGCCCCCCATCCCTTCCCCAGCGCGCTTTTTCTAGAGCGTTTCAACTTTGAAAAAGGTGAAACGCGAAGGCGGCGGCACAGCGCCGCCCTGACGCGGGGTCCCGCCCCCTGCCGGAACTGACGCTGCGTCAGCACGAGCTATTTTCGATAAAAAAGGGAAAGCTCCCTGAGTTCTCCACAGAAAAGAGCTTTCCCCTGAAAAAGGCGCGTTGTCAGGCCGTATGGTTTGAAA
>CALUWU010000182.1 GCA_944324555.1 uncultured Desulfovibrio sp.
CTTCAGGCACGTTTGGTTTTCCCTCTCGCCCCTCTGCTCCCTCCTTGTCATTTTCCTCGAGCGCTCTCCCCTCCCGTCTCTCCTCTTCGAACTTTCTCCGATCGCCCCCGGCGCATACATGCTTCCAGCGATTCCACGCTTCCGGCGATTCCGGCGCCGGGGTCAGCAGTCCCGCAGCATCTTGACGGCGCAGAACTTGCCGCACATGGCGCAGACTTCTTCGTGGCGGTGCGCTTCGCGGCGGGCGTCGAGCCTTGCGGGGTCGAGGGCGGCCTCTCTCATGCCGTCCCAGTCGAGGGCCTTGCGGGCGGCGTTCATGGCGGCCTCGCGTTGCAGGGCGCGGGGGCGGCCAAGGGCGACTTCTCCGGCCTGGGCGGCCACGCGGGAGGCGAGCACGCCGGCGCGGACGTCGGCCTCGTCGGGAAGGGTCAGATGTTCCGCGGGCGTGAGGTAGCAGAGGAAATCCACGCCGGCTTCGACGGCGATGGCGCCGCCGATGGCTCCGGCGATGTGATCGTAGCCGGGGGCGCTGTCGATGGTCAGGGGGCCGAGGACGTAGAGCGGCGCGTTGTTTGTCAGACGCTTGATACCCTGAATCTGGGAGCGGACCTGCTGCATGGGAACGTGGCCGGGGCCTTCGATCATGCACTGCACGCCGCGCTCAAGGGCATAGACGGCGAGGCGGCCGAGGTTGATCACTTCTTCCCACTGGGCCGCGTCGCCGGCGTCCGCGCCCGCGCCGGGGCGCAGGCCGTCGCCCAGCGACAGGGTGACGTTGAACTCGCGGCAGACGTCGAGCAGCCTGTCGAAGTATTCCAGCAGGGGGTTTTCCCGTCCGTTTTCCAGCATCCAGCGGGCCAGCATGGAGCCGCCGCGCGAAACGATGCCCATGACGCGCTTCTGCTTCACGGCCATTTCCGCGCCGCGCAGGGAAAGACCGCAGTGCACGGTCATGAAGTCCACGCCCTGACGGGCCTGCCGGGCAATTTCCTCGAAAAGGTCGTCGACGTTCATTTCGGCGACGTCCTGCCCGCCGTCAAGGAGGCGCTGCCCCACGGCGTACATGGGCACGGTGCCAAGGGGCAGGGGGCAGGCGGCGAGCATGTCGCGCCGGATGGCGTCGAGATCGCCCGCTATGGAAAGATCCATGACGGTATCCGCGCCGCTCTCGACGGCGGCCTGAAGCTTTTTCACTTCGGCGTTGACGCAGTTGCAGAGGGGGGAGGTGCCGATATTGGCGTTGACCTTGACCCGCGAGGGCTGCCCGACAAGGATCGGGCGGAGTCCGGCGTGGGCGGGATTGCCCAGCAGGACCATGCTGCCGGCGTCGATGGCGTCAAGGATGAGGGAGGGATCGAGCTGTTCCTCCCCGGCCAGAGAGACAAGATTGGCGTCCAGAAGGGCGTTCAGGGCGCTGTTCAGAGAACGAAGAGACATGAGAAAGACGAGCCTCGCAGCCGTGCGCCCCGGGGCGCGCGGCAGGTTACGACGCGCCGCGACCGTGGGGAATGGATACGAAAGACCCTGAAAGCTTCCCTACGACAGTACGAACTGCGTCAGGTTCATGGGGTCTGGGCATGGCGCCCACTCTCAGCCGTCCCACCGAAACCGTCCTGAACGGTTCCGGGCCCGGCTCCCCCAGCTTTGCATACGCGCCCGCGCGACGGCGCGGGCGTTCCGGCAGGAGACGATAGCAGGCGGCCCGCCCCCTGTAAAGCGCGCCATTTGCAATCCCCACCGCTTTGTCCTACAGCAGGGGCATGAGACAGCACCGCGTCTTCAGTCCTCTTACATGGCCCGTCTACTCCTTTCTTGCCGTCATCCTGCTGGGCGCGTGCGCCCTGAAACTGCCGGCGAGCCGCATGCCGGGGCAGACGCTGGAATGGATCGACGCCTTCTTTATCTCCACGTCCGCGGTCTGCGTGACCGGCCTTTCCACGGTTGACGTCAGCAGCGTGCTTTCCCCCCTGGGGCACGGCGTCCTGCTGGCGCTGATCCAGACCGGCGGTCTGGGCGTGATGACGTATACGAGCCTTATCTTTCTGCTCTGGCGGCGGGCCGTGCCCTTTACCAGCCGCGAGGCCGTCAGTCAGGCGCTGCTGGGCAACACCTTTGATCTGCGGCGCTTCATCCGCGAGGTCGTGGCCATTACCTTCGGCATCGAGGCGCTGACGGCCGCGCTGCTTCACGCCTGCGATCCGGCGTTTTTCACGCCGTTCCGCGCGTTCTTTCATGCCGTATCGGCCTTCTGCAACGCGGGGTTCGCGCTGCGGCCCGACAATCTCATGTTTTACCGAGATCACGCGGGCGTCAACGCGACCGTCTGCGCGGCCGTCATTCTGGGGGGGCTGGGGTTTACCGTCCTGCGGGAAACGCTGGGCATTCTTTCCGGCGGCCGCTTCGGCGCCGAGACCCGGAGCTACAGCCGCTACAGCAAGCTGGTGCTCAAGACGAGCGCGGCGCTCACGCTCGGAGGGGCGCTGCTGCTGTTCCTGATTGAATGGCTCCGGCCGGGCAACGAGGGACACATGGGCGAGGGACCGCTGCTTGGCATGGTTTCGCTCTTTCATTCCGTCGTCGCCCGCACGGCGGGCTTCAATACCGTGGATATATCGGCCTACAGTGAGGCCAGCCTGCTGGTGCTGTGCGTGCTGATGTTCATCGGCGGCGGTTCGGGGTCCTGCGCGGGCGGCATCAAGGTCGTCACCTTTCGCGTGCTGGCGGGCTACATTGCCGCACAGTGCCGCAACGAACGGCAGATTGTTCTTCAGGGGCGCGGCGTGCCTCAGGAGAATCTGACGCGCGCCCTGACCATCTTCTTTCTTTACAGTCTGCTGATCATGGCGTCCACGCTTCTGCTCAGCCTCAGCGAGAGCGGCATTCTCGATCGCAGCGGCGGCGGGGACGTTCCCCTGCTGCGCCTCATGTTTGAGGTCGTGTCCGCGCTGGGCACCGTGGGGCTGAGCATCAATTTCACCAGCGAGCTTACCGACTTCGGCAAGGGCGTCGTCATTGCGAACATGTTTGCCGGGCGCGTCGGCCTGCTCGCCCTGCTGATGGCCGTCCGCAGCCTGCAAAGCGCCCGCCAGTACGACTACGCCGAATCCCAGCTGCCCATCGGCTAGGTCAGGACTCATTATGTTTTTTGAGGGGGAAGAAACCCCTTTTGCTTGCGGCAAAAAGGGGTTTCTTCCCCCTCAAACTCCCCCATCTTCCCCAAAACCCGCACGACGGAACGGCGATGGATTTTCCGGCGTTCCATTTTATTCTTGTGCTTCATCCCGGCTTCTGCTAGTTTTGACCACCACCCCTTACCGGGGCAGATTACTTGGAGGCTGGCAGCATGGCAGACAATGCAACCGGGCACGAAAACGAAATTTCTTTCGAAAGTGCCCTTGAAAACTACCTCAACCCCGACTTTGGCGACCTCGAAGAAGGCTCCATCGTCAAAGGTGAAATCGTCCGCGTCAATGACGACAATGTTCTTGTGGACGTGAACTTCAAGTCCGAAGGGCAGATTCCCGCCGCCGAATTCCGCGACGCCGCCGGCAACATTGCCGTGAAGGTAGGCGACAAGGTTGACGTGTACGTGGTGCGCAAGAACGAAAACGAAGGCACCATCACTCTCTCCTTTGAAAAAGCCAAGCGCATGCAGGTCTTCGATCAGC
>CALUWU010000183.1 GCA_944324555.1 uncultured Desulfovibrio sp.
CTGGGGGGAAGGAAACACCCCTTGCGCGCTAGCCAAGGGGGTTTCCTTCCCCCCAGAAGAACAATTTAGTGTTAACACGCCCTAATAAGCCAGCCTCCGCGCCGGAAAAAAGAGCCGGGGAGAGGGGCAGAAACCCCTCTCCCCGGCACGGGAACGGCGCGCGCCGTTGTTAATTACATGCGGATGCTGTTTCTGATATCCTCAAGGCGGGCCTTGGCGAAGGTCAGATCGGCCAGAATCACCTCGCCGGAATTGAAGGTGGAGGTGATGATCAGCGGGTCATAGGTGCAGATGGCGTCCAGATAGCGCATGGCCGCGGCGAGGTCCTTGTCGGCGTTCTGCAACGTTTCGGGATAGAGCTGCGCCAGCGTGGAAATGAAGTCGCGCACGACCAGCACGATGCCCTGAACCTCATAGATATGATTGTCCAGCGTATAGAAGGGTTCGTTGGCGACGTCCTCCAGCAGACCTATGGCATAGCCGAGCAGATGCTCGCCCACCACCAGCGAAAAGGCGGCGTGCACGTCGTCGTTGCGGCAATTGAAACGCCCGGTGCCGTCGTCCAGCGAAGCCTTGTACTTGTCCACCAGCTTCAGGGCCTTCTCGTAGGTGCCTTCCGCCGAGGGGAACATGAAGCTGCGCGGATCAATGGAAAAGCCGTTCATGCGCGCCTGATAGAGGAAGGGGCTTTCCTTGTCGTTGGTGCCGAGCTTGGCGATAGTGACGGAATACAGATCCATCAGAGCCTTGGTGGCGTGAAAGACGCCGTACTGCCGATAGGCGCGGTTATCCAGCAGGAAGCGGTTGAACAGAACGTCGTTGAACGTCCAGCCGAAAAAGGAATTCAGTTCGTAGCGCATCTGATGGGTAACGGCGTCGACCAGCAGCTTGCCCTTCTGCGCCTCGTCCAGCTTGCTCGCTGCCGGCGGCGTCGGCATGGGTTCGGGAAAGGTCGTGCGATCAAGCAGGGCGTAGCCGCGTTGCAGCCCCCAGATCAGAACAATCAGCCCCACGAAGATGCCGCACTGCACCGCGATCGTCTTGGCGATAATTCGCAAACGGGCCATGGCGGGGAGAGTCGACAATGCCATAGAGATCATCCTTGTCATGGTTATGGTCGTTTCGCAGGCTCCGGGTCCGCCCGCAACCGCGAATTTTTTCCTTATCATAAATAGGACAGACCCGCCGTCTTGGCAAGACGGGCGCCCCTTCCCGGCCGGGAGTCCGGCGGGAACAGACCTTTGCGCCCGGCGGCGTCGGCTGCTATGCTGGCGCGGACAGGAGGAAAACGACATGCCGTCCTTGCCGCCCGACGTCAGCCCCGTCCCGCCCGAAATCATGGCGCTGGCCAGAGTTCCCGAACATTCCGCATCGCTCATGCGCGTCGCGGCGCGCGGCGAGGCCTTTCTGGTAGGCGACTACCTCTTTGTTTCCGAGGGGTCCTGGCTGGCGGCCGTCGGCTACCCGCTCCGGGGCGGCTACTCTCCCCGCGCGTTTGAAGCGGCCCTTCGCACGGCCCTGCGCCACAGCGGCGCGCGCCGCTGCGACGCCGTCGCTCCCCGCCTGCCCGCCCGGCTGCTGCCGCGCATGCAGGAAAACGATCGCTATTTTGTCGTTCCCGCCGGCGCCCCCGTCCCCCCGGCCCTGCGCGGGCCGCTTCGCAAGGCCGAAGAACGCCTGAGGCTGGAGGAAGGCCGGGAATTCACCCCCGCCCATCGCCGCCTCTGGGGGGAATTTCTCGGCCGGGTTTCCCTGCCGCCCCGCGTGCGCGCGCTCTACGGCAGGATTGAGGCCCTGCTTGCCGCCGAAGACACGGACGCGCGCCTGCTGAACGCCTGGGACGGCGAACGCCTTGCCGCCTGCCTCGTCGTCGACGCCGCCCCCGAACGCTTCGACACCTATCTGCTCGGCGCGCATTCGCGGGAATACTATGCGCCCCACGCGTCGGACGCCCTCTTTGCCTTCATGCTCAAGCTGGCCCGGCAGCGCGGCAAGCGCTTCGTGCATCTTGGGCTGGGCGTCAACGAGGGCATTGCCCGCTTCAAGCGCAAATGGGGCGGCAGGCCCGCCCTTCGCTATCAGCGCGCCTCATGGGAAGAGCGCGACGACGACGCTGCGCGCGTCATCCTCCGTCACCTTCAGGCCGCGAACGACGACGTTCGCCCGGAACTGGAACACGCCGACGCCCAGCGCCCGTTCCGCATGCTCTGGGAAGTGAGCAGGGACGGCAAGACGTCGTGGATCGGCGGCACGGCCCATTTCTTCCGCTATTCCTTTGAAACGGCCTTCCGCTACCTGTTCAGGAAGGTGGATACCGTCATCTTTGAGGGCCATCTGGACGAAGACAGCCTTGACGCCGTAAGCCGCCTCGGCAAGCGCCCGCCCGATCCGGGCGCATGCCTGTTCGATCTCATGACGGAACAGGAAATCCGGGCGCTGGAGCGCGTGGTGCGCGGCCCGGAAGGGCCGTTCTGGCGGCTGCTCAACGCCGAATACGCGAACAAGGCCGACGTTCGCTGGCATCTGCGCCGCACCCGTCCGTGGTTCGCCTTCTTTTCCCTCTGGACGGCTTATCTTGAGCGCATGGGCTGGCGCTACTCGGTCGATCTGGAAGCCTGGCGCGTGGCCCACCGCCTCGGCAAGCGCGTGCTGGCAATGGAAGACATCGAGGAACAGGTGGCCGCCCTGGAATCCGTTCCGCCGGAGCGCGCCGTCAACCATTTTCGCGCCTGCCGCAGCTGGGCCGCCTACCTGCGCGCCAATGCCCGCGCCTACCTTGCGGGCGATCTGGAAGGCATGATGGGCACAAGCACCGAATTTCCCACCCGGACGGGCGTCGTCATCAGCGAACGCGATCAGCGTTTCCGCGAACGCATGCGACCCTATCTGGAGCGCGGACGCTGCTGCGTGCTGGTCGGTTCGGCCCACATGCTCAACCTGCGCGGCATGCTGGTCGAAGACGGCTTCAGCGTAACGCCGCTGCGCCAGGGCTGGACGCCCCTGCGGCAGCGCATCCGCGACGCCCTCCGCAAGGACGCGCCCATTGATCCCTCGGGAGGCATGGCATGGTAGATCTTGACGATATGGCCGTCCGCGCGCTTGTGCCCGAGCAGCTCCCCCACTATGTGCAAAGCGTTTCCGCCCTGCGCCCCCTTCAAATCGGCCCCTGCCTCGGCTGGCGGCTGGCCGACAGGCTGGTGCTTGCGGCCTTTCCCGACACGGAACCGCCCTACGCGCCCGACGCTCTGGCCGCCGCCGAACAGGCAGCGGCCGAGGCCGAAAAGCTCCCCGGCCTGAGCAGCATCGTCGTCCTTGCGCCCTTTCGCCCCGCCGTCGCGCCGGACGACGCCCACGTCGTCAGCGACGCCTGCTGGGCCGTGCCCCTTCCCGCGCCGGAGCCTTCCGCCAAGCTGCGGAACATGCTGCGCCGCGCCCGCCGCGACGTTACCGTCGCCGCCGGCAGGGAGTGGACGCCGGAACATGCGCGCCTGCGCGACGAGGCCGTGCGCCGCTTTTGCGACGCGCCGGGAGAACGCGCGCTGTCTCTGGAGGCGGCGTCCATCTTCGCCCGCATTGAAGACTACATTGCCGCCGGGCCGGAGGTCCTGCTCTATTCCGCGCGACGCCTCGACGACGGGCGTCTCTGCGCCTGCGCCGTCGGCGACCACACCGCCTATGCGACAGCCTTCTATATGTTCGCCTTCCGCGATCCCTCCGCGCCCCCCGGCGCGGCCGACGCCCTCGTGGCCGCCCTGCTGGAGGAAGCCGCCCGGCGAGGGCAGCGCCGCTGCAATCTGGGCCTCGGCGTCCACGACGGCATCCGCTTTTTCAAGAAAAAATGGGGCGCGCGGCCCTGGCTCCCCTTTCTGGAAACAAGCTGGCCCGTTGCCCGCGCCTCCGGCGGCCGGCTCTCACGTCTCTTCCATCGCGCCGGCCGGCGCGGCTGAACCGAAAAAAACGCCCTGACGCGCGACCCCCCGCACACCATGACGACCGATCCCCTTTGCAATCCCGCGTTGCGCGGCCCCGGGCCGCTGCGCCGTCTCTGGCGCCGGGCGACGAACACGACGCGCCCCCTGCGTCACATTCAGGTGGAAGTGACGTCGCACTGCCCCGGCGCCTGCCTCTACTGCCCCCGCGCCGTGCATGCCGGCGCCTGGCGCGCCCGGCACATGTCCGCCGAAACCTTCGCCGCCCTCTGGCCGCTCATGCTGCAAAGCGACAGGGTCCATCTTCAGGGCTGGGGAGAACCCCTGCTGCATCCGCGCTTTCTCGACTTCGTGCGTCTGGCGCGAAAGGCCGGCTGCGCCGTTTCCAGCACGTCCTGCGGCCTGCGTATGGACGACGAACTGGCCGCGGCGCTTGTTCGCAGCGGCATGGATATCCTTGCCTTCTCGCTGGCCGGCGTCGATGAGGAAAGCAACGCCGTCCGCCGCCGCGTACCCTTCGGACGCGTGCTGCAAGCCTTTGACATCATGCGCGAGGCGCTGCGCCGCAACGGCGGCGAGGGGCCGCGCCTGCATATCGCCTACCTGCTTCTGGCGGATCGCATGGAGGCCGTCCGCGCCCTGCCGGCGCTCATGCGAAGCCTCGACATCCCCGCCTGCGTGGTCAGCACGCTGGATATGCCCGTACTGCCCGAACACAGGCGGCTGGCCTTCGCTCCCCATGAACGGGAAAAGATCGACAGGGCCAGACGCCTGCTTGAAACCGCCGCCGCCGAGGCCGAACGCGACGGACGCAGCATCCGTTACGGACTGCCGCAACCGCATCCGCAGCACGGCTGCCGCGAAAACGTCCACGAAAGCGCCTACATAGACGCCGACGGCAACGTTTCGCCCTGCATTTATGTCAACGTTCCCGACGGTCTTCCGCGCGCGACGCCCAACCCCTGGCTCTTCGGCAACGTAAACAGCGAAAACGCCGTCGCCATCTGGGAAAAGCTCCCCTTCGCGGACTTTCGCGCCGACGTCCGCAACGACGCGCCCCCGCCGCCCTGCGAACACTGCCCCAAGCGATTTGAAAAATTTGTCTAACAAGCTATAATAAAAAACTAAAAACTTCTCTCCGTCCGAACGCCGCCCGTCGCGCGCCCGTTTTCGCGCGCTTGACAAGCCCGCGGCTGCGTGCCTAAGTAGCAAAACCGCGCTCCCTTTCCCCGCTCCTTTCGCCGCACGCTCCCTCCGTAACCACATCAAGGAAATGCTGATGCATCGACGCTCCGTTCTCATGGGCCTTGCCGCTTCGGCCGCTGCCTTCTGCCTGCCCGCGCTCCCCGCCGCCCGGGCCGCGACCGTCACCCTGCTGGCGGCCACCTATCCCGTCTATCAGCTCGTCCGCAATATCGCGCAGGGCGTGAACGGCGTGCGCGTGGAACTGCTGATTCCGGCGGGAGTGGGCTGCCCGCACGACTACGCGCCCAGCCCGGCGGACATGCAGAAACTCTCGCGCGCCACAGCCGTCATCCTCAACGGGCTGGGCATGGAAATCATGCTGGACGAAAGCATCCGCCGGCTGAATCTGCCCGTGGTGCTGGCCTCCGTAGGCGTCTCCACGCTGCCTTCCCTCATGCGGGACGATCAGCACGACGCGGAAACCCACGGCCATACCCACGCCCTCAATCCGCATATTTTCGCCGCGCCCAGCCGCGCGGCCCAGATGACGCGCTCCATCGCCTCGCAGCTCGGCAAGCTCGCCCCGCGTCACGCCGCCGCCTTCGCGGCCAACGCCTCCGCCTACGCCTCCCGCCTGGACAGCCTTGCCGCCCGTCTGAAAAATGCCGGCGCTCCCTTCTCGGCGGGCGTCGTCCTCTATCACGACGCGCTGGCCTATCTGGCCGACGACGCGGGCATTCCCGTCGCCGGCATCGTGCAGGAAAACGAGGATCAGGCCCCCACGGCGGCCCGCCTCATGGCCGTCGTGCAGCAGATCGCCCGACACCGGCCCGCCCTTCTCGTGGGCGAACGCCAGTTCCCCGCGGAAGCCATGCTGACCCTCGCTCAGGAAAGCGGCGTGCCCCTCCTCTTCCTCGACTCCGGCGCGTCCGGCGACAAGGACGCCCCCCTTTCTGCCTACGAAGACGTGATGAACGCCAATATCCGCGCCCTGGAGGCCGCCGGTGGCCGAAAATAGCGCCGTCAGCGTGCGCCGCCTGACCGTCCGGCGCGGCGCGCATATCGCGCTTCACGGCGTCGACGCGACCATCCCGCGCGGCAGCAGCACCGTCCTTGTCGGCCCCAACGGGGCCGGCAAGACGACCTTCCTGCTCAGTCTTCTCGGCGAGCTGCCGCACAGCGGGCAGATCGATATCCTGCCCCTGAACGGCCGCGCCCCCAGAATTTCCTTTGTGCCGCAGTACGCGAACCCCGCCGCCCGCATGCCCCTGACGGCGGCCGAATTTCTTTCGCTCGACGGCAACCGGCGTCCGCTCTGGCTCGGTCTGGGCCGCGCGGCGCGTCGGCGCGCCGCCCGCGCCCTTGAACAGGTGCATGCGGAAAATCTGCTGCAACGCCCCATGTGCGGCCTCTCGGGGGGCGAATCCCGGCGCGTGCTTCTTGCGGCCGCCCTCCTGCGCGATCCCGATCTGCTCTTTCTCGACGAACCCGCCGCCGGCGTCGACATGCGGGGCGAACAGGAATTCTGGCAACTTCTGGACAAGCTGCGCCGGGAACGCGGCTTCACCCAGATCATGGTGACGCACAACCTGCCGCTGGCCGCCCACTACGCCACGCACGTCGTCGCGCTCAATCAGACCCTCGTCGCGCAGGGCGCTCCCCACACGGTTCTGACAACAGACACCATGCTGCGCCTCTTCGGCGTGCCCATCCACCTCTACCCGGATCAATGCGCCCATCTTGAACAGGTCTGCGCCACATGCGGCGCGCAGTGCGGCCTTGCGTCAGGCGCGGGCACGCTTTTTTCACCCTTGCCCGCGCCTCCCGACGGCCCGGCCCGGCGCCCGTGAACGACATGCCCGACTGCACTCCCCTTTTCGCTCCGCTGCTCTCCCTGTTCAGCGCCCTTCCCTTTGACTGCCTGCAACTGCGCTTCATGCAGCAGGCCCTGTTCGCCCTGCTCCTGCTCTGCCCCATGACCGCCGCTCTCGGCGTGCAGGTGGTGCATTTTCGCATGGCCTTCTTTTCCGACGCCATCGGCCATTCCGCGTTCGCCGGGGCCGCCCTCGGCCTCATGCTGGCCGTGGACCCCCTGCTTGCCATGCCCGTCTTCGGCGTGCTGGTGGGGCTTTCCGTCATGGCCGTGCAACGGCGCTCGGCCCTGTCCTCCGATACCGCCATCGGCATCGTCTTTTCCGCCGTGGTCGCCTTCGGTCTGGCCGTTGTCAGCCGCGCGCCGGGCATGGCCCGCACCGTGCAGCAATTTCTTTACGGCGATATCCTCACCGTTTCCGCCAACGAACTCGCGGCGCTGCTGCTGCTCGCCCTCGGCGCCCTGCTCTTTCAGTTCGTGGGCTACAATCGCCTTCTGCTCATCGCCCTCAATCCCATCATGGCCCGCGCCTCCGGCATCCGCGCGGCCTTCTGGCAATACGCCTTCGCCGCCCTTACGGCGCTGGTCGTCATGTTCGCCGTCCGGGCCGTGGGCGTGCTGCTGGTCACGGCCCTGCTCGTCGTTCCGGCCGCCGCCGCGCGACACTTCGCCCGCACGGCGGGCGGCATGTTCTGGTGGGCGCAGCTCATCAGCGTCACATCAGGCGTAACCGGGCTGCTCCTCTCGGCCCAGCCCTGGCTGGCAACCGCCAGCGGCGCGACCATCATCCTTGTGGCCTGCCTCTGGTTCGCCCTCGGCGCAATCCTGCGGCACGACGCCATGGAATAGTCCCACCCGACAAGAATCAGGACGCCCCTTCCGGCCGCGCAAACGGCGTCGCCCGCGCCGTCTCCCCGGAAGCCCCGCCCCTGAACGCGACGCGGCCCGGCACAGGACGGCGCCGCCCACAAAACAGACAGAAAGCATCACCCAAGAGGACTCCGCTATGGAACATACCGTCATCGTCACCGGCGGCGCGGGCTTCATCGGCTCCGCCGTCGTGCATCTGCTCCTTTCCGCCACCAGCTGGCGCGTGGTCAACATCGACAAGCTGACCTACTCGGGCAACCTCGCCTCGCTGGCCGATGTGGAAAACCATCCGCGCTACCACTTCATACAGGCGGACATCGCGGACGCCGCAGCCATGCGCGCCGCCTTTGAAGTCTTCCAGCCCGCCGCCGTCATGCATCTTGCCGCCGAAAGCCATGTGGACAGGTCCATAGACGGCCCGGCCGCCTTCATGCAGACCAATATCATGGGCACCTTCACCCTGCTGGAAGAAGCCCGCCGCCACTGGAAAGCCCTTGGTGAAAGCGCCCCCGACAAGGCCGCCCTTTTCCGCTTCCATCATATTTCCACCGACGAGGTTTTCGGCGACCTCGCCGATACCGGCGGCCTGTTCACCGAGCAAACCCCCTACGCGCCAAGCTCCCCCTATTCCGCCAGCAAGGCGTCCTCCGATCACCTTGTCCGGGCATGGCAGCGAACCTACGGCCTGCCGACGCTCATCACCAACTGTTCCAACAACTACGGCCCGCGCCAGTTCCCGGAAAAGCTCATTCCCCTGATTATCCTCAACGCCCTTGCCGGCCGTCCGCTTCCCGTCTACGGCGACGGCAGCCAGATCCGCGACTGGCTCTATGTCGAGGATCACGCCCGCGCCCTCCTGCAAGTCCTCGCCTGCGGCCACGCCGGCGAAACCTACAACATCGGCGGCCATAACGAAAAACGCAATATCGACGTTGTGCGCGCCGTCTGCGCCGTCCTCGAAACGGCCAGACCGCAGAAGCCCGCCGGCGTCGCCCGCTACGAAGACCTGATAACCTTCGTCCGCGACCGCCCCGGCCACGACAGCCGCTACGCCATCGACGCCTCCAAAATCGCCCGGACCCTCGGCTGGCGCCCCCTCGAAACCTTTGAAACCGGACTCGAAAAAACCGTCCGCTGGTACCTCGAAAATCAGCCGTGGTGGCAGGCCATCCTTGACGGAACCTACAACTGCGAACGCCTCGGCGCCAACGTCTGATCATCGTTCGCCCCGCCCCGCCACCAAGTATTCGTATTCTTTGGGGGGAAGGGAAACCCCTCTGCTAGCGCGAGAGGGGTTTCCCTTCCCCCCAAGCCCCCCATCCCTTCCCCAGCGCGCTTTTTCAGTTTAAGCATTTTTCAGTTTGAACCACTTTGCGTTTCAAACCATACGGCCTGTCGTGTCGCTGAAAAAGTTCATTTTTTCCGCTCTCT
>CALUWU010000184.1 GCA_944324555.1 uncultured Desulfovibrio sp.
ACGGCCTGCGGTCGCCTTCGGTCGCGGCCAGCGCGCAAGGGGCGTTTCCTTCCCCCCAGGCCCCCCATCCTTCCCCCCCACGCGCTTTTTCAGAGGGGACCCAGCCTTGCGGCAAGAACCTTTCACGGGGTCTCTGGAGTTTTTATTTTTCTATTTATTTGAAATAAATAGAAAAATTAGTGTTAACAGGCGCTGGAGCATTTTCAGTTTGAAATACTCCATATTTCAAACCATACGGCCTGTTGTTTCGTGGAAAAAACGCGGTTTTTCCGCTCACTTCGGGCCGGGCGACGCTGTGCCGCCGTTTCGCGTTGCACCTTTTTCAAAGGTGAAACGATCTAACATGTTCTGGAGCGTATCGGTTACGCATGCCCATTGAACAATGCTTGTCGTATGCTCCCCGCATCTTCCTCTTGAATAAAGCGCGTTTGGGAAGGGATGGGGGAGTTTGAGGGGGAAGGGGAACCCTTTACGCGCTAGCTAAAGGGTTCCCCTTCCCCCTCAAGAATCTTTAAGAATCTTTTTCCAGAATCCAGAGCCCGTAGTCGTAACGTCGGGGCGCGCAGGAGCAGGACGCGCCGGCCAGCGCGGCCAGGTCCGTCCGCGTGCCGCCGTTCCAGAGGAGGCGGGCCGCAAGGGAGCGTAGGCGATCGGAGTGATCCTCGCTGTGCAGCAGGCGTAGCCCCGCCTGTCGGAACAGCCGGAGCAGATCGGGCAGAGGGCGCGCGCCGCGCAGACAGGAGGGGACTCCCGGCCCCGGCAGGGGAGGCGGCGCGTCCTCCGTGAGAAAGAGATCGCTCAACAGCAGCCGCCCTGCGGGACGGAGAACGCGGGCCATTTCCCGCAGCGCTGCTTCGCTGTCCGACAGAAGTGACAGCACGCACTCGCAGAGCAGACCGTCAAGAACGCCGCCGCGCAGGGGCAAGGCGAGCGCTGTGCAGCGTAAAAGCGGCAGGCCCGCCGCGGCTGTGTCCGGCTGCCTGTCGCAACCGACGGCACGATAGCCGAGCGCGCGCAGAAGACGCAGCGTCGCCCCCGCGCCGCAGCCGATGTCCAGCAGACGCGCGCCTGCCGGAAAGGCGCACAGGGTAAGGCCGCGCCGGGTGACGGACATGCCGCCGGGACGCCAGACATCCCCGGCGACCTGCCGGAAACCCGGTTGCGCGTAGAGGGGCGCTTCCATCTATTTGTCTTCCAGCAGGGCTTCCACTTCCGCCATTTTGCCTTCGGCCAGCGATTTGGGCACCAGCGTCAGACCGCAGGACGGACAACGGGGCAGCAGCACGTCAAAAGCGCTGTTCATATAGAAGGCCTGCACCTTGCGTTGTTCCAGCCTTTCGCCGCAACGGGCGCAAAACCAGTCGCCGGCATCGGGGCCGTAATTGGGTTCCATGCTCATGGTCAGATCTCCTTGCCGGGCTGCATGGCTCCGGGAAGCCACATCCGGTGACACCATGCGTCGTAAATGACGCAACCCTCGTCCGAGATGGCGTATTCCACCCAGAAAGTGACGTGCCGGGGCCGCCAGGAGCCGACAAAATGCCCACTTTCCTTTTCCAGAAACTTCTGCCCGGTACGCTCGATGCCCTCGACGGCTTCCTGTACATCCTGCCGCAGGATGAAGCGCTCTTCCATGCGGGCAAGCGCATCGTCGGCAATGATCAGGGGGAGCGCGGCCGCTTCCGGCGGGGGCGGGGTCTCGCCGTATTCCGCCAGCGCGGCGCGGCGCAGGGACGCGCGTCCGGCCCGGCGTGCGGAAAGTCCGGCGGCGGGCGCGCGCGAGGCGGCCCCGGCGGCGGATGTTTCGGCCGTCATGGGCAGCAGATCGAGAATATGCAGACTTTCCTTGCCCTGCCGCGCCAGCCGATCCCGGCACATGATGCAGGAGGTAAGGGCGGCGTGGGGCAGGGCGGACGCCCTGCGGGCGGCCATCATGTCGGCCATGTCCGGCCGGGCATTCCAGACCAGACCGCCGTAGCCGCAGCAGGCGGTTTCCGCGCCGGAACGGCGCGGTTCCTCCGCGCGCAGGCCGCACTTGCGGACAAGGGAACGCACGGCGGCGCGCCAGCCTTCGCGGCGGCGGGCGCCGCAGGGGTCCTGTATGCTGACGACGGGCGCGCCGTCGGCGGGCGCCGCTTCAGCTTCGGGGAGAAGGCCGTCCAGACATTCCCAGAGGGGCGTCAGCGTCGCTTGCGGCAGGGCGTCGGACAGCGCGTCCAGACAGGAGGCGCAGGCCGCAAGCACTTCCGGCTTGCCGAGCGCCTCCCAGTCGGCGCGCAGGCGCGCGGCGTGTTCTTCAAAAAGGGCTTCGTTGCCCGCCCAGCGGGCGGGTACGCCGCAGCAGGAAAGCATGATGCCGACGCCGCCGTCGAGACGGTCGCGCAGGAAGCGCCAGAGGGAAAGAACCTGCGACCCGCGGATCGCGGCCAGCTGGCATCCGGGAAAGAGGACGCGCGCGCAGCGGCCGTCCGCCGGGTCGGGGCGGCTGACGGCGCTTTCCGGCCCGGAGGCCTGCGCCATGTCCTCCAGGGCGAACTCGTGCGCGGATTGCGGCATGTAGCCGCGCGTCGTCATGTCCCGCCGGGCCTCCAGGCAGAGATCGGCCATGGAAAAGTTTTCGGGGCAGATCTCTTCGCACTGGCCGCAGAGGGCGCAGCCGAGCGCCAGCGCGTTGGCCGTGTGGGTTCCCTTGACGATGGCCGCATTGTTGTAGAGCTTGCGCGCGTATGTGCGCGGAAATTCTCCGTGGCTTTCCAGAAAGACGCATTCGCGCACGCATTGCAGGCATTCGCAGCGGAGGCAGCGGGCCGCCTCGCGGGCCGCTTCCTCGTCGGTATAGACGTCCGCGGCGGGCAGCACGCGCGCCTCGGGCGTCACGCCGTCCAGGGGCGTGTGGAGCGTGCGGCGTTCCTTCTCCTGCTCGCGGGAGGCGGCCAGCGACGCGCCCGTCATGAGACGGAACAGGGTAATCGCCGCCGTGCGGCCTTCGCCCGCCTGCCGCGAGGCGGAAGCCATGCGCGCGCCCGTGGGCGTGAGATCCGTCCAGCCGCCGCAGCAGATATTCCCTTCCACATGAAGCGTCGCCGCGTCCACGTCGTCGCGTTCCAGAGGCAGGAATTGCGCGGCGGCGTCCATGTCCACAAAGACGGCGGCGTATTTCTCCCGCAGGCGGCCGAGCGGCGAGGGCTCGTCGGGCAGGGGGTGAAAGGTCGCGGGCGTCCGGGCAAGGTCGGCCCACTCGGCGTCAAGAGCCTCTTCGGGAATGTCGGGATAGGAGCGGCGCAGGGCGTCCCGGGCCTCGCCCTCATGCAGGATATCCACGGGAAATCCCTTGCGCGCCAGTTCGCAGGCGACCACCAGACCGGCCAGACCCGCGCCGAGAACCGCCAGCCGCTGCGGTCTCGGGCTGCGCGGCATGAGGCGCGTCTGAGGGGGAGTGGTCGCGATAATATGACGTTCCAGCGCGCCGACGGCCAGCGGGCCGCCGAGATCGCGGCGCAGGCAGGCCTGTTCGCAGGGGTGATCGCAAATGGCGGCCATGACGGCGGGCAGGGGCAGATGGCGCTCCAGCAGCTTGCGCGCGTCGCGGGGCCTGCCGGCGGCGACATGTTCCATGAAGGCGCGCGCGTCCATTTGCAGGGGGCAGGCGGCGCGGCAGCGCGGCATGGCTTCCTGCGTGCAGCGAGCCTCTACGGCATGGAGTTCAGACTGATCCACGGCAGCGTCTCCATTGACACAAGATTGTTTTTTCGGGGGAGGGCGCCGCGTCCCGCGCGGGGGCCGGGCGGGGCGGCGATGCGCGGACGCGCGCGAAGCAACGGCAAAGGGGGGAGCATCCCGAAGGATGCTCCCCGTCGCTTTGATCCGTCGTCATGAGCGGCGGCGCGCCGCCATGCGCGGGGCGTCGACGTTACTTCTTCATGGCCGCCAGCACCTTTTCAGGATAGGCGGGCAGATGCGTCACGCGGGCGCCGCAGGCATTGTAGATGGCGTTGATGATGGCCGGATGCGGGCCGCACAACGGGATTTCGCCGGTGCCGGACGCGCCGAAGGGGCCGTCGGGACGAGGCGTTTCCACGTAGATCAGCTCGATATTGTCGGGGATATCCTTGATATAGGGGATACCGGCGCCGGCCATGGTGCTGTGCTTCTTGATGTCTTCGTAGTCTTCGCTGAGGGCAAGGCCGACGCCCTGGGCGATGCCGCCGTAGAGCTGGCCGTCCGTCAGCAGGCGGTTGACCACCTTGCCGATGTCGGCCACCATGGTCATCTTTTCCACGGTCGTCTTGCCGGTCGCCACTTCCACGGCCACTTCGGCCATGAAGAGGCCGTACATGTAGCAGCAGAAGGGCTCGCCCTGGCAGTTCTTGCCGCAGTCCTTGGCAGGAGCGGTCCACTTGCCGTTCTGGCGCGTGTCGCGGCCCGCGGCCTTCATTTCTTCATAGGTGTAGAAGCCGCCTTCGGGCTTCCGCATGGCCTCGATAAGCATTTCGCAGGCGACGCGGATGGCGTTGCCGGTCATGACCTGCGAGCGGGAACCGCCCGCGGGGCCGGAGTTGGGCGTCTTGCTGGTGTCGTTCATCACCAGACGGATCTTGTCCGCCGGAATGCCGAGCGGCAGCAGCGCCTCATGCGCCGTGCACTGCGCGCCGGAGTCGGCGCCCTGGCCGTGATCTTCCCACGAACTGCCGATGGTCACGGAACCGTCGGGATTGAGCTCGGCCCACGCTTCGGAAGAGTCGGGGCCGTCCAGACCGGCGCCGTACACGGCGAGGGCCAGGCCGACGCCGCGCTTTACGGCGTCGGTGGATTCCGCCTTGGCGCGGGCCTTGGCGGCTTCATATTTGGGCCGCAGATCCTTGAACATGGTCGGCAGGTTGATCACTTCGGGCTTCTGGCCGGTGGGCGTGGTGTCGCCCTCCTTGTAGCAGTTGATCTCGCGCAGATCGAAGGGATCCATGCCCAGCTTTTCGGCCAGTTCGTCCATCAGCACATCGGAGGGGAACTCCGATTCGGGGCCGCCGTAGCCGCGGAAGGCCGCGCCCCAGGCGTGGTTGGTGGCTACGGTGCGGCCGTCGCCGCGGATGTTGG
>CALUWU010000185.1 GCA_944324555.1 uncultured Desulfovibrio sp.
GCAAGCGCCCTCAACCGGGCTTCCTTGAGAGAGACGGCAGGATAGACGCCAAGGGAAATCCGCTTCTCTTTCCCCTCGAAACGGTACTTGAGACGCCACCACTTGCCGCCGCCGGGGGCAACCTCAATATAAAGGTCGCCGCCGTCCGCCAGCTTGTAGGATTTCTCTCTGGGCTTCGCCGTGCGAATGGCGGTATCCGTCAACTTCTGGGGCATTGGGGGCAACTCCTTTGCGCGGGGAATGGGGGCAACATGCTTGCCCCTAAAGTTGCCCCCTTTTTTTGCGGATGTCCATGCACTTTGGCGAACGCTGAAAGACCTTAAAAACGGAGAAAGTCCGCTTGGCTCAAGGCTTTGCGGACTTTCTCGAACTTCATTGAATGCTTGTTTGGTGGAGAAGAAGGGATTTGAACCCTCGACCCCCGCCTTGCGAAGGCGATGCTCTCCCAGCTGAGCTACTTCCCCACTGACGCCGAAGCGCGTGAAAAGTCTTCTACCCAAGCTCGGCCCGTCCGTCAAGTCTTTTTTTCAAAAAACCTTGCCGCCGGAATCGCTCCCGGTTGCCTTGTCCCCCGGCTTGCGGCATGATACGCCCAGAGAGAGCGCACGGGGCGTCATGCTCCTGCATTGTCGCGGTCTGCGTCCGCTGCTCTTCAGGACAGAACGAGTTTGAAGGAGTCCCATGCTTTCCATCATCATTCCCATTTATAATGAACGCGACAATGTGCGCGAGCTTCACGCCCGGGTGACGGAAGAGGCGCGCAAGCTGGGCGTCCCCTACGAACTGCTGCTTGTCAACGACGGCAGCAGGGACGGCAGCGCGGAAATCCTCGACGAACTGGCGGCGGGAGACGACGCCCTTGTCGTCATTCATCTGGCGCGCAACTGCGGCCAGACAGCCGCCCTCATGGCGGGCATCGATCACGCCAAAGGAGATATCATCGTCCCCATGGACGGCGACCTCCAGAATGATCCGGCGGATATCGGCCGCCTCGTGGCAAAGCTCGACGAGGGCTACGACGTCGTGTCCGGCTGGCGCAAGGATCGCAAGGATGCGGAACTGACCCGCAACCTGCCCAGCCATATCGCCAACCGTCTTATTTCCTTCGTTTCCGGCGTGCCCCTGCACGACTACGGCTGCTCGCTCAAGGCCTACCGGCGCGAAGTGCTGGACGGCGTGCGTATTTACGGCGAAATGCACCGCTTCATTCCCATCTACGCCTCATGGCAGGGCGCGCGCGTGACGGAAATGCCCGTAACGCACCATCCGCGCATGCACGGCAAGAGCAAGTACGGGCTGGAACGCATCTTCAAGGTCCTGCTGGATCTCTGCGTGGTCAAGTTTCTGGATCGCCACCTCGTCAAGCCCATCTATGTTTTCGGCGGCTTCGGCCTGTTCGCCGTGCTCCTTTCCCTGCTGGCGCTGCTCTGGGCGCTGGGTCTCAAGTTCTTCGGCGACACGTCCCTGATTCAGACGCCCCTGCCCACCTTCGCGGGGCTTTCCTTCCTGCTCGGCGTCAATTCCATCCTCATGGGCCTGCTGGCCGAAGTGCTGAGCCGCACCTATTTCGAGGCTCAGGACAAGAAGTCCTACAAGATCAAGAGCGTCGTTCGCGGCGGCGCCAAGGACAACGGCTAGATGTGCGGCATCGCGGGCGTCTGGCGACAGGGGGCCGAGGCCGTTCCGGCCATGCTGGACAGCATGATCCATCGCGGTCCCGACGGCGAAGGCGTCTGGCGGAACGCGGCCGGGGACGTCGTCCTGGGCCACCGCCGGCTGTCCATTCTCGACCATGAAGGCGGCGCGCAGCCCTTTGCCGCCGCCGACGACCCGGACGGCGGCGGCTACGTGCTCGTCTACAACGGCGAGCTCTACAATCATCCCGAGCTGCGCGAGGAGCTGGAGCGGCGCGGCCACGTCTTCCGCAGCAGCCACAGCGATACGGAAACCGTCCTTCGCGCCTACATGGAATGGGGAGAAAACGCGCCCGCCCGCTTCAACGGCATGTTCGCCTTCGCCGTCTGGGACAAGGCCCGGCGCCGCCTCTTTCTTGCGCGCGATCGCTTTGGAGAAAAGCCCCTGTTCTGGGCCGCCCACAAGGACGGCTTCGCCTTTGCCAGCGAAGCGCAGGCCCTGTTCCACTGGCCCCTCTTTTCCGGCAGGCTGCACGCCGCCAACGTGCAGCGATACCTCGCGTGGGGCTACTGCACGGCGGATCGCACGATTTTTGAAGGCGTGCACAGCCTTCCCGCCGGTTCCTGCCTGACGCTTGATCTTGCCACCGGCAGAAAGGATATCCGCCGTTACTGGCGCTTTTCCCTGGAACCGGACGACAACCTGCGCGACGCCGACGAACCGCGCCTGGTGGAAGAGCTGCGCGATCTGCTTGTGCGGGCGGTGCGCCGCCGTCTGGCCAGCGACGTCCCCCTGGGGCTTTTCCTTTCCGGCGGCGTGGATTCCGGCGCCGTGCTTGCGGCCATGAGCCGCCTGCTGCCCGCCGAACGCATTCACGCTTTTTCCGTGGGCTTCACGGAAAAAAGTTTTGACGAAAGCGCCTATGCCGCCGCCGCGGCGCGCCATTTCGGCGTGCGGCATCACACGCGCCTTCTCAATCTCGACGCCGCGCGGGAGCGCGTGCGCCTGACGCTGCCGCGCGTGGGCGACCCTCTGGGCGACGCTTCTCTCCTGCCCACGGCCCTGCTGGCCGAATTTACCCGCGAAACGGTGACCGTCGCCCTTTCCGGCGACGGCGGCGACGAACTTTTCGCCGGCTACGATCCCTTCAAGGCCCTTGCCCCGGCCATGTGGTACAGCCGCTGCATGCCGCGCCCCCTGCATCAGCTGCTGCGCCGCTGCATGACCTTCGTGCCGACCTCCGACGCCAACATGAGCCTTGATTTCAAGATTCGCCGTTTCCTGCGCGGGCTTTCCTATAGCCGGCCCCTCTGGCTGCCCGTCTGGATGAGCCCCGCGGAACCCGCCGAAATGGCCGACCTGTTCGAGACGCCCCTGCCCCCGGAAGAGCTCTACGCGGATCAGCTGGCCACCTGGGAGCGGAACCGGCATCTCTCGCTGCCGGAACAGGCGCAGGCCTTCTTTGTGGAGCACTATCTTTCCGGCGACATTCTGGTCAAGACGGATCGCGCCTCCATGCTGTCTTCGCTGGAGAGCCGCGCCGTCTTCCTCGACAACGATATCGCGGATTTCTGCCGCCGCCTCCCCTTCCGCTTCAAGATCCGCAAGGGCGTCTCCAAGTATATTCTGAAAAAGGCGCTTGCCGGCTGGCTGCCGGAAGAAATCGTCAACCGGCCCAAGAAGGGTTTTGGCATACCGCTCAATCTCTGGCTGCGCGCCCTGCCTGCGCCGCCCGTTCCGGCGCAGGACTGCCCCTGGATGCTTCCGGGCGGCATCCGCCGCAGGGTCGAGGCGCAGCGGCGGCGGCGCGGCGATCACCGCCTCTGTCTCTGGGCCTGGACGGCTCTGGCCGACAGCGCCTTTTTCCGGCGGGAGCAGGCGCGATGAACAGCTGGGCGTATCTGGGGCTGCTGTTTTTCTGCGTGGCCTGCAATACCTTCGCCAACATCCTGCTGAAATCCGGCGCGTCTCTGCCGTCCTCGCCGTGGCTGCTGCACATCATGTCGTGGCGCTCGTTTCTCGGACTGGCTGTTTTCGGCGTCGGCGGCGTCGTCTACGCCGCGGCGCTCCGCCATGTTTCGCTGGGCGTGGCCCAGTCGGTGCTGGTGCTCCAGTATGCGGGCATCCTGTTCTGCTCCTGGCTGTTTTTCAACGAAACGTTCAGCCCGCGCCAGCTTGCGGGCTGCGTTCTGATCGTCGCGGGCATGTTCCTCATGATTCAGCGGAACTGAAGGCCCGACGCGACCATGAAGCGATTTTTCAAATCCCGACCGGCGCCCGCCATCGCCGAAACCGGCCCGGGCGCGTTCCTCTTCCGGCGTCAAGAAACTGGCAGCGTCAAAGTCAAGACTTTTTATAGATGTTTTTTTGACAAGCTCTCGGCAAATTCTTGACAGCTTCCCCAAAAATCGCGAAAACTGACAACAGCCGCATGTCCTGTCTGGAACGCGGCAGTTCCGGCAGCCAAGGATAACCTATGGATCCCAAAAAAATCCTTCAGGCCTACATGGCCCAGTTCTACAAGACCGCCGGCGCGTGGGCCCGCGAGTCCGACGTCTATGAAAACCGCAACGCCAAGCGCAAGTTCAGCGAGGTTATGCGGGAAATGGACCGCTTCGCGCGCCGTTATATGGGCATGAACAATTACGGCGCCTATTACGAGTATCTTCTGCTCTACATGCAGCGAAACGGCATCATCATCAGGACGTCCACCAACGAGTACGACGTATCTCCTGAAAAATATATTGAATATCAGACAATGCGTTAAAAAGACGCCCGTCTTTTGCATATATTTGGCACAAATATTGCTTCAAAATCTGCAAATGTCGAAAACACGACGACCGCGTCAAAAAAAATGAGAAAATGCACGGATAAAAGCTAGACTTTCTCCACATCTTGTATTGATGTTTTGCCAACAACACCGTACAGAGACAAGAAAGGCTTTCCTTTTTCTCATCCCGCCTTATTCAACGAGCCGCAAGGCCAACCTGCATCGGAGGGCATAATGCAGATTTCAGGTTTGGGAGCCGTCAGCCACACGTTTTCTTCAGCAGCGCCGAAAAAAAATACTTCCGCCGTGGACATGTCCGGCGACGTGGTATCCTTCAGCGCCGAAGCGCTGAAAAAATCGGCGCAGCTTTCCCCCACGGACGTTCTTGACGTGACGGAACGCATGTTCTTCAACGAAGCGTTCGGGATGGACGTTCTCAATACGGCCAAGGGATCCGTCAGCGAGTTCGCCTCCTCCTTCATGAGCCAGCAGGAGATCAATTTCTTCGAGCAGTTCCAGTCTCATGAAGCCGCCTACCAGGATCTCCGCACCATGGGAGTCAGCCTCAGCATCTAGGGAACCGGAATCTCTGGCAGAAGAGATTCCCGCCGCATACCGACGCATCGGCAGGCGTCGCGGCAGGATTCCCGAGCGACAGACGGCACTGTCGCGACTTCCGGGGGAGGGTTTCACAGCGTCGGCGCGCACGATACTCGCGACCGTCAGGGTTGCGCCGCGCGCGCTTTTCGGCAACGACGCACGGCACAGGCACTTTTCAACAAAGGACGCGTCGGATGGTTCCGACGCGTCCTTTGCGTTTTTCGGCCGTCATTCGTGACGACGGGGCGCCGCCCGGCCCTGAGCGAGCGGAACAACCGCGGTTTTTTTCCGCGAAACGACAGCCCGTACGCTTTGAAACGCAACGCGGTTCAAATGAAAAATGCTCCATCCTGGACACTGGACAATCAAAAGGAAGTCTTGCCCATGCAACGTAAAGGCATCATTCTCGCAGGCGGTTCCGGCACGCGGCTGCATCCTCTCACGTGCAGCATCAGCAAGCAGCTTATGCCCATTTACGACAAGCCCATGATCTATTACCCCCTCAGCGTGCTGCTGATGGCGGGCATACGGGAGATTGCCGTCATCACGACGCCGGATCACGCGCCCCTTTTCAAGAACCTGCTGGGCGGCGGCGGCCAGTGGGGCTGCCGGCTGACGTATATCGAGCAGCCGCGCCCCGAGGGGCTTGCCCAGGCCTTTCTGCTGGCGGAAGACTTTCTTGCGGGGCATCCTTCCTGCCTCATTCTCGGCGACAATATCTTTTTCGGGCAGGGGCTGGTCGAGCTGCTGGCCAGCGCGGACGCGCGAACGGAAGGCGCGACGGTTTTCGGCTATCATGTCGGCGATCCGCAGCGTTACGGCGTCGTGGAGTTCAATCGTCAGGGGCAGGCCATAAGCATCGAGGAAAAGCCCGAGGACCCCAAATCGAACTACGCCGTAACGGGTCTTTATTTCTATGACGCGCAGGTAGTGGAAATCGCCCGTTCCATCAGGCCGTCGGCCCGGGGCGAACTGGAAATTACCGACGTCAACAATCGTTACCTGCAGCAGGGCAAGCTGCATGTGGAGCGCATCGGGCGCGGCGTGGCCTGGCTTGATACCGGCACGCACGAATCCCTGCTCGCGGCCGCGAATTTCGTGCAGGCCGTGCAGATGCGTCAGGGGCTCAAGGTGGCCTGCCCCGAAGAAATTGCCTGGCGCAAGGGCTTCATTTCCGGCGATCAGCTCCGCGAGCTTGCGCTGCCGCTCTGCAAGTCCGGTTATGGACAGTATCTGCTGGAGCTGGCCGACGGCGACACCTGGCTGGGGTAGGGGCGAGAGGAAGATGGGGAGTTTGCGGCGGAACCACGGGAACGCCTTTCCTCGCTTCGCTGCGGAAAGACCGGGACCCTTTTTGCCGCAAGCAGCGACTGCCCGTCAGGCGCCAAGGGCGCCGGACGGGCAGCGACGACAGGGCAGGGGGAACGTCCTCCCCTCCCTGAAACAAACGTAACGGCCCCCGAGCCTGAAACGTTGTGTCTTTAAAAAAGTAAAACGCGGGGCGGCGCGCGCCGTCCGGCCCGAAGCGGGCGGGAAAGCGCGCTTTTTTCCGCGAAACGACAGGCCGCAGGTTTTGCTCTAGAGGCGCACGGGCAGCGGGCCGAAGGCTTCTTCGTAGCGCCGCGCGAAGGCTTCGCGGCTGTAGGCATGTTCCTGCGTGCCCACGTGCTCGATGGCGTACGTCGCGCTGACGGCGCCGATTCTGGCGGCCTCAGGCACGGACAGGCCGTGGGAGATCCCCGCCAGCAGACCGGCCCGATGGGCGTCGCCGGCGCCGGTGGGATCGGCCACCTTGCGGCAGCTCAGGGCCGGGATGCGGACGTCCGTGCCGTCGGCGGAGCGCACGCGCTGCCCTTCCGCGCCCAGGGTGGTCACAAGCCAGCGCGTCTTTTGCAGCAGGTCTTCCTCACGCAGTTCCAGCTTCTTGCAGACCATGCTGATTTCATAATCGTTGGTCACGCAGGCAAAGGAACCTTCGATACCGGCCGCGAGATCTTCCTTGTCCAGCACGGGCAGCTGCTGGCCGGGGTCATAGATGTAGCGCACGCCCTTTTCCTTGTAAAAGGCGGGAAGGCGGCGCATGTCTTCCATGTTGCCGGGCGAGACAATGGCGAGGTCCGCGGCGGGGTCAAGACGGGGAAAGTCGTAGTCGGCGGGAGAGTTCATGGCGCCGGGGTAGAAACCTGTAATCTGATTGCCGTTCAGATCGCTCGTGATGTAGCACAGCGCCGTAAAGACGTCGGGAACCCGGCGCACGCCTTCCAGCGAAACGCCCTGTTCCTCAAGGAAACGGCCGTAGCTGTCGAAATCGCGCCCGGCCGAGGCCACAAGCACGGGCTTTTCCCCCAGCAGGGCGAGGCTGTAGGCGATATTGCCAGCGCAGCCGCCGCGCCGCTCGTCCATGCTGTCCACCATGAAGCTCACGCTGATCATGCGGAGCTTGTCCATGAGAATATGGTCGTGCAGATTGCCCTTGAAGGTCATGATGCGGTCAAAGGCCAGCGATCCGGAGACATAGATAGCCATTTATTCCTCTCTTTGCGGATTGTCGCCGTTTGAAATTTTCAGGTTGCGGGGCCCGCGCCTTTCGTCGTCCGCAGGCAGGGAGTTGTCGTCGATCCAGCGCAGGAACGGGGCGTGCCCGCGACGCAGGGGGACGGCCGTCACGCAGGGAACCTCGTAGGGATGCTCCCGCGCCAGCAGCGCCCGCGCGTCCTCGAAGGCCGCTTCCGCAATCTGCGCCAGCAGCAGGCATTCGCCGTGTTCGCGCACGGCCCCGCGCCAGCGATAGACGGACAGGACGCCGGGCACGATGTTCACGCCCGCGGCCAGGCGCTTTTCCACCAGCAGGCGGGCAAGGCGGCGCCCTGTTTCCATATCGGGCGCGGTGACGTAGAGCAGCAGCCGCACGACGGGCCTCCTTTCGCCGATCCGGCGTGGGGCAAGAGTACACGGGGCGCGGCAAAAAACAAGTCCCGGGCGCGCTTTGCCGGGCGCGGGGAACCGTACGGGGCATATTGCCGCGCGGCGCAGCCTGTGGCATATAGCGAAGTCATGCGGAACACAAAATTGCCCAACGGAGCGAGGGAGCGCGCGGCGCGGACGCTGCAGGCGCTGAAGGAGCGTTATCCCGCGCCCGCCACGCATCTTGCGGCCGAGGACGCATGGCAGCTTCTGGTCGCTACCGTGCTGGCGGCGCAGTGTACCGACGCGCGCGTCAACAAGGTTACGCCGGAGCTTTTCCGGCGCTGGCCGGGACCGGGCGAACTGGCGCGGGCCTTGCCGGGCGAGCTGGAAGAAGTCATTCACAGCACGGGCTTTTTCCGCAGCAAGGCAAAGAACCTTCTGGGCGCGGCGCGGCGGGTCATGGAAGTCTATCACGGCGAGGTGCCCCGCAGCATGGCGGAGCTGACGACGCTGCCGGGCGTGGCCCGAAAGACGGCCAACGTGGTTCTTTACGGCGCCTACGGCATCAACGAGGGGCTGGCGGTCGACACGCACGTGAAACGCATCTGCTATCGTCTCGGCCTGACGACGCGGACGGACCCCGTCGACGTGGAAAGGGATCTCATGAAACTGCTTCCGCAATCGGAGTGGGGGGGCTTCAACCATCGCATGGTCTGGTTCGGTCGCGACGTCTGCCATGCCCGCGGCCCCCGCTGCGGCGACTGCGAACTGGGAGGCATCTGCCCGCGGCGCGAACCGCCATCGGCAACCACTCAGAAAAATTCATGAAGCCTCCGTCCGGCGCGCCGTCTTTCGCCGTGTTCGCCGCGCGCCGGAGGTTAAGGTTTCCATCGCCCGCCCGATAAGGAGTTCAGACGCCAAGCGGCGTTCAGAGCCCAGATGCACGAGGTCGCCATGTCGCAAAACAGCCTGCTCTCGCCCAAGAATAACGAACTTGAGATCATCGAGTTTCTTATCGAGGAATCCATGCCCGACGGCTCCACCTACGTGGGTTCCTACGGCATCAACGTCGCCAAGGTGCTGGAAATCATCCGCATGCCCGCGGTCACCAGCATGCCCAACGCATGCCATCCTTCCCGTCTTGGCACGTTCAACCTGCGGGGCAAGGTGCTGCCTCTGGTGGATCTCGGCGCATGGCTGGGCAAGACCCTCGTCAAGAATCCCACCAACAAGGTTCTGGTCACGGAATTTTGCGGCGTGCAGGCGGCCTTTCTCGTGTCGGCGGTGACCAGCATCCATCGCCTTACCTGGGATCAGATCGAACCGCCGAACCAGCATGTACAGAACTATTCGCAGTCTTCCATCACGGGCGTGCTGCGTATCGAGGAACGCGTCCTGTTCATTCTGGACATGGAAAAGATTCTCGCCAGTCTTGATCCGTCTCTCGACATGTCGCAGGTGGAAGTGGACACGACCCCCGTCGCGGACGCCGAAAAGTTTCACCTGCTGGTGGTGGACGACTCCAGCGCCATTCGCCACATCATGCGTTCGTCCCTGCTCCAGTCCGGCTTCCAGGTCACGGACAAGGCCACGGGCAAGGACGCCTGGAACTACCTCCAGGAGCTGCGCGACTACTGCGTCAACGAGGGCGAACGGCTGACCGACTACCTGCACGTGATCATTTCCGACATCGAAATGCCGGAAATGGACGGGCACAGCCTTACGGCCCATATCCGCAGCGATCCGGCCATGCGAAACATTCCGGTCATTCTCTTCTCGTCCCTGATTACGGACGCCGTCCGCGCCAAGGGCGAAAAGGTCGGCGCGGACAGACAGGTTTCCAAGCCCGACCTGCCGCGCCTCAATCAGATCATACGCGAACTTATTTCCACAAAGCTGCACAGATAGCCCGGCGTCCGCATGAACATCTTTGACTACAATCCGACGGTCGTACTCAGTTTTCTCCTGACGCTGATGCGCGTGAGCATCATCATGTTCATGCTGCCCGTCTTCTCGACCGACAATATACCGGCGTCCGTCAAGGGGGCGGTTTCCATCGTTTTCACCCTGGGCGTCTGGCCTGTGGTCGCGCTCGCCGGAACGAGCATGCCCACCCATCCCTTCGACATCGCCATCATGCTGCTGGGGGAACTGGTCGTCGGCCTTGTTCTCGGCATGATTGTCAACTTCCTGTTCATGGGCATTCAGGCCGGCGGGGAACTGCTGGGTTTCCAGATGGGCTTTGCCATGATCAGCTTTGCCGACCCCATCAGCGGCAACCGTACCGGGGCGACGTCCTTCTTTATCTGGATGGTTTCCCTGCTGACCTTTCTTTCGCTTGAAGGGCACCTGTACATGATCCGCGGCTTTGCCGCGACCTTCGACCTCATTCCGGCCGGCGGCCTCTTCATCGGACAGGCGCTGCTGGATCAGGTCGTCAAGCTTTCCGTGGACATGTTCCGGCTGGCGCTCAAGATATGCGCTCCCGTCATGGTGGCGCTGTTCATGGTCGAGGTGGCCCTCGGCCTTGTGGCGCGCACCTCGCCGCAGATTCACATCATGGAATTCGGCTTCCCCATTAAGATCGGGGTGGGCTTTTTCTTCATCGGCCTGATCTTCAACATCATGGCCCAGCACATCGCCTCGTTCATCGCCGGCATGGACGGCCTGTTCACCAATATCCTGCGGGCCATGAGTCCGCTGTACAACTAGCCCTATTCGCCTTGGGGAGGGAAGGGAAACGCCCCATCCCTCCCCAGCGCGCTTTTCCACAGGCGTACGAGCGACGCGCCGCCTTGCGTTTCACCTTTTTCAAAGGTGAAACGCTCTATTTTCCCCGCTCCTGCGAGCGGATAATGGCCCGCGCGTCGGGATCGCCGTTCTTGGCGGCAAGCCGGTACCAGCGGTTGGCCTCGCTCAGATTGGCGGGAACGCCGGTCCCCTGATCGTACATAAGCCCGAGGCTGTACTGAGCCGTGGCGTCGCCCTGTTCGGCGGCCTTGCGGTACCATTCCACGGCCTTGACGTAGTCCTGCGCCACGCCGCGTCCCTGTTCGTACATGAACCCCAGATTGTACTGGGCTTCCGCCAGACCGTGATCCGCCGCCCGCTGATACCATTGCAGGGCCTTGGCGTTGTCCTGCGCGTAACCGCGCCCTTCGGCGTACATGTATCCCAGCACATTCTGCGCCCTGGGATGATCCTGCTCGGCGGCCTTTTCCAGCCAGTGCACGGCCTTCACGTCGTCCTGGAGATCGCCCTTGACGCTCATGTAGAGGCGGCCCAGATTATACTGGGCGTCGGCCAGCCCCTGATTGGCGGCCCGGCTGTACCATTCCACGGCGTTGTCCTGACTCTTGCGAACGCCGCGTCCCTGCGAATAGAGATAGGCAAGGTTGCACTGGGCGGCGGCATGCCCCTGTTCGGCGGCCTTGCGGAACCAGCGGGCGGCCTCGCCGTAATGCCGCTTGACGCCCTGGCCGCGCGCATAGGCCGTTCCTATGGCGTTCTGGGCGCGAATATCGCCCTTCTGCGCGGCGTTCTGAAAAAGCGTCGCGGCATAGACCGGGCTGCGGCGCGTTCCCCTGCCTTCAAGCGCGAGGCGTCCCATGACGTACATGGCTTCCGGGTGCTGCCGCTTGACCAGGGGCTTGAGCAGCTCGACGGCCTTTTCCGCGTCGCCAGCGTCCAGCGCGGTCTGCACCTCCTTGAGAACGGCGGCTTCCGCCGTTCCCGTCTCCGCCGCTGTCTGATTCCCTTCCGCCGGCTGCGCCTGCGCGCCGAAAGCGGCGGTTCCTCCCGCCAGCGTCATGATCAGGCACAAGGCCGCTGCCACATGTTTCTGCTTCATAGTTTCGTCAGCCTGTTGAGAGTCTGCATCCAGAGAGCGCCGAGCCCGCCGCGCTGCGTGCGGGCATGACGGCGACAAAATTCAAGGCGCGCTTCCTGCACGGCCGCGCCGCGCCACCAGGCAAGCGGATCGTCCCAGATTTCCCGCACCCGGCGAGCCGCGCTTTCGGGCGAGGGCTGCCAGATGCCGGCCCCGGCCAGCGCGTCGAGGCAGGCGTCGGCCTCCCGTGTCAGGGGCCACGCCTCGCGCGACCAGAAAGCGATGGTCGGCACGTTTGCCGCCAGCGCCTGCAGCAGGGTCGTGCAATTGTGATCCAGCACCAGCAGGCGGCAGGTCAGCATGTGTTCTTCCAGCGGCCCGGCGCACAGACGCACATGGGGAAAACGGGGCAGAAGCCACGGCGCGTCTTCCAGCGAGCCCGGCACGTCGAAATAGGGACGATAGGAAGTCTCGTCCTGCACGGCGCGCGGCAGGGCTTCCAGAAAGCGCTGTTTGTCTTCCCGGTAGCGCACGAGCTGCAAGGGCGTCGGCCGGGCGTCAAGCCGGTAGGCGTACAGGGGCATTTCCGTGCCGACCATGATCAGGCGGCCGCTTCCTCCCCGCCAGGCGTTTTCCATGGCCGAGAGCTGCGGAGAGGGCAGAGGAATCCAGCGCGGCCCCGGCCCCCGTCCCAGGCCGCGCGCCGTATAGGCGTCCCAGCCCCAGGTGATGAAGGCGTGCTGGCTGTATTCCACCACGGCCGTCGCGCAGGCCGCGGCAATCTGTCCGTAATTGCCGCCGTGCTGCGCGTAGACAAGCCGCTGCCCCTGCGCGCGCCATACGGCGAGGGCGCGCCGGTATTCCGCGTCCTCGTAGGCGGCCACGGAGACCGCGCGCAGACGGCGTCCGCCCAGCGGGGGAAATATCGCCGGCGGATGCTCCATGCGCCGCAGACTTTCCGGCAGGAGAGCCATGAACAGGGGCAGGGGGTCCAGCGGCAGATCGCAGGATCGCCCCGTCGCGGCGGAACCGAAGGCCTCGCGCAGGCTGCGGCCGCGATCCTCGCCGCCGTATTCCCCGCGCAGGGCAAGAGAAAAACGCAGCGCCTGCCAGAGCGTCATGCCCTTGAGCCGGGGGAAGGGCAGACGCAGCAGGGCCTCGCGCAGCCGATGCTTCAGGGAGGCGCGCAGCCCGGCGCGGGGAGGCGTTTCCCGCTCGGGGAAGCGCCGTTCGCATTCCGGCAGCATGACCCGGCGCCAGGCGGCAGGCCACTGGGCCTCCAGCAGGCGGGAGAAGAGCCAGTGATTGAAGTCTGTTCCCAGCGCGCCGTACAATACGACGTCCTGATCGCAGGCAAAGACGAAACGGCAGTTTTCCGGCAGGAGTTCGACGTCCAGAGGCGTCTCGCCCCAGGCCTCGCACAGGGCCCGGACGCGCCGCTGCCGCTCGACAATCTGGCTGGCCGCGACAATGGCCCACGGGGCCAGCAGGGTTTCCCAGTAGGTTTCCGGCAGGTCCTGCCAGTGAGGGCAGAGGAGGGCGGCCACGCGGGGAATGATGTCCGCGCACAGGGCCTGCGCCTCTTCCGCGGCGAGCGCCGCCGCGTCGGGGTCGCGCAGCGGTTCCGGCGGGAAGGAAAAACGCGTTTCCCAGTCGGGAAAGAACTCTTCCTGACCGGCGAAACACCACGGCCCGGCCGGCCGGCTGTCTTCCGGCGTCGCGCCGGGGGGCATGAGCCCCAGAACAAGCCGGGGGCGGGAAGCGGACGAGCTTGGGGACTGGGTCATGAACGGCACCATCCTGATTCTTGCACGTGACAGGGACTGAGTCTGAAACGTCCGCCGGAAAAACGCAAGAACGCAATACGTCTTTGCGTTTTCAGCGCCGGGACGGCCGGCCCGGCGGAAAATCCCGGCAAAACGCTCTGAACGGGGAACAATTTTGAAAAAAAGGGGAGGAGAGAAGACGGCCCGCCGAGATACGGGAGAATCCGGCGGGAATCCCCGGACGGCGCGCGACGACGTTCCCGACGCCGCTCCCGCCCGGTGGGACGCATCCGGGAAAAGGCGGGGGAAACTCTTTGTCGTATGCTCGGCGCCCCTCTGAAAAAGCGCGCTGGGGAAGGGATGGGGGGCCTGGGGGGAAGGGAAACACCTCTCGCGCTAGCAGAGGGGTTTCCCTTCCCCCCGAACAACAATCCCCCAGAAAGGCTGGGCCCTCTCGCGCTGGCGGCGACCGGATGACGTCCGCAGGCCGCGCCCGTTGCGACGAAGGAAGCTACGGGCATCGACAGCGGCGCTGCGGGTCTCCCTTCCCCCAAACACCTTACGAACAGTGTTGAACAGCCCCTAGCCGTCCAGATCGCTCCAGCGCAGCACGGTATCTTCAGGAATGTCGCGGCGGGCGCGCATGGTCAGCACTTCGTAATAATTGCGCGGCGAAATGCCGTGGGCCGGACGCTTCCAGGTCAGATCTTCCGGAGCGATGGTCTTGCCCGCGGGAATATCGCGCGCGGCGACCAGAGAACGGCGCGCGTTGCGACGCGCGGGCGCCTCTTCGGGCAGGGCGCGCAGGGCAAAGTCTCCCACGCTGGCCAGCGTGCGCCGGATACGGCTCTGGAAAAGCTTGAGGTCTTCCTTGTCCATGGCGTGATAGTGATCGTTGCCGGGCAGGGTCTTGTCGTGGCTGAAATGCTTTTCCAGAATTCGGGCGCCCAGCAGGGTCGCCGTTTCCAGAATATGCATGTCGTCGGGCAGGGTATGATCGGAGTAACCGATCACATGCCGCGGGAAATGATGTTTCAGGCCGCGAATCATACCCAGCGCGGCGTGTTCGTCCCGCGTGGGATAATTCAGGACGCAGTGCAGCAGGGCAAGGGGATTCCCCTTCGCCTCGATCCATTCCACGGCCTCGGCGATCTCGTGCAGATGCGCCGCTCCCGTGGACAGGATGATCGGCTTGCCGAAATCGCACAGGAACTCGATGAAGGGCCTGTTCGTGATGTCCGAAGAGGAAATTTTGAACACGTCCATGAGATCGTTGAGGAAACGGGCGGACTCGACGTCAAAGGGCGTGGACATGAAGGCGATGCCGGCGGCGTCGCAGTGCTTCTTGAGCGCCTCGAACTCGCCCTTCCAGAACGAGTCGTGTTTCTTAAAAAGTTCGTACTGGCTACGCGTCGGCTCCTTGGAGGTGTCCCAGTAGGCGGGAGAATCCTTGGAGGCGAGGGTCGCCGCCTTGTAGGTCTGGAACTTGATGGCGTCCGCGCCGCCTTCGGCGGCCTCGTCCACAAGACGCCGGGCAATGTCCATGCTGCCCTCGTGGTTGACGCCGGCCTCGGCGATGACGTAGGGAACCGCAATGCGTTCCTGCGGCGCGGCCTCGTTGAATATGTCCATGATATGCATCATCATTCGTATCCTTGTGCGGCCTCCCCGCCTGGGGCGGGAGGGAAAAAGGGACGGCGGAGGCATGTTACCCTTTTGCCCCGGGAATGAAAAGCGGCGCGGAGGCCCTTCCCCGCCTTGGCAAGGGGACGGTCCTCCGCTATGGTGAGACGCCCGCAATCGACGGGCGGTGGGGGATGCATGCAGCGTATCAGCCAAGGGTATGCCGCCGCTCTGGCGGCGACCGTCATCTGGTCGGGCAATTTTGTCGTGGCGCGCGCCGTGGCCGACATGATTCCCCCGTGGCAGTGCAACTTCTGGCGCTGGGCCGTGGCGCTCGCGGCGCTGCTACCCTTTGCCTGGAAACGGCTCGCCGCCGATCTTCCCCGCATCCGCGAACATCTGCGCTACCTGACCCTTCAGGGCGTGCTGGGCGTGACGCTCATGAACACGCTCATCTACAAGGCCGGGCAGACCACGGAAAGCCTCAACATGGCCCTGCTCGTGCCGACGGCCCCCGTCGTCATCCTGCTGCTTTCCCGCATTCTCTACGGCGAGGCCATTTCGCCCCGGCGCATGATCGGCGTTCTCCTCGTGCTGGCGGGCGTGACCATTCTTGTCAGCCGGGGCGACTGGGAGCGCCTCGCCACCCTGAGCCTGAACGCCGGCGACTTCTGGGCTCTTGGCGGCGCGTTCTGCTTCGGGCTCTATTCGCTCTTCATGCGGCGGCGGCCCGAAGGCATTTCCCCCCTGGGCTTCAATGTGGCCGTCTTCGCCCTGGGGCTGCTCTGCTCCCTGCCGTTCACGCTGGCGGAGGCCGTTCTCCTGCCGCTGCCGCGCGCTTCCGCGCCGGTCGTCGTTTCCGTGCTCTATACGGGCGTCGGCTGCTCCTTTCTTTCCTTCTGGTTCTGGACGCTGGCCATAGACAGGATCGGCCCGGTGCGCGCGGGCATCGTGTATTATTCCCTGCCTGTTTTCGCCGCGGCGGCCTCGGCGCTCATCCTTGGCGAGAGCATCGTCGGCGCCCAGATTGTCGGCGGAACGCTGGTCGTCGGCGGCATCGTCGCGGCCACCCTGCGCTCGCCCCACAGGAACCGGCAGTAATTCTTTCCCCTCCTTCCACCGCAGCACCCGCAACTTCAAGGACATACCCATGAACTCTTCCATGACCGTCATTCTGGCCACCCGCAACGCGGGCAAAATCCGCGAACTGGGCGAACTGCTGTCCGGCTACGGCATGCAGACCCTGGGTCTGGACGCCTTTTCCGGCATCGGCGAAATCGAGGAAACAGGCTCGACCTTCGAGGAAAACGCCCTGATCAAGGCGCGCGCCGTGGCGCGGCTGACAGGGCACATCTGCATTGCCGACGACTCCGGTCTTGAGGTGGACGCCCTCGGCGGCGCGCCGGGCGTCTACTCCGCCCGCTATGCCGACGACTGGCACTCCTGCGACGGCGAAAGCCGGGATCAGCGCAATATCCGCAAGCTGCTGCTGACGCTCTCCCGGATGCCGGACGCCCCCCGCGCGGGCCGTTTCGTCTGCTGCATGGCCGCCGTCAAGCCGGACTTCCTCGGCGGCGACGAACTCGTCGTGCGCGGGGCCTGGGAAGGCGTCATTCTGGAAAGCCCGCGCGGCGAGAACGGTTTCGGCTACGATCCCGTCTTTCTCGATCCCGAACTCGGCAAGTCCGCCGCCGAGCTCAGCGGCCCGGAAAAGAACGCGCGCAGCCACCGCGCCCGGGCCCTGCATCTGCTCATGGAACGCTGGCAGGGCTTCATCGAACAGGCGGAAAATCCTGCTTCGTAGCGTAACAACCACACCGCAAAAACGCGGTTTCACAAATTAACCAGCTGATTTTCATTGATTTCATACCGCAGACGTCTCCGAGGACGCGCCCCGGCCGGGGCGGCGTCTCCCGGGGCGCCGGCAAGGGAGAGGATCATGCCCCTTCGTCTTTCCATGTCCATCGTGGGCGAGGCAGAGGCCGAAGCCGTCCGCCGCGTCATCACCGAGGACGGCTATCTTGGCATCGGCAAGGAAACTCACGCGTTTGAAAAGGAAGTCGCCGCCTATCTTGGCGTCGACGAAAAATTCGTCGTTTCGGCCAATACCGGAACGGCGGCCCTCACGCTGGCCGTGGACGCCCTGCGCCCGACCTCGTGGAAAGGCGCCGGCAAACCCCGCGTTCTCGTGCCGTCCCTCACCTTCGCGGCCTCCTTTCAGGCCGTGCTCGCCGCCGGCTGCGAGCCGGTCGCCTGCGACGTGCTGCCGGAAACCGGCACCATTGACCTTGAGGACGCGGAACGCCGCCTGACGCCGGACGTCTTTGCCATCATGCCCGTGCATTACGCCAGCAACCCCTGGCATATCGACGCCGTCTACGACTTTGCCCGCCGTCGCGGCCTGCGCGTCATCGAAGACGCCGCCCACGCCTTCGGCTGCCGGCACAAGGAAAAGAAAATCGGCAGCTTCGGCGACGCCGTCTGCTTCAGCTTCGACGGCATCAAGAATATTACCTGCGGCGAGGGCGGCCTCTGCGTCATCTTCAACGAGGAGGAAGCGCGCATCGCCGCCGACGCCCGCCTGCTCGCGGTGGAAGGCGACACGGCGGCCCGCTTCGCCGGCGTGCGCACCTGGGACCCGGACGTGAAGCGGCTCGGCTGGCGCTTTCACATGAGCAATATCATGGCCGCCGTGGGCCGCGTGCAGCTCGCCCGGCTGGAACCCGAATTCATCCCCGCGCGCCGGCGTCTGGCCGCGCTTTATGCGGCGCGTCTGGAAGGCCTGAAGGACGCGGCCCTGCTGCGCCAGTCCCCCGACGACTTCATCGTGCCCCACATTCAGGTCGTGCGTATCCTCAACGGGCGCAAGGACGCCGTCAAGGCTGCGCTGGCCGCCCGCGACATTCCCATGGGCGTACACTACAAGCCCAACCACCTGCTGACCCTCTTCCGCCCGGAAGCGGGCGATCCCCCCTTCCCCGCGACGGAACAGCTCTACAGGGAACTGGTCACCCTGCCGCTGCATCCCGGCCTGACCGACGACGACGTCAATTTCGTCTGCGACGCGCTTGCCGAGGCCCTGAAATAGATGGACGCGCGCCAGCTTCTCTCCCTGTGCCGGGCGGCGCTGCGCCGCCGCTTCGGCCGCTATGTCGTCACCGGCGTTCTGGCCACCCTGACCTATTTTCTGGGCGGCCTGTTCTTCGTGCGCCTTCTGGGCTGGCCCCTGCTGGCCGGCAACGCCTGCGCCTTCGCGCTCGGCTTTGTCGTTTCCTATACGGGGCAGCGCTTCTGGACGTTCGGCGAGGCGCGGGGCCGCCACGCCGTCTTTCTCCCCCGCTTCGCCCTGACGCAGCTTGCCGGCCTCGCGGCCAACTCCCTTGTCGTCGGCGTTCTTGACCGCCTCGCCTGCCCCTACGAGATCTCGATGATCGTCGCCGGGGCGCTGGTCCCCCTGCTGACCTACGCCCTCTTGCGGTTCTGGGTTTTCCGCAATGCGGAAAACGCTCCTTCCCCGCGCGCCTGCGCCGTTCTGCCGGGCTTCAATCCGAACCCCGAGCCCCTGCCGCCGCTGCCCACGGATCGCGCCCCGCTCGTTTCCGTGATCATGAACTGCCTCAACAGCAGTCAGGATCTTGAAGAAGCCCTTGACAGCCTCGCCGCCCAGACATTCGTCGATTTCGAGGTCATTTTCTGGGACAACGGCTCCACGGACAAGAGCCCCCTGATAGCCCAGGGGCACGCCGGCCTGCGCGGCCGGCTGCGCTACTTCCGGGGAACAAGGACCGTGCCGCTGGGCGCGGCCCGCAATCTGGCCATACGCGAGGCGCGCGGCGAGCTGATTGCCTTCCTCGACTGCGACGACCTCTGGCGGCCGGAAAAGCTGGCCCAGCAGGTTCCCCTCTTTGACGACCCCGAAGTCGGCCTTGTCTGCACGGATACGGAAATGTTCGACGGCCGCCGCGTGCTGCAACGCGTCTTTGCCAACAGCGCGCCGGGACGGGGGCGGGTCTTCGGCGATCTCCTGCGCCGCCAGTGGATTTCCATGTCATCGGCCGTGCTGCGCCGCTCGGCTCTCGACGCCGCGGCCGGACCTCTCAACGCCGACGGCTGCCCCCAGTGGTTCGACGAAAGCCTCAACGTCTGCGAGGAGGCCGACGTCTTCTATCGCGTGGCCCACGACTGGAAGCTGGATTATGCGGACGCACCCCTGACCGTCTGGCGCGTGCACGGCGGCAATACGACCTTCCGCAAGTTCGGCCAGTTTGCGAACGAAACCCTGCGGATTCTGAACAAGCATCTGGCTCTCTACCCCGGCTACGAGACGGAGCACGCCGATCTTGTCCTGCTGCTGCGTCAGCGGGCGGCCTTCCAGAAGGCCGTCGCCCTCTGGCGGGAGGGCAGGGGCGGCAAGGCCCGCGAAGAGCTGCGCCCGTGGCGCGACTGCTCCCGCAAGCACCGCCTGTTCTGGCTGGCCAGCTACCTGCCCGGCGCCTGCTTTGATCCCGCGGCCCGGATCTACTTCGCCCTTCCGCGTCTGGCGCGCCGCTAGAACGACGGGGCGTATGAAAATGCTCTGACTGTCCGGGGGGGGAAGGGAAACCCCTCTGCTCGCGCGAGAGGTGTTTCCCTTCCCCCCGGGCCCCCCATCCCTTCCCCAGCGCGCTTTTTCAGCGGGATAGAGCGTTTCACCTTATCTTCCCCCAAACCCGCTCTCTGTTTCAGGCAGGCGAAGACGGCATTCCTCGTCGCAGGCGACTTTCAGCGGGATCATGTTTTTCCGGAAGCTTTCCCTAAGTCCGGCTGGCGCCGGAAAATCCTCGGAGGACCGTCATGGTTTTTGAACATCCCGCCGTGCAGGCGCTGATCGCAGGGTCGCTTTCCTGGCTTTCCGTCAGCGCGGGCGCGGCCCTGATTTTCGTTCGTCAGAATTTTTCCCGCTTCGTCATGGACTGCCTTCTCGGCGCGGCGGGCGGCATGATGCTGGCCGCCGCCTTTCTGGGGCTGCTGGCGCCGGCCCTGGAAATGACGGAACACCTTGGCCGCCTTTCCTTCCTGCCCGTCATGATCGGTCTTGCCCTGGGCGCGGGCTTTCTGCTGGGACTGGACAGGATTCTGCCCCATCTGCATGTCATGCAGAACAATGTTGAAGGGCCGGATACGCGCTGGCGGCGCAGCATTCTGCTTGTCGCCGCCATGGCCCTGCATCACATTCCCGAAGGTCTGGCCGTCGGCGTCGGCTACGGCGCGGCCGCCCATCCCGACGCCGTGCGGGCGCTGACGGAAGGCGTCGCGGGCGCGGACCTTGCCACGGCGATACTTCTGACGGCCTCCATCATGCTGCAAAACATCCCGGAAGGGCTTGTCGTCGCGCTGGCCCTGCGCGCCGAAGGCTGTCCGGCGCGCTCCTGTTTCCTCTGGGGAGCTGCCTCCGGGGCGACCGCGCCGCTGGGCGCCCTGCCCGGGGCGCTGGCCGCGACGCTGGCCTCGGGGCTGCTCCCCGTGGCGCTTGCCTTTGCCGCTGGTGCAATGATATATGTAGTTCTGGAAGAAGTTATTCCTGAAGCCAATGCTTCTGGTAACGGCAACGCCGCGACCATCGCCGCCATTGGCGGCCTGTGTCTTGTCGTGCTGATGGAAAGCCTCTTCGGCTAGACATCCGGGAACGCAACGCTCCGATGCCCCGCCGCAAGAACTGAACGGGCGACCGGGAAGCGCACAGATCCAACAGGCAGTCCCCGCAGGATACTGCGGAGATTGCCTGTCGGCTTATCGCCCCCCGGCGTCGCCCCGCTTTTTCGAACAGACCCTGCCGCAGGCCCCGGAGCGTCGGCTCCGCGCAGACTCAGCCCTTTCCCTCGTCTCAAAAGGGCCTGCTTGCGACGATTTCAGACGTCAGGAGGATACTCCCCATGTGTGCTTCCCGGAAGACGGCCTTCCTTGTGCTTGCCATCGCCGTTGCCCTTGTCGCGTGCAATGCGATGGCCTTTTTCTTTTCCTGGGGTCTTCTTGTCTCCACAGTTATCGGACTTGCCGGAGCGGGTCTGATATTTTTTATAGTTCTGCAAATCTGCAAGGCCGACGTCGTGATCCGCTACGTCGAGGACGTCGTCGCCGGCAAGAACCCCGACGCCGGCCCCTGCAAGGACTTCGGCCCCGTGGGCGAGGCGGTCTGCGCGCTGGTTGTCCGCAGCCGGGAGCGGAGCCACTGGTACGAAAGCATCCTCAACACCATCCCCTACGCCATTTCCGTAACGGATATGGACATGAAGTGGACCTTCTGCAACACGGCTTCGCTCAAGGGCATGGAGATTGAGGGCGACTACCGCGGCCAGCACTGCTCCCGCAAGAACGGCAATCTCTGCAATACGCCCCAGTGCGGCATCGAGCGCATGCGGCAGGGCGTTCACCGCTTCAAGAACAGGCTGCCCAACGGCCGTTTCATGTCCATGAACATGCACTGGCTGACGGACCTTTCCGGCAACCGCATCGGCCATGTCGAACTCGGCCGCGACATCACGGAAGAAACGGAACTCCGGCGCCAAGCCGCCGCCGCGGCCCGCAAGGGGCGTCTGGAAACGGTCGACAGCATCGCGACCGCCGTCGATGCGCTCAAGGAAGCCAATTCCGCCCTGATCCGCGAAATCGAGGACGTCAAGCGGCGCACCGCCGACACCTCTGCCCATATCAATGAAACGGCCTCCGCCATGGAGGAAATGAACGCCACCGTTTCCGACGTGGCCCGCAACGCCGCCACCGCCGCCGGAGCGACAAGCGCCGTGCAGGAAGAAGCCGCCGCCTGCAGCAAGGACATGGGGCAGACCGTCGACAGCATGCACGCCGTCCGCGAAACCGCCACCAGCCTCAAGCAGGAAATGGAATCCCTCGACGGCCAGTCCCGGGATATCGGGGCCGTTCTGGGCATCATTCGCGACATCGCCGATCAGACAAACCTTCTGGCGCTCAACGCCGCCATCGAGGCCGCCCGCGCCGGCGAGGCCGGGCGCGGCTTTGCCGTCGTGGCCGACGAAGTCCGCAAGCTGGCCGAAAAGACCATGAGCGCGACCACGGAAGTCGAAGACGCCGTGCACGCCATTCAGAACAGCAGCAGCCAGAGCGCCCGCACCGTGGAAAATACCGTGGAAGCCATTGGACAGGTCGCGGCCCTTGCGGGCAAGAGCGGGCAGTCGCTGGCCCAGATTCACAGCCTCGCTTCCAACGCCAACGAACAGGCGCAGTCCATCGCCACGGCCGCGTCGCAGCAGTCCGCCACGGCCGAAAGCATCAACGGCACCATCGCCGACATTTCCAATATCAGCCGCTCCATTCTTGACGCCATGGAGTCGGCCAACCAGCACGTCCACGGCATGGAAACCCATGTCGACGCCATTCAGACCATGCTGGACAACATTCGCGCGGGCGTCCGCAAGGAAGAAGCCGAAGAAGAAGCCCGCGCGAACGGCGAGGCGCCGCTCACGGAGCTGTCCTAGAGCATTTTCAGTTTGAAACGCGTTGCGTTTCAAACCATACGGCCTGTCGCTTCGCGGAAAAAGCGCGGTTTTTCCGCTTGCTTTGGGCCGGGCGGCGCTGCGCCGCCGCCTCGCGTTTCACCTTTTTCAAAGCTAAAACGCTCTAGGCGCGGGCGCGTTACGTCTTCTTGAAGGGAAAGCCCCTTCCTCCCCCGAAACCAGCCTCAGAGGCCCGACAACAAAAAAGAAACATATCTTTTACCTGAACTCATAGGTAAAAGATATGTTTCTTTATTTTGGTCCTTGAAGATTCCGGGAGACGGGCGCCGGAAAAAGGCGCCTGCGCGCGGATTCCTCCTTCCGCTGCAAGCGCGCCGGAAGAAGAAAACGTCCTTGCCCGCCCGCAGGCGACCCGACGGGCGGACGGCGATCAATAGCGTTCCGGCATGTAATGCGGCGGCAGCTCTTCGCCGGCGGGCGCGCCGCCGGCCTTCATCTGATCCAGCTGGCCGCGCAGGAGACGCACCAGCTCCACCGCGTCGGCCAGACGCTGCTCCGCGGCGTCGAGCTGGCGCTGCTGCGCCGTCAGCGCCGCGTTCAGCGCCTCCAGCCGTTCTTCCTGAAAGAAGGTCAGTTCCTCAAGCCGCACAAGGCGCGCTTCAAGATTTTCCATGTTTCCTCCCGGCGGGCCGGTCCTTATGCCGGGGCGCGCGGCCGAATTCCGGCGCCAGTATGCGATGCTGGCGCAGCCGCTCCGCATCGCTGCGCGCGACGTGAATGGGTTCGCCCTGTTCGTTGCATCCGCTGTAGAACATGGCCGTGGCCATCGTGCCCGGCGTCGGGATAAAACATTGCGTCTGCTGCGGCGCCCAGTGCCGCGCCCCGAGCCAGCGCGCCAGCTCCCGCATGTCGTCGTCCGTACAGCCGGGAAAGGCGCTCATCAGATAGGGCACGACGTATTGCTCGCGTCCCGCAAAGCGGCTCAGGCGCGTAAAGTGGCCAAGAAAACGCTCGAACACGTCCAGCGGCGGCTTTCGCATGGCCGCCAGCACGCCCGGAGCGCAATGCTCCGGCGCAAGCTTGAGCTGCCCGCCCGTAAATTCTTCCGCATAGGCGGCCAGCGCCTCCGGCTCGCGCAGGGCCATGTCCGCCCGCACGCCGCTGGCCACGCGCACATGGCTCACGCCGGGAACGGCGGCAACGGCGCGCAACAGGGCCACGTAGGGCGCCTGCGGCGTCTCGAACTTTCCGCATACCGAGGGATAGCAGCAGGACGCGCGGCGGCAGGCCGAACCGCTTTCCGAGCCGTCCGGCAGCCGGCGGGCGTCGCCGTCCAGACGGCAGCGCCCGTTCCACATGTTGGCCGTCGGCCCGCCCACGTCGGATATGGCGACGCCCCGGCCGCGACGGCTGCGCGCCGTCGCCGCAAGTCGCGCGGCCTCTTCCACGATGGACGCCCGCGACCGCGAACTCAGGCGGCGCCCCTGATGCAGCGCCAGCGAACAGAACGAACAGCCGCCGCCGCATCCCCGATGCCCGGTAATGCTGGTTCGCAGCATCTCCTCCGCGGGCACGGGTTCCGTATAGGAAGGATGCGCCGTCCTGCGATAGGGAAGGGCGTAGAGCGCGTCCATTTCTTCTGTGGACAGAATGGCGGCGGGCGGCGCCAGCACCAGCAGACGATCCTCCACGGGCTGCACGGCCCAGGCGTCCCGCCGGTGGACATGCCGCTCCACATCCTGCGTCAGCCGCAGCAGCGCCCGGGGATCGGCCAGCACCTCGGCATGAGACGGCAGCGTCATGCGGGGACGCTCCGCCCAGCCTTCCGGCATGAAACGCGGACGCGCGGCGTCGTCGCCGTCCCCGGCCCTGTCCACCCAGGCCGTTCCGGGAATGCCGCGCCAGTCCCCGCCCCTGTCCAGACGGCGCGCCAGCTCCAGCACGGCGCGCTCGCCCATGCCGTAAATCAGCAGATCGGCCTTGGCGTCCAGCAGCAGCGGCCGCCGCAGGGCGTCCGTCCAGAAATCGTAATGCGTCGCCCGGCGCGTGCTGGCCTCGATGCCTCCCAGCGCCACAAACACCCCGGGAAAGGCCCTGCGGACCAGATTGGCGTAGACGATGCACGCCCTGTTGGGGCGGGCGCCGGCGCGTCCGCCGGGCGTATAGGCGTCGTCGTGTCTTTTCTTGCGAAAGGCCGTGTAATGCGCCAGCAGGGAGTCCACCGCGCCGGCGCTCACGCCCGCAAACAGGCGCGGACGCCCCATGCGGGCGATATCTTCCGTCGTATCCCAGCGGGGTTGCGCCGCAATCCCGACCCGGAAGCCGTGCGCGATCAGCCAGCGCCCCAGCAGCACGGCCCCGAAGGACGGATGATCCACATAGGCGTCGCCGTTGATCAGCAGCACGTCCAGCTCGTCCCAGCCAAGCGCGTCCATTTCCGCCCGGCTCATGGGCAGGAACGTCGGCTGCGGCGCGCCCCAGGCGGCGGGCTCAAGCCGGGGCAAGCGGGACGCGGCGGCTTGCGCGCGTCCCCCCGGCGGCGTCTTCTCGCGGCGCGGCGCGCCGTCGTGGTCGCGCCTGCCCGCGCCGTCCCCGGAACGGGCGGCGCGGGCAGGCGCGGGAAAGCGTGAAGCGGTTCGGGCCACCGGGAACCTACCTTGCGGGCGGCGTCACCAGCGGCAAGGCCCCGTTGGCGGGCGCGTTGCCGCCGCCGGGCGGCATGCCTCCCGGAGCGCCTCCGGCCTTGCCCATCGAATGCTGCCGCATGAAGGCGGCCCATTCTTCATGGGTTATGGCCCCGTCGCCGTCGGCGTCAATGGTCTTGAACGCGGCGTCCGTCATGTTGGGGAAGACTTTCTTGAATTCTTCCTGGCTGACGCGCCCGTCCTTGTCCGTATCCATGCTCGCGAAGCGGCTGCCGTCGCCGCCGCCCATGCCGGGCATGGCGGGCGCGGCCTGCGCGCCCAGCAGGAATATCGCGGCCGCGGCCGCAATCGTCAGTGTACGCATGACGCGCATACTCCTTTTCTGAAGAGGTGACGGGGGAAGAGCCCCCTGAAAAGAAACGCGCGGCGTCCGGCGGAACCCGGCCGCCGCCCGTCAGTCTTCGAGACGGCCGGCGCGCACGCCGTCAATGAACAGGCGCAGATTGTCCGGCTCTCCGGCCTTGTGATCGTCAGGATACAGCAGGGCCGACATATAAAAAACGGAACCGATACGCAAGGAATTGCGGGCGCTGTTGGAAAAACGATGCAGGGCGTGGGTCGCGGCGTCGCGCAGGGCGTTGTCCTCGATGCCGGCGACGAGGTTTTCCGCGTCGCGATCCATGCGCGACAGCAGCGTCGCCTTTTCTTTCATGGCGTCGTTATAAGCGTCGATTCTGCCCGCCTCCAGCTCCGCCAGCGCGCGCCGCTCGGCGCCCATCACCGCCGCATACCGTTGTTCCATCCATTCGACGAACGCCTGAGTTCCCGTCATGTCTGCCTCCTTCGCGTCAAGAATCCGGGCGCGGAAAAGCCCCCGTGGGACGCGACGAGACGCCGCGCCCGGTTTGCGGAAAGAAAAGGGGAGGGCGACGCGCCCGGGGAGACGGCGTCAGGCCTTTTCGCAAAGGAAAGCCGCCCGTCATCCCCGGGCCCGCGCAACGTCGCGGACCGTCGGCGCGCCGCATGGCCGTCCCCTTTGAAAAAGCGCGTTGGGGGAAGGATGGGGGGTCTGGGGGGGATTACAAGAACGCCTTTCCGTTGGAAAGGCTGGGCCCCTTGCGCGCCAGCCGCGACCGAATGGCGGCCGCAGGCCGTGCCCGTTGCGACGAAGGAAGCTACGGGCATCGACAGCAGAGATAAGGGGGGTTCCTTCCCCCCAGAAGAACGATTTAGTGTTAACACGCCCTAATCCCAGTGGCGGCGGTCTTCGATGGGGCGAATCTGCGGCGGCAGACTGCCGGGCGTAAGCACCTTGAGCTCGGGACGGAGCTTGATCTTTTCGCGGAACTGATGCAGCAGCTCGTCCTCGCGCTTGAAGCCGCTGGCCTCGACAAAGAGGGTCATTTCGTCGATGCCGCCGGGGTTGGTGACCTCGATCTGCCACCGCTTGATTTCCTCGAAGCGGCTCATGACCTGTTCAACCTGATGCGGATAGACAAACATGCCCTTGATGCGCGCCGTGGTGTCCACGCGGCCCACGATATTGCCCAGGCGCGGGCTGGTGCGGCCGCAGGCGCAGGGGCTGCGATCAATATAGGAAAGATCGCCCGTCGCCAGACGGATCAGCGGATAGGTCTTGTTGAAGGCCGTCACCACGATTTCGCCCACCTCGCCGTCCTTGAGCGGGATGCCGGTATCGGGATGACAGATTTCCACGTAGCAGCGATTGGCGATATGCAGGCCGGTCTTGTGGAAGCACTCGTAGCCGATGCAGCCCACGTCCGCCGTGCCGTAGCCCTGACGCATGAGCAGATCGTACTTCTTTTCCATCTGGGAACGCATCTTTTCGGACAGGCGTTCGCCGGTAACGAAGGCCACTTCAAGGAAGAGGTCCTTCCGCAGGTTGAGCCCCTTTTCCTCCGCCTTCTGGGCAAGGTGCATGAGGAAGCTGGGCGTGCCCACATAGCCGGAAACGCGCAGCTTCTGAATGATGTCCAGCTGCGTCGCGGCGTCGCTGGGGCCGGCCGGGATGACGGCGCAGTTAAGGTTCCGCAGGGGTTCCTCAAACATGAGACCCGCCGGCGTCAGCTGATAGTTGAACGTGTTCTGCACCACGTCGCCGGGCCGGAAGCCCACGGAATAGAAGGCTTCCGTATATCCCCAGTAGTCTTCGCCGTGATCTTCGGGGTCGAAGATGGGGCCGGGCGAGAGGAAGACGCGCTTCAGGTCGCCGATGTCCTTGGTCAGCAGGCCGCCCAGACGGGGTCCCATGGACTGAAGAAAGATCAGCTCCTTCTTCTTGAGAATGGGAATATGTTTGATGTCCGAAAGCGTCTTGAATTTCTCGACATTGAACTGGGCGCGGTCAAAACGCTTCTTTACGTCTTCAGAGTAGCGATAGGCGTAGGAAAGGAGATCCTTCAGCTGAATGAGGCAGTACTGACGGCGTTCGCTTTCGTCGAGCACTTCCTTGCGACTGTAGATTCCTTCAGTGCGATCTTTACGGGTCATGCGTACTCACCTTGACAGATTTTTTCAGGTAATTTCCATTGTTAGACAATTGTCAAGATTTTTGCAAGAACTTTTTTAAAAAATATGCAATCTCAATATGTTACACGCGGAAAAGGCTTTTTTGTCCGGCGGCGCGCCGGCCCGCTCCCCGCGGGCGCGGCCGTCGCCGGCGCCCGGCGGCGTCACTGCCTGGCGCGTTGCAGCGCGCGTCGCCGCAGGCTGTCGTAGACCGGTTCCGCGCCCATGCGCGACGCCGTCAGCGCCGCGATGAAGGCCGTCAGCGCGACCAGCGGCGCAAGGGCGTGGCATCCGGCCATTTCCACCACCAGCGCCGCGCCCGTCAGCGGCGCGCGCACCGTCGCGGCGAACAGCCCCGCCATGCCCAGCACCAGCAGGGTGGACGTCTGTTCCGGCGCGATGCATCCCCAGGAAAGCAGCGGCGCCGCGCAGCAGGCGCCGAGCATGGCCCCGGCCGTCAGCATGGGCATGAGCAGGCCCCCGGAAACGCCCGACGCGAAACTGACGCAGGAAAAGGCGACCTTTGCCAGAAAGAGCAGCGCAAGAGCATGCAGGGCACGCCCGCCGTCCTGCAAGTCCGTCGCGCCGACGCCGACGCCGCCCACTATGTCGGGAAAGATATACAGCAGCGCCCCGGAGACGAAAAAGGGAAACAGCGAACGCGCGATTGGCGGCGCCCACCGCAGGGAATCCTCCCACAGCGTAAGCCCCGTCAGCGCCTTGTTGTAGGCGACGCCCAGCAGCGCCGCGACAAGGCCGACGGGCGCCACAATCCAGATCTGGCTCCAGTGCAGCCACGGCACGGACGCAAAGGGAAAGACCAGACCGAAGCCGAAAACCACGGAAACCGTCAGCCAGGCGGCGGCCGCCGCCAGTCCCACAAACAGCATCAGCGGCAGGTTCAGCGGCGCGAGCATTTCCTCGAAGGCAAAGCACAGCCCCGCAATCGGCGCGCCAAAGGCCGCCGTCAGTCCCGCCGCGGCGCCGCCGACAAGATGGCGCGGCAGATTCGCCTCGTCCGCGTCGTGAAAGACGCGTCCCACGCCCATGCCGACGGCCGCCCCCATCTGAATGGACGGCCCCTCGCGCCCCACGGACAAGCCCGCCCACAGGGCCGCCAGCGTGGCCGTGAACTTGCACCAGAGCACCCGCCCCCAGCGCATGGGCGGCAACAGCCCCATGACCATGAGCTCCACCTGCGGAATGCCGCTGCCGCTGATCAGAGGCTCATGCCGCAGCAGGACGTGCGCCAGCAGACCGAGACACGTCAGTCCGAGCGCAAGACCGCAAAAGAAAACCGGCGACGCCATGTCCGCGGAACGCAGCAGGCCGCCGGAAAAGTCCAGCAGAACGTCGTACAGCAGGCGAAAGGCGCCGATAACCCCGCCCGTCGCGATCCCCGTCGTCAGCGCCTGCCCGACCAGACGCCGCGCCCCGAGGCGTTGCAGCTCGTGCCCCTCGCGGACAAGCGGCGGCAGGAAACGGCGAAAGTCCATAAGATTCCCCCGAATAGCGAATGAATTGCGGAACGCCGTCCGTTTTCGCGTTACGGCGCCTCGTTGCCTTATACGGGAAGAGCGAAAGGGGCGAAAGCGCCCGGCCGCCCCCGTTCTGCGGGGCGAGCTCCGGCGTCACGCCGCATACGAGCCAACAAAAACGGCATGTTATGTGAACAAAGAAAAAAAATCATTTCTTTTCGCAGAAAAAACTTGCCAAACGCCGCCAAAACACATAGAAGAGCTCTTGCCGAGCCGAGGTAGCTCAGTTGGTAGAGCAGGGGACTGAAAATCCCCGTGTCGGCAGTTCAATTCTGTCCCTCGGCACCAGCAGTATCCGGGCCGTTACGCGCCTGTTTTCATATACCGTCGCACGCCGGAAGGCGGGCAGGCCGAGGTAGCTCAGTTGGTAGAGCAGGGGACTGAAAATCCCCGTGTCGGCAGTTCAATTCTGTCCCTCGGCACCACAAAATTTCAAGGCTTGCAGCTTGCTGCAAGCCTTTTTTGTCGTCCTTGCAAAAACACTCCGCTATATTGACATATCAAGTTTTAGTAATATAGCATGACGCCATGCTGCGGATGAACCGCGGCGCCAACACGTCTTCCCCTTGCGGCAAGGCGTCCAAGGAGCGTCAATGAACATCGGCCATGCACTGCGCGAGGCGTCCCGTCCGACCATTTCCCTTGAATTTTTCCCGCCGGCCCAGGAAGAGCAGCTGCCGGACTTTTACGCGACGGCGGATCGACTGGCCTCCCTGCGCCCCCTGTTCGCGTCGGTCACCTACGGCGCGGGCGGCAGCCGGCAGCACAGCACGCTTACGGTCACCGCGGAGCTGGCGCGGCGCGGCTGGCAGGCCATGGCGCACCTGACCTGCGTCGGCGCGCGGCCCGACGGCATCGACGCATTCCTTGGCGAGCTGCGCGCGGCGGGCGTGGACAACGTGCTGGCCCTGCGGGGAGATCCGCCCGCCTCGGCCGCGCAGAGCTGGGACTGGAACAGCGGCGCCTTCCGTCATGCCGTCGATCTCGTGCGCCACATTCGCGCGGCCCAGCCCGACATGGGCGTCGGCGTGGCGGCCTATCCGGCGCCGCATCCCGAGTCCCTGAGCTTCAGCGCCGACCGCCGGCATCTGACGGAAAAGATCATGGCCGGGGCGGACTTCGCCATTACGCAACTCTTCTTTGACGTGCGGGAATATCTGGATCTCGTGGAGCGCCTGCGCGACGCGGGCTGCGACGTGCCCGTGCTGCCGGGCATCCTGCCCATTCAAAGCTTCGCTTCCCTGCGGCGCGTGCTTTCCCTGTGCGGCGCCTGTATTCCCGGCAAGCTCTATCTCTCTCTGGAAGAGGCCGACGCCCGGGGCGGAGCCGAGGCCGTGCGGGAGGTGGGGCTGCGCTTTGCCGTCGATCAGATCCGCCGCCTCATCGACGCCGGAGCGCCGGGCATCCATCTCTACACGCTCAACAAGGCGGACCTCTGCCTGCGCCTTGTCAGCGAATGCGGCCTCCAGGCGAACTCCTGATTACCAAAAGACTTTCAGGGCCGAACAGCCCGAAAAAAGAAGGAAGGAACGTTCCGCAACGCGCGGGCGCTCCTTCCTTCTTTTTCTTTCACGCCGTTCGCGGCAAAACGCTCTTGCCGCCCGGGCGTCAGAGATTCTGCCGGAACTGCAACGACTGGCGCAGCGTCTCGCGATCCATGTACTTGACTTCCGCTCCCAGCGGAATGCCCTGCGCCAGCCGGGAAACCCTGACGCCGGGGAAGCGGCGGACGACCATCTCCCGCAGGAAGGAGGCGGTATTTTCCGCCTCGATGGTCGCGCCAAGCGCCAGAATAAGCTCGGAAATCTCGCCCTCGGCAAGGCGCCGCGTCAGCCGGTCAAGATCAAGGCTGTCCGCGTCCATATGTTCCAGCGGCGCCAGCAGCCCGCCAAGAATCATGTACTGCCCCTTGTAAAAACCGCCTTCATCCAGCGTCAGCATGCTGTCCCATTCGGTCACAAGGCACAGGGTGTCGCGCTCCCTTGTCGGATCGGCGCAAATGGGACAGGGATCGGAAGAGGACAAGCCCCCGCAGCGCGAGCAGAGACGCAGCTCGTCGCGCAGGCCGGCAATGGACTGCCCGAGGCGCCGGGTCTGCGCTTCGGGCCATTTGAGCAGGGTCATGGCCACGCGCATGGCCGACTTTGGCCCCAGCCCCGGCAGGCGCGAGAGTTGCGTTACCAGCGCCGACAGCGGCTCGGGTATACGGCTGTTCATAAGGAGAGACGCTCCTTTTTTGGACATGAAGAAAAAAGGGACGCCCGACGGCGCGTCGCGCGGGGAAAACCCGCGCCCGTCGTCAGGCGTCCGCTTTCGCGGCCTCGGATCAGCGCTGTCCGGGACGAAAAAACGTCATGGCGCGCGTTTCGCTGAAAATTTCAGCCTGTCGCCTTCCGGCCCTGGAACGTCTTGCCCTTGAAAAGGGCGAAACGGTAGGCCGCAGGCTTGAAACGCAAAGCGTTTCAAGCTGAAAATGTCTAGAAGATGCCGGGCAGTCTGATGCCGCCGGAAATGGCGCTCATTTCGCGGTCCAGCGTCTCGCGGGCAATGCGTCCGGCCTCGTTGACGGCCGCCACGATAAGATCCTGCAACATTTCCACGTCGTTGCCTTCAAGCGCCTTGGGATCGATGGTCAGGGAACGCAGCTCCTGCTTGCCGCTGACCACGGCCTTGACCATGCCGCCGCCGCTGGCCGCTTCATATTCGCGCTCGTTCATCTCCTGCTGCAACTTGGCGAGCTTGTTCTGCATGACCTGCGCCTGACGCAGGATGTCGTTCATATTACGCATATATACATCTCCTTGGAGGTTTGTTTGCGACTATCGCCCCGGCAACCGGGAACGACCTTCGGACGCGGGAAAGGCGTCCGGAGGGGGCGCCGCGCGGAAGCACCCGGCGTCCGTCACTGGCGCATGCGGCATTTGTCAATGCGTCCGTCAAAGATGGACAGACATTCCTGAAGTTCCGGCTTGCGGGAATATTCCTCGATCAGCTCCGCCTCGGTACGGACGGGGCGCGGCTGCGCCAGCTCGATCCGCGTGCCGCCGACGCCATAGGAAGCGAGAGCCTTTTCCAGAAGGCCGCGCTGCCGCTCCGCCTGATGCAGCAGCGTTTCGCCGCGCGGCGTCAGCAGCAGGCGCTCCTCGTCCCACTGCGCCCCAAGCTGCCGCAACATGCGCGGCGAGGGCGCTTCCTCGCCCTGTTCCTGCATCTGGGCGCAAAAGGAGCAGAAGGCGCTCCAGTCCCGCGCGACGGCGGATGCCGCGGGGGGAGGGACCTCGTCGTCGCCGGAGGATTCCGCCGCCGGCGCCGTTTCCGGCGCGGGCGAAGGGGGAGCGGGGCGCGGATGCGGCGCGGGCGCGACCGGCGCGGCAGATTCCGAGGGACGGGGTTCGGGACGCGGCGCCTCCGGAACGCGCGGTCGCGGAGGCGCGGCCGGAGCCGGGGACGCCGGAGAAGGCGCCGGCGCGGGCTGTTGTTGCGGTTGCGATTGCTGTTGCGGTTGTGGCGCCGCGCCGGGAACAAGATTTTCAAGGGGCAGCAGTCGCGGCAGCAGCGCCATGTTCAGCAGCAGCAGCTCCAGCGCCGTCGCGGGATCGGGATTCTGCACGATGCCCCGCTGCGCCTCCAGCGTCATCTGCCACGCGGCGTGAAGATGACCGACCGAAAAACGCGGCACCAGCGACTCCCAGAGCGCCGCCTCGTCGGCGGGCAGGCGCAGGCTTGCGCCCATGCCGGAACCGCCCTGCCGCAGGAGGAAAAGATCCCGCAGATGCTGCGCGAGTTCCCGGACGAAGAACCCCACGTCTACGCCGCGTTGCAGCAGCCCGCGGCAAAGTTCCGTCACGGCGGCGCAGTCGCGCGCCAGCACGGCCTCGAAAAGCTCCTGAAAAAGTTCCTGCCCGGCCAGCCCCAGAACCTGCCGCGTCGTTGCCGCCTCAAGCCGCTCGCCGCCCAGCGCCAGCACCTGATCCAGCAGCGACATGCTGTCGCGCACGCTGCCGGCGGCGCGACGGGCAAGAATGCGGACGGCGCTTTCTTCAAATTCCAGCCCTTCGCGTTGCAGAACCCTGACAATGTGCGCCGCAAGCGCGTCTTCGGAAAGATGCCGGAAAACAAAATGCTGGCAGCGGCTGACGATGGTAATGGGGAACTTGTGCGCCTCGGTCGTGGCAAAGATGAAGACCACGCGCGCCGGCGGCTCTTCCAGCGTCTTGAGCAGGGCGTTGAAGGCGCTGCGGGAAAGCATGTGGGCTTCGTCGATGATGAAGACCTTGTAGCGGCCCTCCATGGGCGCGTACCCGATGGTCTCGCGCAGGGCGCGGGCGTCCTCGACGCTGTTGTTGGACGCGCCGTCGATTTCCGCGACGTCCACGTGCGAGCCCTGGGTAATCTTGCGGCACTGGGCGCATTCGTTGCAAGGCTCGGCCGCGGGCGCATGCTCGCAGTTGAGGGCCTTGGCGAAGATGCGGGCGATGGTGGTCTTGCCTACGCCGCGGGTGCCGCTCAGCAGGTAGGCTGCGGCGACCTTGTCCTCGGCCGCCGCGCGGGAGAGGACGGTCTTGACCATATCCTGCCCTGCGACGTCGGCAAAGGTCTGAGGGCGGTAGCGGGCGGCGAGGGAAAGTTTTTTCATGACGATACGGAGCGCGCCGGATCAGGAAAGACGTCTCCGGCTGTCGGAGGTGAAACCGGAGGGGAGCCTCCCCGCGCCGCGGGAAGGCCCCTCCTGATGAAGACGCCCGCCTAGATGCTGTAATGCGACAGCCAGGAGGCGTACTTGGGATTCTGGCCTTTCACGACGTCAAAGAAGGCCTTCTGCAGCTGCTTGGTCACGGGGCCGGCGTGCCCCGCGCCGATCTGACGGCGGTCCACTTCGCGAATGGGCGTCAGCTCGGCGGCCGTGCCGGTGAAGAAGGCTTCGTCCGCGATATAGAGCTCGTCGCGGGTGAAAAGCTGCTCTTCCACGGTAAAGCCGAGGTCGCGCGCCACCTGAATGACGGATTCGCGCGTGATGCCGCCAAGGATGGACGTCAGCGGCGTGGTCTTGATGACGCCGTTACGCACAATAAAGATATTTTCGCCGGAAGCCTCGGACACGAAGCCGGCCGTATCAAGCATGACGGCCTCGTCGTATCCCTCTTCCTTGGCTTCGATCTTGGCAAGGATGGAATTCACATAGTTGCCGGCCGCCTTGGCCTTGCTCATGTGGGTGTTGACGTGCATGCGGGCAAAGGAGCTCGTCTTGGCGCGAATGCCCTGCTCCAGGGCTTCGGGGCCGAGGTAGGCGCCCCACGACCACACGGCGATAATGGTATTCACGGGCTTGTTGCCGGGGTAAACGCCCATTTCGCCCAGACCGACAAAGGAAAGCGGGCGAATGTAGCCCTCGGCCAGCTTGTTGGCCTTGAGCGTTTCAATGATGCCGTCGGCAATCTGTTCAGCCGTGTAGGGAATTTCAAGGCGTAGAATCTTCCCGGAATTGATCAGGCGCTGCGCGTGTTCCTGCAGGCGAAACACGGCGGAGGTGCCGTCCGCGCACTTGTAGGCGCGAATCCCTTCAAATACGGCGCTGCCGTAATGCAAGGCGTGCGTAAGCACATGCACCTGGGCTTCATTCCAGGGCACCAGTTTGCCGTCAAACCAGATGAATTCCGTCGTTTGCATGGTCTTCCTCTTTTCCTCTGCCCTTCGGGGCGAACTGTGATGCGCGTCCACGCCGGGCACGCAGGGGAAAAAAATTACTGGAAAGCGCGCCGCATGGCAAGTGCCGCCGTCTTGCCGGACCGCCTGAAAAGAGGCTACTACAGGGCATCGGAGGTACGTTATGGCACATGGAGCTTCTTCGCCTGTCGTGACCGGTCCCGTTCTGGGCATCGACGCGGGCGGCACCCATACGGACGCGGTGCTTTGCGGGCCGGAAGGCGTTCTGGCCGCCGCCAAGGCCCCTACCAATCACGAAGATTTGCCGTCGTCCGTCCGGGCGGCGCTGGCCGGGCTGCGCGCCGCCCTGCGGCAACGGGGCGACGGCGGCGAGGCGCTGCTCGAACAGACCGGGCGCGTCGGGCTCGGCTCGACGCTGGCCGTCAACGCCCTTGTCCAGCATCGGGCGGACAAGGTCGGTCTGGCCCTCTCGTCCGGGCCCGGTCTTGATCCGCGCCGCTTCGCCATCGGCGACCATGTCTGCGTGGCGCCCGGCGGTCTGGATCACCGGGGCGTGGAAGTGTCGCCCCTGAAAACAGACGGTCTTGAAGCCGCCCTGCGCCGCTGGAAGGAGGAAGGCGTGGCCGCCGTGGCCTGTGTGGGCAAGTTTTCGCCGCGCAACCCCGCCCACGAGCAGGCGCTGGCCAGCGTCGCCGCGGCCGCCGGCCTGCCCGCCGTTTCCGGCCATACCCTGTCCGGCCAGCTCAATTTTCCCCGCCGGATAGCCACCGCCTACTATAACGCCGCCGTCCGGCGCATTCTGGGGAACTTCCTCGACGCCGTGGAACAGGAACTCGCCCGCGAAGGCGTGCGCGCCCCCGTCTTTCTGCTCAAGGCCGACGGCGGAGCCCTGCCTGCGGCCGCCGCCCGCAGGGAGCCTGTCCAGTCCATCCTTTCCGGCCCCGCCGCCAGCGTCATGGGCGTTTCCGCCCTCCATGCCGCCGTGGCCGACGACGACGCGGCCCTGCTGCTGGACATAGGCGGCACCACGACGGACATCGCCCTCTACGCCCACGGTTCGCCCGCCCTCGACCGGGACGGCATGCGCATCGACGGCCGGAGAACCCTGGTCCGGGCGCTGGCAACCCTCTCCATCGGCGTGGGCGGCGATTCGCGTCTGACCCCCCGCGAGGACGGCGGCATCGACGTCGGCCCCCTGCGCGACGGACCGGCCTGCGCCTTTGGCGGCCGCTTCCCCACCCTGCTCGACGCCCTTAACGTCGACGCCCGTCAGGCCGGACGCCCCTGCGCCGGAAATGCGGCGGCCTCGCTGACGGCCGTGGCCGCGCTTGCCGCCGGACTCGGTCTTTCGCCCGAAGAAACCGCCCGGCGCGCCGTGGAAGACGCCCTTGCCCGCATCGCCGCAGCCGCGACGGAACTTCTGGAAAGGGTCAACTCTCGTCCCGTCTATACCCTCGCGGCCCTCAAGGGTTTGCGCGCCCTCGCGCCGCGTCGCGCCTGGCTGGTGGGCGGCCCCGCCGCCATGCTGCGCCCCCTGCTCGCCGCGCCCCTGGGCATGCCCGTCGAATGCCCTCCCCACGCCGATGTGGCCAATGCCGTCGGCGCCGCCCTGGCCCTGCCCACCGCCACGCTGGACGTCTACGCCGCCATAACCTCGGACAGCCGTCGCCGTCTGCTGCGCGCCCCCTCGCTCGATATCTGCGAACCCCTGCCGCGAGACGCCTCGCTGGCAAGCGTTGCCGCCCGGGCCTGCGATCTGCTGCGAGACGCCATGTTGCGGGACGCACCCGATACGGAACCCGCCGTGGAAGTGCTGGAAGCCGACGAATTCGCCACGCTGGAAGACGGCCGCGGCTCGCGCGACCTGCGCGTCTGCTGTCAGGCCGTGCCGCGCATCGCCCGCATGATGGGAGAATAGAGAAGAATGAGGAAGGATTGAGGGGGGAAGGGAAACCCTTTGGCTAGCGCGCAAAGGGTTTCCCTTCCCCCCTCAAACTCCCCCCTTCCCTTCCCAAACGCGCTTTTTTCAGAACAATGAACGCTTGCGGAACCGCCGTCGCCAGCCCCCCGCCGCCCGTCCCCCGGCAACCCGGGCAGAGTGTTTTCATGCTTTTCCGTGAGGATACGCCCGTTATTGCTGCGTGAAGTGAAAAATTCTTAGAGCGTTTTGCTATGGCCCTCAAAATAAAGACCGCGACCCGCAATGCGGGTCGCGCGGGCGCGGGTTTTGGGGGAAGGGGGAGTTTGAGGGGGAAACCCCCTTTTGCTTGCGGCAAAAAGGGGGTCCCTCCCCCGTACCCCCTCCCTCCCCAAAACCCGCGCATAAAGGGGGAATGAGAGCGGCTCCCCTTTGAAAAAGGTGAAACACGAGGCGGCGGCACAGCGCGCCCGGCCCAAGGTAAGCGGAAAAAACGCGCTTTTTCCGCGAAACGACAGGCCGTATGGTTTGAAATGCTTTAGGGGCAGGACTCATTATCAGATGTTGATTTTCCGGGATATTTATCCATGTAATGATATGAAAAATAAAATTTTTTACATGTTACAAAAAAAGTCCATCTTTACTCGTTTGACTCCGTGCGCGGGTTTTGGGGAGGATGGGGGAGTTTGAGGGGGAAGGAACCCCTTTTTGCCGCGAGCAAAAGGGGTTCCTTCCCCCTCAAAAAACATAATGGGTCATGAGTCTGGAGTGCCTTATTCTCCGCCCTCCCCTTGCTTCCGTGCCTCCCCCTCCCTATACTGGAAAGGCAATACTCTTTTCACCTTTTCGCCAAGGAAGCCCCTTTCATGTCCCTTGCTGCCACCGTTGCCGAAAAAGCCAATCTTATCTGGGCCATAGCCGACAAGCTGACCGGCGCTTTCAAGCCGCATCAGTACGGCGAAGTCATTCTTCCTCTGACCGTCATCCGCCGTTTCGACAGCGTGCTGGAGCCCGGCAAGGCCGCCGTGCTGGATGTTGCGCGGCAATACAAGGACAGTCCCCTGCTGGATACGCTGTTGCAAAAGGCTTCCGGCCGTCCCTTCTACAATACGAGTCCCTTTACCTTTGCGCGTCTGCTGGACGCGCCCGATGATCTGGACGCCAATTTCCGCGCCTACTGCAACGCCTTTTCCGGCAACGTCCG
>CALUWU010000186.1 GCA_944324555.1 uncultured Desulfovibrio sp.
CAGTATTGTCTGCCCGGCATCAGCAAATAAAAAAGGCGGCAGTGCCACCTGCCGCCTCGCGTAGCGGGCCACCCGCCACACATGTACGGGAACATGGTGGCCCGCTACTCCTCAAAAGTCAAGGAGAGAGCCATGAACGCCGTCATTACCATGTCCGCCACCGAGATTCTGGAACGTGAGCAATACCTCCGTCAGCTGGAATTGCAATGTCAGGAAGAACGCCGCAAGCTGCGCGAACTGCAAAAATCCTGCCGGATAGAGGCAAAGGAGATCGTCCGGCAACGCTATGAACGATATGATGAAATATGGTACGGGCGTATCCGTCTGACAGAGGAAGTTTACGCCCATTTTGGCAAGGATGGAGTTGCCGACTTGCAGGCAAAGATGCCGAACCTCCTGACGAAAAATGGAAATTGCAGCACTATTGATCTGGTTGCTGAAGAATACGGCTTTGCCGACGTAAGCGAGCTTGTGGAATACTTGCAGGCATACGAACCGCGCAAGCCGCTTGAAAACCGCATTTTCGAGAAACTGCTTGAAGAAAAATATGCTGCCATGCAGCAAAGTTCATCAATGAATATGGATGCGGATTCTGACTATGACGAAGTTCCATTTTAATATTAAAATTCGCGTGATTTTCAAAATATGATACAATACAAAATTTTTATGATACTGTATGACGTATTTTCACATTATGGAGGAAGCCATGCAAAATAATCCTCTTTGCATCTCTCTGTCTTTTTTTGCAAGTCATGCGCCACGGGAGCGAAAGGTATGTATTGCCAAGTATCCTCCGCGTTCCTGGCAGGGGCCGCGTGCGACGCTTCTGGCCCCATCTGATCCGCGCGCCAAAAACTGGCGGCAGGCGTACCGGCTGGACATGGCTGGCCGTTTTGCCGCCGGGCCTCAGCTGGGGGACTATCTCATGGAGATAGCGCGGGCCACGCCCCGCCCGATTCTCTGCTGCTATGAACGTCGGCCGGAAGAATGCCATCGCTCCATTCTGGCTGCGCTGCTGCGGGAGATGCTGGGCTGGGAGGTTCAGGAATGGCAGCCACCCCGGCAGGGTTCCCTGCTGTAAAAAAAGAAAAAGGCCGACGGGGGGCAACCCGTCGGCCGACCTGGATGGGGATAGATTCCATCTGAACAGCGGTAGTCTATCCCCTCCAGACCCCCTTGGCAACAGGCGGGAGGGCATCGGAAACGGCTATTCCCGGAGAACAGAATGGCAGAGCGAGACATCAAGGAACTGGTCGAGAAAAGTGCCATCACCGACCTGCAGGTATTGCTGACGACAAAGGAAAACGCCAAGCGCGCCGTGCTTGAAGACCCCTCTGCCGGGAATATCGCCGCATTCGATCGCGCCTCCAAAATGCTGGAGAGCGCAATGGGCGCGCAGGATAGCCTGAAAAACTGGAGCGCCGTGCTGGCCTATGTGCGGGAGGCGGGGCGCAAGCTGGGACAGACGAAATTTTTTGAGGACGTGAAGCGCGGCCGGCTGAAGAAGCTGGCGGACGGCTCTTTCCGGCGGCGGGACGTGGATCGCTACATGATGTCGCTGCCCATGCTGGAGACGCCTGACGGCGTGGTGGCGCGGGCCGCGGAGCGGCAGCGGAAAAAGGAGGAGGCCGAAATCCGCAAGTTGCGGGCCGACGCGGATCTGAGGGAACTGGAACTGTCTGTCCGGCGGGGAAAGTACATTTCGCGCGAAGATGTGTATCAGGAGCTTGCCGCGCGGGCGCTGGCTCTGTCCTCCGGCATCAGGACGGCCTTCGAGGCCCACGCGCTGGAACTGGTGGAGGCCGCCGGCGGCGATCCCCGCAAGGCGGCGGTTCTCTCCCAGGCACTGGAACGCATCTTTGACGATGCCCTGAGCGACTACGCGCGGGAGCTGGAAATCATTGTGGACATGACGGACATACAGGCGGAGGAGCGGCATGCCGCAAACGCTGATTAAACTGCCGGCGCAGCAACGGACTCTCACTGTCTCAGCCTTTCCCGCATGGATGGGGGAGAGTATGCGCGCTGCCCTTACGGGCCATGCGACCCTGCGCTGCGTCTTTTCGCGGGGCGAGCGCAAGCTGTTCCGGCGGCGCCGGCCCATACCCGTGAGCGAATGGGCCGAGAAATACCGGGTGCTGGAAATGTCAAGCATTCCCGGCCGCTGGAAAAACGTCTTTACGCCCTACCTTGCGGGCATCATGGATGCAATGGGCGCGCCCGGCGTGGAAACGGTCATCATCTGCAAGAGTCCGCAGACGGGCGGTTCCGAAGCGGGGCACAACTTTGTGGGCTGGTGCATTGACCGCAGCCCCGGGCCGGTGATGTACGTTTTCCCTGATGAAATCACGGCGCGGGAAAACGCGCGTGACCGCATTATTCCCATGATCACGGCAAGCCCGCGTCTCAAGGACTACATGACGGGCAGTGCGGACGACGCCAGCAGTCTGCGCATCAATCTGGCGCACATGCCCATATACCTGGGCTGGTCGGGTTCCGTCTCGCGTCTTGGCAACAAGCCCATCCGCACGCTCATTCTGGACGAGCTGGACAAGTACAAGAACCCCAGAAACGAAGCGACATCCGAAACGCTGGCCGAAAAGCGAACCACCACATGGCGCGCGCGGCGGCATATTGTCAAAATATCCACCCCGACAACCGAGGACGGCCCTATCTGGCGGGCTTTCAACGAGGAGGCGGGCGCGCGCTTTGACTACCATGTGCGCTGTCCGCACTGCGGCATGTGGCAGAAGATGCTTTTTGAGCGCATCTGCTGGCCGGGCAAGGATACGGACGCCGAGCCGGGGGCCGAGGAGGTTCTGACGCGACGCCTGGCGTATTATCCCTGCGAGCATTGCGGCGCGATCTGGGACGACAGCGACCGGGATCGCGCCGTGCGCCTGGGGGAATGGCGGGATCGCGGCGCCCATCTTCCCTTGTCCGCCTGTCTGGCCAGCCGTCCCCCGGCAAAGCTCGGCTTTCATATCCCGGCCTGGCTGTCCTATTTCGTCTCGCTTTCCGAGGTTGCCGCGGCCCATCTTGCCTACAAGGAATCCGGCAAGCTCGACGATTTGAAGAATCTGCAAAATCAGTACAAGGCCGAACCGTGGGTGGTGGAACATGCCGAGCGCGTCGAGGACGGCATTCTCCAGCTGTGCGACGATCGTCCGCGCGGCATGATTCCCGGCCCGGTCAATGGCCGGGAACGCGTCTGCGCTCTCCTTGCGGGCGTTGATACGCAGGGCAGCTATTTCCGCTATGTGCTGCGCGCCTTCGGCTACGGGCGCACGGAAGAATCCTGGCTTGTCCAGTGCGGTTCGGTCAATTCGCTGGAGTCTCTTGACGAACTGCTCTGGGCCAGCAGCTGGCAGGATGCAGCCGGGCGGGAAATGCCCGTCTACGCGGCCATGATTGACGCAATGGGCGGGCGCACGGCGGAAATCTACCGCTATGCCATCCGGCATCGCGGGCGCGTCTTTCCGTGGCAGGGCGTCCAGTCAATGACGCAGCCATTCACGCCATCCCCGCAGGAATACTACACCGATTCCCGGGGCAGCAAGGTGCGCATTCCCGGCGGCGTCAATCTCTGGCGTTGTGACACCACCTTTTTCAAGAATGATCTGGCGGCAAAGCTGGCCATCGCGCCGGACGATCCCGGAGCTTTCCACCTGCACGGCAACACGCGCGGCGAACTCGTTCAGTATGCCCGCGAAATGTGCGCGGAAATCTTCGATCCGGAGAAAGGCGTCTGGCTCAATCCCAAGGGCCGCCCCAATCACTACTGGGATTGCGAAGTCATGGCCCTGGCTCTGGCCTATGTGCTGGGCGTGCGCAACCGCGCGCACCCCGATGACGCGCGCCCGCAAGCCCGGCCCGCGCCCGCGCCCCTGCGCGGCTCCCGCCCCTCATGGCGCGGCGGGGCTGAGAGATAGGTTGTTATGACCGGGGGGAGGAAACCCCTTTGCTCTGCTGTCGATGCCCGTAAGGCTCCTGCGTCGCCTAACGGGCACGGCCTGCGGCCG
>CALUWU010000187.1 GCA_944324555.1 uncultured Desulfovibrio sp.
AGTGCGTGTAGGGGCGTTCAAGGCCGCATTCGCGGTTGAACTCCACACCGAAACCGGGCTTGTCCAGCGTTTCCTTGCTGATACGGCCGTTGACCGGCACAGGCTCGCCGATGAGCGCCGGGTCGAATTGCGGCCGCACAACGGAGCAGTCGGGGCTGGTCATGAGGTATTCGCTGAAAGGCGTATTGGTGAAGGTGATGACCGCGTGATGGGAGTACACGGAAGAGCCGTGCGGCACCACGAGCTGGCCGCGGGCCTTGGCGATGGCGGCGATTTCCACCAGCGTGGTGATGCCGCCGCACCAGCCCACGTCGGGCTGCATGATGTCGACGCCGGTTTCGGAGAGCGTGCGGAAGGACTGAATGGTCCCGTGATGCTCGCCGGTGGTGACCATCATGCCCGCGGGGGCCTGACGCTTCAGTTCGCGGTAGCTGTCATACTGCTGGGGCGGGAAGCATTCTTCAATCCACTTGAGATTGTAGGGGGCGCAGGCGTGGGCCAGACGGACGGCGTAGTTGACGTCCTGGCTCATCCAGCAGTCGAGCATCAGCCAGAAATCCGGGCCGCACTTTTCGCGATAGTTGCGCACCATTTCCGCATCCTTGCGGATGCCTTCGTCGCCGTCGTGGGGGCCCCAGTGGGTGGGCATCTTGCCGCCGATGAAGCCCATTTCCTTTGCGAGGTCGGGACGGGCGCCCGTGGCGTAGAAACGGATCTCGTCGCGGACGGCGCCGCCGAGGAGCTTGTAGACGGGCAGATCGAGCACCTTGCCGTACAGGTCCCAGAGGGCCAGATCGACGCAGGAAATGGTGTTCATCACCACGCCGCCGGAACCGGCGTAATACATGGTGGCGTTGAGCATCTGATCGTGAATCAGCTTGATGTCGCTGACGCACTTGCCTTCAATGAAGCGGTTGAGATGCTTTTCGACGATGAAGCAGCCGATGGCGCCGCCGGTGGAAATGGCGAAGCCGGTGACGCCGTTGTCCGCCTCCACTTCCACGACCAGCGTGCCCAGCACATTGATGCCGAAGGAACGGCGCGACTGTTCATATTCCTTGTACTTGCTCATGGGCGTGGCGATATGGTCGTCAATCCAGTGGCCGCCCTTCTGATCGTGATAATCGCCGCCGCCGCCCGCGCTTTTGGACGCCGTTGCGCCGCCCATGAAATAGGCGCGAACTTCCTTGATTCTGGGGAGTTTCATAAGCTGTCTCCTTTTTCAGGGTTGGTGTGGGGCGCTGTTCGCGGCAGCGCCGGCAGGTTGCGTCGCGGGCGGCGTCGTGCAGCCGAGGTCGCGGGAAATGCCCGCCGCGCAGGCCGTGACCTGCCGCGCCAGTCCTTCCAAGCGTTCGTCCTCCATCTGCATGCGCGCGCCGACGACGGAAATGGCTCCCATGATCGCCCCGTCCATGCCGAAGACGGGCGCGGCCACGCAGCGCACGCTCGGCACGTCCTCGCCGTCGTCGAGGGCCCAGCCGCAGCGGCGGATGCGCTCCAGTTCCGCGCGCAGGGCTTCGGGGCTGGTGATGCTGGCGGGGGTTGCCGCCGTAAAGTCCAGTTCCGGCAAAAGGCGTTCCCGTTCCTCTTCCGGCTGCCATGCCAGCAGGCACTTGCCCACGCCGGAGCGCGTCAGGGAGAGCGTCTTTCCTTCATAGGAACGGACGCTGATGCTGCCGCGCGATTCCACCTTCAGGATGTAGTAGGCGACCGGGCCGTCCATGATGCCGAAGTGGCAGAGCAGGCCGGTTTCTTCCATCAGGCGCAGCAGGCGCCGCCGGGCCACGTCGCGGATGTCGAGCGAGGCCGAGGCGGCCTGTCCCAGCGCCAGCAGCCGCATCCAGAGGCGGTAGCGCCCCTGGCTGTCCTGAGCGACGAGCTTGTGCTGCTTCATGGCGTCGAGGAGGGTATAGGCGCTGCTTCTGGGCAGGCCGAGGGCGGCGATGAGTTCTCCCGCAAGGGAGGGGCCGCGGGTTTCCAGTTCCCCGAGGATGGCCATGACCTTGTCGAGGGCGGGAACGGCCGTCTTGTCTTGTATGCTGGACTTGTGTTTCATATACGAGAATCATGCCGGAGACGCCTTCTTCTGTCAAGGGGGCGCGCCGGCCGCGCGGGACGGCCGCGATAGGGAATTGCGAGAGTGAAAGTCACGATTTTATAAAAAACAGGGACTTTTTATTTTTTATTTTATCTTTTTATATCAATATATTATTGAGTATTCCTGTAAATATTTCAAAAAAATGCTCTTGCAATTTCCAAAAAAACGTCTATTTGAAGGGGCAGAAAGAAACGGGCCGCGAAGCCCGAATATATCGTATCAAGGAGAAGACCCGCCATGAAAACCAGCGCCCGCAATGTGTTCAACGGTACCGTGAAGGAAATCCGCCCCGGCGCCATCAACGATGAAATCGTGGTGAGCGTGGACGGCGGTCAGGAAATCGTGGCCATCATCACCAACAACAGCACCCGCAAGCTGGGCCTCGCTCCCGGCAAGCCCTGCGTGGCCATGATCAAGGCCAGCTCCGTGCTTGTGATGACCGACGCCGACAAGTATCTGCTCTCCACCCGCAACCAGTTCGACGGGCAGGTCGCCCGCGTGGAAAAGGGCGCCGTCAATTCCGAAGTGGAAATCCGCACCGCCGCCGGCCTGAATCTCTGCGCCATCATCACCAACGCCAGCGCCGCCGGTCTGGGCCTCGCCCCCGGCGTGGCCGCCACCGCCATCGTCAAGGCCCCGCAGGTCATTCTTGCCGTGGCCCGCTAAGAGATGGGCGGATAATTTCTTGAGGGGGAAGAAACCCCTTTTGCTTGCGGCAAAAAGGGGTTTCTTCCCCCTCAAACTCCCCCATCTTCCCCAAAACCCGCCTGCTGGCAGGGGAGGGGGAGGTTTTCGTCGCAGGCGTCGATATTCTTGCGGAGGTCGGGAGCCGTCCTGGCGCCCTCCCTTCGGTTCCCATCCTCCGCCAGAGCGCGCCGGCGAAAATTTGCAAGGTTTTATCCTTCCCCCCGAAAAAAACAGGCAGCGTTGATACGCCTCAGGGCGCGTCAACGCTGCCTGTTTTTTCTGATCGCGGGGTAAAGTCCCCATGGCCGGAATCCGGGGACACTCTGAACGCGGGCGAAAGGTCTAGCCCGCTTCCTCGTCTTCGTGCAGCATGCCCGTCATCCAGAGGATGCCTTCGATATCGTCTCCGGCCTGCGGTATATATCCGTTCAGCTGCCGTTTCGGGACATAGAGATAGCCGGCAAGATTGGCCTCGTCCACGCCGACAAAGATTACATGGAGCTTATAGACGGGCTGCCCAAGTACTTCTGTGCGGGTCGCTTCGAGAACTGGGCAGCGATACTGCCAGTTGCAGGCGGACGGCAGGGGCAGCAGAATGCGGGCGCCCTGCATGGACACGACAGGAGCGGAAAAGTCGGCTTCGGTCTTCCCCGGATTGTTTTCCAGAAAGCTTTGCAACTCCTCCTCGTACCATGGTCCTTCGTCCACTGTAAAACTCTGCGACTCCGCCTTGCGGCAGCTGTAGGCCAGCCCCGCAAGACTGACGGAAAGTTCGGCTCCCGGCACAAATCGGAGCGCGTCACGGAAAAAGAACGGGGCATAAAAGGTGATGGGAGGACCGTCATGGACGCGCTCCGCAGCCACTACGCCTTCGAGCATGTTTGTCCATGGATGACATTTCCGTATGCGCAGCGGATTCGGAAGCCCTTCCATCACGGGGTAGCAGGAAAACAGGACGAGGCCTTTCTGAGAGGGGTGCGAGGCCAGCAGTATGCCTGTGCGGATATCCCTGCTGTTATCCGGGTACTGCGCCAGCGTGACGGTAATGCCGGAGTCCTGGAAAAGGACCGAGCAGCCTTCATGGCATGTGCTTTTTTTGACGATTGCTGGAAGTTTCTCCGCTAGTTTTGGGGCCTCCTGACCAAGCAGGGCTTCCCAGATATCGCCGAGTCCTTCGAAATGTTCCGCCATGAACGCATGGTCATAGGCCGAGTCCTCGGAAGCGTCCTTGCCGGACGCGTCTTCGTTTTCTTCCGGCCGGGCGTTGTCCCCGGAAGAGTCCTTGTTTTCTTCCGGTCGGGCTTCGTCCTTGTCGGCCGGGGCCGCGGGAACTTCTTTGCTTTCTTCCGGCCGGGCGTCGTTCTTTTCTTCCTCCGGCGCTGGCGAAACCGTCTTTTTCCGCCAGCGTGCAAAAAAATCAAGCAATCCCATACAGACCTCCAGGGTGTTCTGTGTCTGCCCGTATCAGGCAAGAACGGGCGGCTGCTGCTCTTCTGTTAGAGCATTTTTAGTTTGAAACGAGCTGCGTTTCAAACCTTACGGCCTGCCGTTTCGCGGAAAAGCGCGGTTTTTCCGTTCTCCTTTGGCCGGGCGGCGCGGCGCCGGCCGCTTTCCCCGCCAATGCGGCAACGTCGCTTTTGCTGACCGCTGAAACGAGCGTTGCCAGACCCCGAGCCGAAAAAAAGGCCGCCCGGCAATGCCGGGCGGCCTTTGGGAGCGCCGCGTTTCGGAAGGCGCCGGAACGGCGCGTCCTTCAGCGTTATTCCAGACGCGAGACCGCCCGCCCGTGAAGAAGATAGTAGGCAAGCAGCGCGACGAGAACCACTCCCGCCAGCGCCTGATACATGCCGCCGTATCCCATGGACGGAACAAGAAAACCGAAAAGATAGGGGCCGAGTCCGATGCCCAGATCAAAGAAGATGAAAAAGGTTGTGGTGGCCTGGGCGAAGCGGGAGCGGGAGACAAGCGAAAGCGAAACCGCCTGCCCCGCGGACTGGAAGTTGCCGAAGCCCGCGCCAAGCAGCAGCCCCGCAAGCAGCAGCATCCAGCTTTCGCGCGCATGGGCCAGAAGCGTCAGCGAAAGGGCCGTCAGCAGAAGGGCGGGGTAGAAAATGATGTTTTCGCCCCGCAGGTCGAACAGCCGGCCGGTAAGCGGCCGGGTCAGCAGCGCCATGATCGCATAGAGCAGAAAGAAAAGGCTGGCCGCGGTCGTCAGGCCGCGTTCGGCGGCAAAGGACGTCATGAACGCCTGAATGCATCCGTAGCTCAGGCAGGTGATGAGCGCCACAATCGAAAAGCGCACCACCCGGGGGTCGATATAGCTGTAAAGTTCAAGGAAGGGGCGGCGTCTGTGCCGCATTTCGGGCAGCGCGCGCAGGCCGAAAAAGCAGACAATGCAGAAAAGGCCGATGCCGAGGCACGTCCGCGCAAGAACGTCGTAGGTGAAATTCGTGGAAATGAGAATGCCGAGAAAGGGCCCCAGCGCCAGCGCAAAGGCCGTGCTCATGCTGAAAATGCTGATGCCCAGCCCGTGATGCTCGTGCGGCACCACATAGGCCACGATCGTGCCCGTGGCCGTGCCGATGACGCCGACGCCAACGCCCATGAACAGCCGCTGCATGAAGAGAAGAAAAAGGTTCGGAACCCAGAAGAAGGCCGCGATGCTCAGGGAGTAGAGCAGCAGTCCCGACAGCAGGATAGCGCGGCAGCCGCACAGGGAAAGCAGATTCCCCGTCGCGAAGCGCCCCACAAGGCAGCCGATGACCATGATGCCCGCCGTCAGGCCGGCGGTGCTGAGATCGGCGTCGTAGGTCGCGCGGGCATAGGTGGCGCTGGTGACGAAGATCAGATAGTAGGCCGTCATCACCAGCAGGTTGACGACGGACACGACGGTGAAATTACGGTTGAATATGGCGCGCAGGGCTTCGCGCGCGCTGCCGTTCCCGGAGGCGGGAGCATGGGGACGTCGGGGATGCGAGGACATGAGATATCGTTCCTTTACGCTAATCGTTGCGGGTGCAACGGTATTAGGCTTGCGCCTCCTTCCTGTCAAGAAAAAAAGCCGCCCCCCCCGGCGACCCCCTTGCCTCGCCCCCCCGACGGCGACTATAGAGCGTCTTGCCTTTGAGAAAGGGAAAACGCGAGGCGGCGGCGCGCCGCCCGGCCCGAAGCGAGCGGAAAATCGTATGACCCTTGTCCCCTTTGAAAAAGCGCGTTGGGGGAAGGATGGGGTTTCCTTCCCCCCGGAAGAACGATTTAGTGTTAACACGCCCTGGATTGGGCAGCATTGAAACGCCGCGCCTGATCGCGGCGTGTTGCGGGGGCGAACGTGGAATTGACATACAAGTGGATTGCCCTGGCCAGCCGGCATTATCTGATGTATCTGAACAGGCGCCTTGCGCCTTACGGCCTGAGCGGGAGCCAGTATCTTTTCATTATCAATATCTGCCGCTGTCCGGGACTGACGCAGGACAAGTTGCCCGGCATCGTTCATCTCAACAAGAGCAATGTGACAAGAGCCCTGGCCCAGCTTGAGCGGCGCGGCTACATCCGGCGCGAAGTCAATATGCAGGACAAGCGCACGGCCGCAATCTTTCCCACGCAAAAGGCTCTGGAAATCTATCCGCACGTCCGCGAAATCATCACGGGCTGGGACGCGTCCGTGACCGAAAGTCTCTCGGAAGATGAAAAACAAACGTTGCAGGCGCTGCTCATGAAGGTCGTGGCCGCCGCCCGACGGCATGACGGCGGCGAAGACGACGCGGACTGAAACGCGTCCCGCCGTCGCAACAGGACGGCGCGACGCCCGTTCCGCCCCGTTCCGTCGCAATCGTTTTCATTCATTTGCCCCCCTGTTTGACTTGAAGGAAACTAAAGTCTATACTCCGCCATTGGTTTCAGAACTCCCCCTGAGGCTGTTTTCAGGCATTCAGGCGCATCCCCGCATCGCGACGGGGAGCGGGCCGACGTTCGGCCTCCTGCGTCCCGCTTGTCGCGGGGCGCTTGCCTTGCCCCGCAACCAAGGAGTACTCATGAATTCTTTACGCTGGCTCGCCGCGTCGGCGGTCGCGCTGGTCTGTATGACCCTGCTGACCGCTCCCGTGGACGCCGACGCACGCGAACACGATTCCAAACGTCAGACGCAGGCACAGAAACACGAAAAGAAAACCGACAAGAAGCAGGTCGCGGACGACGACCGCGCCCTCTGGCTTGAACGCACTCGCAACAACAGCGAGATCATGAGCGGCAAAGCCTCCCTCTACAGCAAGGACTTGCACAACAGCACCACCGCCAGCGGCTACAAGTACGACATGTACACCTTCACAGCCGCTCATCGCACCCTGCCCATGGGTACGGTCGTGCGCGTCACCGACCACAGCAACGGCAAGAGCGTCATGGTCTGCGTGACGGATCGCGGCCCCTTCGTGCGCGGCCGCATCATCGATCTTTCCTACGCCGCCGCGCGGCAAATCAATCTCAACGGCCGGGGCGTCGGCAACGTCGATCTTGAAGTCGTCAGCGACGAAAACGGCACCCCCCTCAACGCCGATCAGGCCTACTACGTCAGCTACGCCTCGGGCGTCGGCCGCCGCCAGATCGGCCCCTTCCGCGCATTCGCCGATGCCGCCACCATGCACGAAGCCATGAGACAGGCGCACCCGGAGGCCGAGGTCGTCCTCGGCGCGGCCGAAGAATAACAACGCGTTTTTTCTACGTCGCAAGTCCTGAAACAGAGCGTCGCAAGGCGCTCTTTTTTTGCGCCCGCAAAGGAACGACCTCCGCCCCCCCTTGCCGTAACGCCTTCCCTCGGCTACCTTCCCTCTCCGCGGGGCGCCGCTCCGCCCCGGACGCATCCCGCCCGGCGCCCGGCGGCGGCCTTCCGGCCCGCGCCTTCCCGCGTTCACCACAGGGCGAAACCTTTTAACTTCCTTGCTTTCAGGAGCAACAGAAAGAGGAGGCAAGGCGTCATGGGCTATATTCTCGCGCTGATTTCTTCGGCGGCCTTCGGGCTGATTCCGCTCTTTTCCCTGCCGCTGCTGCACGCGGGCATGTCGGCGGAATCAGTGCTGTTCTATCGCTTTTTCTTTGGCGCGCTGCTCATGGGCTGCGTGGTGCTTGCCCGGCGCTACCCGCTGGCCGGCCCCCTGTCCGAACTGGGCCGCCTCGCCGCCATGAGCGCCCTGTACATGCTGGCCGCGCTGCTGATGATCCTGGGCTTCGCCTACCTGCCCAGCGGCGTGGCCGCGACCCTGCAATTTCTCTATCCCGTCATGGTCATGCTGATCATGGTGATCTTCTTTCGGGAAAAGCTGCGCCTGACCACCGTCTGCGCCATTCTTCTGGCCCTTTGCGGCGTCTTTCTTCTCGGCGGCGGCATGGGAGACAACAAGGCCGTGCAGCCGCTGGGCGTCGTCCTGCTCCTGCTCTCCGCCCTGAGCAACGCCCTCTATATCGTGGGGCTGCACGTGGCCAAGCCGCGCAAGATGACCGGCCTCGTCGTCACCTTCTGGGTTCTGGCCTTCGGCGCGCTCATCTGTCTTGCGAACGCCCTCGCCACGCGCACGTTCAGCCTGCCCGATACGCTGGAGGAACTCGGCGTCGCCTTCCTGCTCGCCGCCGTCACCGCAGCCCTCTCCAACCTGACGCTGGTTCTCGCCGTGCAGCGCATCGGCTCCACCATGACCTCCGTTCTGGGCGTCATGGAACCCCCCACCGCCGTGTGCGTCGGCATCCTGATCTTTAATGAACCCAGCTCCGCCGGCCTCTGGATAGGCATGAGCCTCATCTGTCTTGCCGTGCTCGTCGTCATGCTCGGCCCCCAGCTCTCCGCTTGGGCCGCCCGCCTGCGCGCAAAGGCATAGGCCGGGGAATGGGGGATCGTCCGGCTGGCGCCGGGGAAGTGTGAAAACCGGGGGGATTCATGCCCGGAGCGTTTAGCCTTTGCAAAAGGCGAAAAGATCCAGGATAAATGCGGACCGGCGCGCTCGTGAATGTCGAGGCGCCTTGAGGGATCGGAAGCGCGCGGGGACGATTGCCAGCCGCAAAGCGTAGAGATATCCTTTTAAGATTCCGGCGCGGACGAGGCGGATGCAAGAGAAAAAGGAGCCTCAGCCATGATAACGCATCTTGGCATATCAAACGTTGGGCCGGCCTCCGGCATGGAGCTGGATTTTGGCAGCCGCCTGAATCTGCTTACCGGGGACAACGGGCTGGGCAAAAGTTTTTTGCTTGATACTATCTGGTGGGCCATGACGCGCACATGGCCGGCGGAGGTCAATCCCCGCCTGACGGCGGGCAGAATCGCCTTGCCCACGGACAAGAAGCAGCCGGCCGCCATTCGGGCGTCATTTTCCGCCGCGTCAAAAGAGACAAGGTGCGAAAGCGCATTCAGGCCTCTTCTTCAGACATGGGTAACGAGACAGGGCCGCCCCGCCAATCCCGGCCTGATCTTCTATGCCATGGCAGACGGCAGTTTCGCGGTATGGGACCCCGCGCGCAATTACTGGCAGTCCAGACGGGAAGATGGAAAGGCCCGCCCCCCGGCCTATGTTTTCAGCCCCGCGGAAGTCTGGAACGGTCTGGAAAATGCGGAAGGAACATGGCTGTGCAACGGCCTGCTCCGCGACTGGGCGGGCTGGCAGAAGGAAAACGGTCAGGCCTTTGCCTCGCTGAAAGCCGTGCTTGAGGCGCTGTCCCCTTCCGGGGAGGAAAAGCTCCTTCCCGGAAAGCTGACGCGCATAAGCCTTGACGATGCGCGCGACATGCCCACGTTGCGTATGCCTTACGGGCAGGATGTTCCCGTGCTGCACGCCTCGTCCGGTATGCGGCGCGTTGTTGCTCTGGCATATTTTCTCGTCTGGTGCTGGGAAGAACATCTGCAAGCCAGAGAGTTGCAGGGCGAAGAACCGGAAAGCCGGGCAATATTTCTGGTGGACGAGGTGGAAGCGCATCTGCATCCCAAATGGCAGCGCACGGTGATCCCGGCCTTGATGAAGGTCATGGATACCCTGCGCCCCGACAAGGAGATGCAGCTCATTGTCGCAACGCATTCTCCTTTGATTATGGCCTCTGTGGAAACGTCGTTCGACGCGGCGCTGGACGCCTGGTTCGATCTCGACCTGAGCGACGGTGCCGTCATGCTTGCGCGCCGTCCCTTCCTTCGGCAGGGGAATGTCTGCAACTGGCTGACCAGCGAGGCCTTTGATTTGCCGTCCGGCTATTCCAGAGAAGTGGAAGCGGTTCTGGAAGAGGCTGGCCGGGCGCTGAGCGAGGAAAGTTTCAGTCCCGAAGATGCGAAAAGGCTGCATCGGCGATTGCGCGAGGTTCTGTCGGAAACCGACCCCTTCTGGCTGCGCTGGCGTTTCGTGGCGGAAAAAAAGGGCTGGCTGTCATGATTCATGTTGAACCGCAACCGGAACCAAAAGATTTTGATGAAAAAGTTCGGAGCAAGGGGCGGCGCTGGCTGCAAAAGCATGCCATTGATTGTACCGCCCCCTTGCCGCCAGGGACGAAGCTTTATCCGTACTGGCAGGGGTGTTTGCAAAGCCTGTATGAAAATTACGGCGGCACGTGCGCTTATCTGGCCATTTTCTTTGAAATCAGCGCCGGCGGCGGCACGGTCGAGCATTTTGTCCCTAAATCCCTGCGCCCCGATCTTGCGTATGAGTGGGACAACTATCGTCTGGCCTGTTCCCCGATAAACAGCCGCAAAAGGGATTTCACCGATGTGCTTGATCCCTTTGAGGTTGAAGACGACTGGTTTTATATGGATTTTGTAAGCGGGCGCATTTTTCCCAATCCTCATTTGGAAGCCCCGTTGCAGGAAAGAATCCAGAAGACCATAATCCGGTTGAAGCTGGATTGCGGCGCTCATCGGGAAATGCGCGCCAGACATTATCAGGACTACTGTGAAGGCAGGGTGACGGCGGAGTTCCTCCGGCGGCAATCTCCCTTTGTCTGGAAGGAAGCGGAGCGGCAGAAACTGCTATGAGTCCGCGCACGCGCGTCCAAAAACAGTACGGCCCGCCGGAAAGTTCCGGCGGGCCGATATCGTTTCGGAAGGAGGGGCGGTCGCGCGTTGCTTCAGTCCCGCGTCTCGCGGGTTTCCGGCGGGAGGAAGGCGTCGATCAGGGCGTTGCCCAGCCACCTGCGGAACTCTTCGCCGCTCCAGCCGTAGTAGCGGACAAGAATCATGTGGAGAGGCGGCCCCGCGTAGGCTTCGAGCAGCGCGACGGCCTTGTCGATGGTCATTCCGTCGCGCAGGGCGACGCCGTCGAAAAGTTCGTGCGCCAGGGCCCGGAGGTAAACGGCCCGTTCCGCCAGCAGGCGGCTGAGACCCTCGGAGCCGCCGACGGGTTCGGGAAGAATCAGCGCCCCCCCGCCGCTCGGCGCATGGGCTTCATGGATGCGCGTAAAGAGATCGGCCGTGACGCGCAGTTTTTGCCGGATGTCGCTTTCGGCGCGCACGGCTTCGGCGATGCCGCTGAAATCGCTTTCCATGTCGCAGCGCATCAGCGCATCGAACAGCCCCGCCTTGTTGCCGAAATTGGCAAGGATGGTCTGCACGGAAACCCCGGCGGAACGGGCGATGGTGTCCAGCGTGACGCGCGCGAAGCCCTCCCGCTTGAGAACTTCCCGCGCGGCGTCGAGAATGCGCTGGCGCGTCTGGCGCGCCTGCTCCGTTCGCAGGGGCGAGGCGTAGCGGCGGGCCGCCTTTTTCCGCTGGGTGGGGGTTTCCGGCATAATATGATCTCCTCTTGCGCTTGCTGATGTTATCGGCAGGACGCAGTTTCCTTATTATAGAGCATTTGCAGTTTGAAACGCCTTGCGTTGCAAACCATACGGGCCTGCTGTTTCGCGGAAAAAACGCGGTTTTTCCACGCGCTTTGGGCCCGTGCGGCGCAGAAAAAGCGCGCTGGGGAAGGGATGGGGGGCCCGGGGGGAAGGGGAACCCCTCTCGCGCTAGCAGAGGGGTTCCCCTTCCCCCCGGACAAAATTCCCC
>CALUWU010000188.1 GCA_944324555.1 uncultured Desulfovibrio sp.
TAGTCGAACTCGCAGCCCTGCCCGATGACGATGGGCCCGGCCCCGATGACCATAATCTTGTGAATATCCGTGCGCTTCGGCATGAGAATCCCCTGCTCGGTTGCGTGCTCTCGCGGTGAAAAACGGCCGCCGGAAACGGCGCGTGCGCCAGGAGCGCCCTCGATTCCGGCTAAAACGATTTCTTTTATTCGCACTCTTTCAGAATGTCAACAAAGGCGCGGCCGCCCCTTCTTCCCCCGCCGCGCCGCGCGGGCGCGCCCGTCCCGCCCTTGCCAAGCCTGTGCTTTTGGGGAATACTTGTCGCGCTTCATTCCTATTTAGCGAGGCCCACAGATGAGCAAGGATATCAAAAAGGTTGTGCTCGCCTATTCCGGCGGGCTGGATACTTCCGTCATCCTCAAATGGCTGATTGAAACCTACAAGTGCGAGGTCGTCACCGTGACGGCCGACCTCGGCCAGCCCGAAGACCTTGGCGGCGTGGAAGCCAAGGCCCTCAAGACCGGCGCCAGCAAGGCCTTTGTGGTGGATCTGCGTGAAGAAATGGCGCGCGATTTCGTCTTCCCCATGATGCGCGGCGCCGCCCGCTATGAAAACCGCTACATGCTCGGCACCTCCATTGCCCGCCCCTGCATCACCAAGGCGCTGATCGACGTCGCCCGCAAGGAAGGCGCGGACGCCATCGCCCACGGCGCCACCGGCAAGGGCAACGATCAGGTCCGCTTTGAATTTGCCGCCAAGGCGCTTGCCCCCGATATCAGGGTCATCGCTCCCTGGCGCGAGTGGGATCTCATGTCCCGCACGGCCCTCAACGCCTTCGCCGAAAAGCACGGCATCCCGATTTCCAAGGAAGCCAAGCGCTACAGCATGGACGCCAACATGCTGCATACCAGCTTTGAAGGCAGCGAACTGGAAGATCCGGCCAACGCCCCCCACGAATCCTGCCACGAACGCTGCGTGCCCGTGGAACAGGCCCCCGATACCCCGGAAATCGTGGAAGTGACCTTTGAAAAGGGCAATCCCGTGGCCGTCAACGGCAAGAGCCTGTCGCCCTACAACGTGATCAAGACCCTTGCCGAAATCGCCGGACGCAACGGCATCGGCCGCGACGACATGGTCGAAAACCGCTACGTGGGCATGAAGTGCCGCGGCGTCTACGAAAACCCCGCCGGAACCCTGCTCTACGCCCTGCACCGCGACCTGGAAGGCATCTGCCTCGATCGCGAACTGCTGCAACTGCGCGACATGCTTGCCGTGCCCTATTCCCACGCCGTCTACAACGGCTACTGGTTCTCCCCCGAGCGCGAAGCCATGCAGGCCTTCATGGACAAGTCGCAGGAAACCGTCTCCGGCACGGTCAAGGCAAAGCTTTACAAGGGCGGCGTCTGGCCCCTGTGCCGCACGTCCCCCTATTCGCTCTTCTCCGAAGACCTCGCCACCTTTGAAGGCGGCAACTACGATCACAAGGACGCCGCCGGCTTCATCCGTCTGAACTCCCTGCGCCTCGGCATGTACGCCGCCGTACAGCAGAAGCTCAAAAAGTAGTTCCGCACAACCCGTTTCTCCGGGGAGGACGGCGCAGCCGCCCTCCCCTTTTTCATGCCCTCCCTGGGGTCAGGACTCATTATCAAGACAAATTTTCCACAGGGCTAACACACAAAAATACATACATTACTATATGTTATAACAACGCCCATCTTTACCCTCAGCACATTATGCGCGGGTTTTGGGGAAGATGGGGGAGTTTGAGGGGGAGCCACGGGAACGCCTTTCCTCCGGAAAGGCTGGGCCCTTTTTGCCGCGAGCAGCGACCCGACGGGCGGCCGCAGGCCGTGCCCGTTAGGCGCCCTGGCGCCTTACGGGCATCGACAGCAGAGCAAAGGGGTTTCTTCCCCCTCAAGCCAACCGTAATGAGTCCTGCCCCTGGGGCGCTTGACCTGAACGCGGCTTTGGAACAGTCTCGAACGGACGCGCACCGCAACCGCGTCGACAACCCTTCAACCAATGGACCACAGCCACATGAGCACCAATCAGAGCTGGGGCGGCCGCTTTGCCGAAGGCCCCCGGGAGGCCGTCGCGGCCTACACCGATTCGCAGACCTACGACCGCGCCCTTTACGCGCAGGATATCCGGGCGTCGCAGGCCCATGCGCGCATGCTTGGGCGTCAGGGCGTCGTCACCGCCGAAGAGGCGGAAACGCTGATCAAGGGGCTGGACGCCGTCAAGGCCGAAATCGAGTCCGGCGCCTTCGTCTGGAAACCCGAACTCGAAGACGTTCACATGAATATCGAAGCCCGCCTTACCGAACTGGTAGGCGATACGGGCAAGAAGCTCCATACGGGCCGCAGCCGCAACGATCAGGTGGGTCTGACCTTCCGTCTCTTCGTGGCCGACCGTCTGGAGGACTGGCGCGCCCGGGCCGCGGCGCTTGTCCGCACGCTGACGAACAAGGCCGACGGCCATCAGGGCGACATCCTGCCCGGCTGCACGCACCTGCAACCCGCCCAGCCCGTCAGTCTGGCCCATCATCTGCTTGCCTACGCATGGATGTTCCGCCGCGATCACGAGCGGCTGGGCAGCGTTCTCGAACGCGTGCGCATTTCGCCGCTGGGCGCGGCCGCGCTGGCGGGCACGACCTATCCTCTGGACCCGCGTTCCGTCGCCGACGAAGTGGGCTTCCCCCGTATCTACGGCAACAGCATGGACGCCGTCTCGGATCGCGATTTCGTCATGGAAAGCCTGTTCGCCGGCTCCTGCGTCATGGCCCATCTGTCGCGCCTCTGCGAAGAGATCATTCTCTGGGCCAACCCCGCTTTCGGTTTCGCGCGCCTGTCGGACGGCTATTCCACGGGTTCTTCCATCATGCCGCAAAAGAAGAATCCCGACGTGGCCGAACTCATGCGCGGCAAGACCGGCCGCGTCTACGGCGCGCTCATGGGCATGCTGACCATCATGAAGGGCCTGCCCATGACCTACAATCGCGATCTTCAGGAAGACAAGGAAGGCTTCCTTGACGCCGACCGCACCGTCAGCCAGTCCCTGACGCTCATGGCGGGCATGCTGGAGGAGCTGACCTTTGACACCCGGCGCATGCGCGCCGCGTGCGCGCGCGGTTTTCTCAATGCCACGGAACTTGCCGACTACCTCGTGGGCAAGGGTATTCCCTTCCGTGAAGCGCACCATATCACCGGGCATGCCGTGGCGCTGGCGGAAAAGGAAGGCAAGGGGCTGGAAGACCTTTCCCTTGCCGAGCTGCGCGGCATTGACCCGCGCATCGACGAGGGCGTCTACGCCGTGCTTGATTACGACGCCGCCGTCCGCCGCCGCGAAACTCCCGGCGGCACCGGCCCCGCTTCCGTGGCCCGCCAGCTTGAGGAGCTGCGCGGCTGGCTGAAGACGCTGGAGGCGTAGGTGGAAAAGTCGACCGGCTGGAAAATTCCCCTGCTCTTCTGCGCCGTCGTCATTCTGCTTGTCGGCGCGCTGCAGCTCTGGCGCGCCGCCGCCGCTCCCGACGTGACGCCGCTGGACGCGACGCTGCTCGCCCGCGCCGACGACTTCCGCATAGATCTTCCCGCGGACGAACGCGGCCGCTACTATCAGAAAGCCATTACCAACGCCGCCACGGGCTTTCAGCCCCGTCCCCAGAAGGACGCCGCCCTGCGCGCGCTTCACGACGCCGCGATAGCGGAGGAGCGCTTCGACGCCGCCTGTACCGCCGTCGCGCTCGTCGGCGATCAGAGGCTGCGCGAAACCCTGCTTGACACGCTGGCGACCGCCGCCGCCCGGCGCTGCGACACGCTCCCCTGGGGCGCCTTCGCCGCCAGGGGCATGCGGGACCCCGAACATCAGGACAGGACGCATCAGCTTCTCAACCGGCTCTGGGCGAACTGTCCGCGTCCGTAGAGGGATCATTACGTTCTTGAGGGGGAAGGAACCCTTTTTGCCGCAAGCAAAAGGGGGGCCTTCCCTCTGGAGCGTTTTCAGTCTGAAACGCTTCGCTTCTGGCCGGGCGGCGCCCGCGTTTCGCCTTTTTCAAAGGCAAAACGCTCTCAGCGCCCCCGTCTCGCGCCCCTGCCGGAAGGACCTCCCTCCGGCATTCCCGGCACGACCGCCGAATCCGCGCCGGGCCATCTCCCCGCCTCTTCACACTGCCCGGAAACCCGCGTACCATCAGGAAACCAACCGCAAGGAGGAGCCATGCGAAAATCGCAACAGAAGCATCTGGAAGAAGCCCTGCGGGCCTGCTCTTCTCCCGCGACCGCCGACGACGCGACGAGCGTCAGGGACGACGAAAAGACGGCCGAAACGCGGGAGGCCGCGCCGCAATGGCCCGCGCATCTGGACGGTTTCCGCATACCGGACGAAATCTGCGCGGCCGCCTACGAGGCGGCGTCGCCGCAATGCCGGGCCGCCGTCAAGACCGGGCTCGCGCTGGGCATGGCGTATTTTGAACAGACGCAGGTCGCGGGCGGCCACTGCCGCCGCGAGCGGCGCGACGCGCGCCTCGGCTACTGGCTGTCGAGCGGACGCCATCCCGCGCCGTGGGCCGTCGTGGCCTTCCCGCCTTCCTATGCCGCCGCCGCCCGGCTGGCGGCCGCCGTCCTGTGCGCCCAGATGGCGGAAACGCCCCTCCTGGGCGCCGTCTGCGTGGGCGGAATGCCGTCGGCCCCGGCCCTGACGGCCCTGGAACTCTGCGGCGTGGAAGATATCTTCCTCATGGACCCGGCGGATCTCTGCGCCCTGCTGGAAGAGCTGCCCGCGCCGGGACGTCTGGCGCTGCTGCATGAAGGCGAGCTTGACGGCGTCGCGGCGGCGGCCCGTCTTCTTTCCCTGCGTACCTTCGAGGAACGCGGCGCCCCGACGCTGGCCGTCCAGCGGCCCGACCTCTTCAGCGAGGAGGTTCTGCGCTTCTGCCACGGCGACGCGGTCGTGGAACGCGCCCTGCTGCCGGGCGCGGGCCGTCCCGAAGCCATTTTCACGGCGGAAGAAACAGCCAGAACCCACAGCAAGGTACGGGACGGCGGCCCCTTCCGCAGCGGCGCCGTGCCGCTGGGCCGCCTGAGCCTCTCGCCGGGTTGCGAAGGCCTCTGGCTGCATACCGATCTGTCGCCCGACTTCTTTTCCGTTTTCCGGCACGGCTTCGGGCTGCTGCCGCGCAAGGCATAGCAAGCGCATGAAAAATATCCGCAACATCGGCATCATCGCCCATATCGACGCAGGCAAGACCACGCTTTCGGAACGGATGCTGTTCTACAGCCGCAAGATTCATCGTCTGGGCGAAGTACACGACGGCACGGCCACGATGGACTATCTGCCGGAAGAACAGGAACGCGGCATCACCATTACGTCCGCCTGTACTTCCTGCCGCTGGAACGACTGCGATCTGAATCTCATCGACACCCCCGGCCATGTGGACTTCACCATAGAGGTGGAACGCTCGCTGCGCGTTCTCGACGGCGCCGTCGGCGTGTTCTGCGCCGTGGCGGGCGTGGAGCCGCAGTCGGAAACCGTCTGGCGGCAGTCTGAAAGATTCGGCGTGCCCAAGCTGGCGTTCATCAACAAGGTGGATCGCCTCGGCGCCGATTTCGCGGCCGTGCTGGACGCCCTGCACGCCAGACTTTCGGCCAACCCCGTCGCCCTCGTCATCCCCTGGGGGCAGGGAGAGGACTTTGAAGCCGTGCTGGACGTCCTGCGCGAGGAACGTCTGGACTTCGACCCCGCCGATCAGGGACGCACCGTCGCGCGCCGCCCGTGGACGGACGAGGAACGCGCCTTTGCCGCGCCGTGGCGCGAGCGCGCGCTGGAAAAGATCGCCGAGGCCGACGAAGAATTTCTGGAACGCTATCTGGGCGGCGACTACTCCCTCGACGATATCAACGCGGCCCTGCGCCGCGCCACGCTCGCCCGGACGCTCACGCCCGCCTTCTGCGGTTCCGCCCTGCGGAATACCGGCGTGCAGCCCGTGCTGGACGCCGTCTGCGCCTTCCTCCCTTCCCCCGAAGACATTCCCTCGCCCGTCGGACACGACGCCGAAGGCCGGGAAATCGTGGTTTCCCCCGACGGCCCGACCGCGGCGCTGGTCTTCAAGGTGCTGATGGAAGAAGGCCGCAAGCTGGCCTTCCTGCGCCTCTATGCCGGCAGCATCCGGGAAGGCGACAGCCTGCGTAACACCGCCACGGGCAAGGATGATCGCGTCGGCCGTCTCTACCGCATGCACGCCGACAGACGCGAACAGCTTGCCGTCGCCGAAGCCGGGGACATCGTCGCCGTCGTCGGCCTGCGCGGCGCGCGCACGGGCGACACATACACGGAGCGAGGCGGCGTACTGCGGCTGGAGACCATCGACAGCTATCCGCCCGTCATCACGCTGGCCCTGGAACCGCGCAACGCCGACGAAGGCAAGATTCTGGACGAGGCCCTTGCCCGCTATGTGGAAGAGGACCCGACCTTTCATGCCGTCATGGACGAGGAGTCCGCGACGCGCGCCATCTCCGGCATGGGCGAGCTGCATCTTGAAGTGCTGCTGGAGCGCCTGACCCGGGAATGCGGCGTCAGCCCCCGCGTCGGGAATCCGCAGGTGACGTTGCGGGAGACCATCCGCAAGACGGCCTCGGCCGCCCACGTCTTTGATCGCGAACTCGGCAAGGAACGGCATCACGGCGAGGTGAGCCTGACCGTCTCGCCCCGCCCACGCGGAGCGGGCAACGAGGTGCGCCTGGGAGACTTTCTGCCCGCCGATCCGAAGGAAGCCGCGCGCATCCTGCCGCAGCCCCTTGTCGAGGCGACCCTGTCCGGCGTGCGCGACGCCCTGCAATGCGGCGATCTGACGGGCTATCCCGTGGAAGATGTGGACGTGCTCATTACCGGCGTCGTCCGTCAGGAAGGTCTGACCACGGCGCCGGGATGCCATATGGCCGCGGGCGCGGCCCTGCGCGAGGCCCTTGCCGCGGCCTCGCCCATCGCGCTGGAGCCTGTGATGCATGTGGAAATCAGCGTGCCGGACGACTTTCTGGGCGCGGCCATCAGCCTTTTCGGCGGCTGCGGCGGCAAGGTGGACGACCTGCAGGATCGCGGCGGCCTCAAGCAGATCAGCGGCAGCGCCCCCATGCGAAAGCTCTTCGGTTTCTCGACCTCCCTGCGTTCCGTCACGCAGGGCCGCGCCGGACTGATGCTCAGCTTTGATCGTTTCGACTGCTAGAGTAGCATAAATAGATCCTCCGGGGGGAAGGAACCCCCCTTGGCTAGCGCGCAAGGGGCGTTTCCTTCCCCCCGCGCCCCCCATCCTTCCCCCAACGCGCTTTTTCAGGGGAGGCAGGAGCATGCGGCAAATTTCCTCGCCGGTATGCTCTACTTGTTCAAAATAAATTGTAAATTTGTGTAACATGCCCCGGAGCGTTTTGCTTTGAAAAAACAGAACGCGAGGCGGCGGACAGCGCCACCCGGCCCAAAGTGAAAGGAATACCGCATGCCCCCCTATGCCAAGAAAAGCCTTGGGCAGCACTTTTTGAAACATGATCACATCTGTGATCGCATTGCCGCGCTGGTGCAGGCGACCCCCGAAGACTGGCTTCTTGAAATCGGGCCGGGGCCGGGGGCGCTGACGCGCGCCGCCGAACGCCTGCCCCACGCCCGCCTGTTTCTTCTGGAAAAGGACGAACGTTTCGCGCTGGAGCGCCAGCGCGAAGCGGCCGAAGGCACGCAGGCCGTCCTGATCGACGCCCTGCGCTTTCCCTGGGGCCGCCTGTCGCCCGCGCGCTCGTGGAAGATTCTCGGCAATCTTCCCTATAACGTCGCCTCGCCCATGATCTGGGACATGGCCGCCCGCTGCCGGGCCATGCGGCGGGCGGCCTTCATGGTACAGAAGGAAGTGGGTCGCCGCCTGGCGGCCGAGCCGGGCAACGGCCAGTACGGCGCGCTCTCGGTCTGGGTGCAGAGCTTCTGGAAACCCCGCATGGAATTTATCGTGGGGCCGGGCGCGTTCTCTCCGCCGCCCAAGGTGGATTCGGCGGTGCTGTCCTTTGAACCGCTGGCGCGGGAACGCCTGCCGCGTCATCCCGAAGCCCTGGCGCGGCTGGTCAAGCTCCTTTTCCAGCAGCGCCGCAAGCAGCTGGGCGGCATCGCGCGCCGCTCCCCCTGGCCCGGCGTTGCGGAAGCCCTCGCGGATGCGGGCGTGGACCCGCGTCTGCGGCCGGAAGAACTGGCCGTGGACGATTTTCACCGGATTTGCGAGCGCTGGTCATGGGGCGTCGCCCGGTTCGACGAAAAAAAAGACGGCGCCGGACAGGGCGAAATTCCTGCCTGACGCCGTTTGCCCGCGCTCCGGGAAACATCAAAGAGGCCGCGCTCCCGTAAGGCGCCCTGGCGCCTTACGGGCATCGACAGCAGAGCAAAGGGGTTTCTTCCCCCTCAAGAAAACCGTAATGAGTTCTGAGCCAACAGGCCCTAGCGCCCCGTGGCGCCGCGAGGAGCCGGCCGGGAGGGTTCCTTGCCGTCCTGGGTCGTTTCCTCCGAATTTCGCAGCTCCGCCGCCAGCCCTGTCTGCAATTCGCCGTTTCTGACAAGCTCGCTCAGAAGCGGCAGGGTTGCGGAAAGAACGCCCACGGCCTTTTCCGACAGGAGACCTTCGCGAATCAGCGCGTCGCCCTTGTGCTGATTCACGGCAAGAAAGGCCGGGAAGAAATAGAGAATATTGCCGTTCAGCAGCATGGTTTCCAGCCTTTCGCGGGTGATGTCGGTAAAGGTGTCGTACACCGTGCCGCTGTAGTCGATCTTCTTGTTGGAAAAGGCCTTGTGGCACTGACGCACGACCGCTTCGATGGGCGTCTGCCGGGATGCGTAGCGAATCATGGACTCCCCGGCGACGGCGGTAAAGTGCGTATGGAAGGAACGCGTATGCAGTTCCATGGCCTTTTCGTCCGCGGGATCCGCCAGATTGAAGGCGGGCCAGCGCTCCTCAGCCGCCTCAACGCCCGCGCTTCCCGTCAGGAAAACCAGCATCGCCAGAAGTACCGCCCGAATAACCAGCATGGAAAACCCTCCTCGCTCTTGCACAGATTCTACGCTGCCCGCGTAGTGCGAAAAAAGTACCGGCGGAACAGGACGCGCGCCGGCGGACGCCGGCGCACCCTCGCATCCTCTTTCCGTTTGCCGCCGCTCATGGTAAGATTGTCCTTGGCGCAAGGCAAGCGGAAAGCCCTGCGTACAGTCCCGCACCCGAAAGGAAACTCATGATAGCGCGCCTGGCCCTGCTGCTTGCCGTCCTGTTGCTGATCTTTCTGCTGTTCACGCGTCGCGGCCGCCGCTGCGCGCGGGAATACGCGGCCCTGATACGGCCCGCCCTGCTGCTGGCGCTGCTTTTCTTTCCTCTCTTCGCGCCGGCCTGCCTCTTCTTCTCTTCCGTGCGCCTGCCGCTCCGCCTCTTTGCCGACGCGGCCGCCGCGGGGCTTCTGGTCCGCGCCCTGCTTCCCCTGCTCCATCGCCTTCTGCCGCGCCTGCGCCCGGACCCGCTGCGGATGCTGCCGGTTCTGGTCTTCGTCATGGTTCCGCCCCTGCATTTCGCCCTGTTCTGCGTCCTGTCGTGGATCTTCCCCACAATGGATATCTGGAACCAGTGAGCGGGCGCCGTTCTCCCAAAAATCTCGTAAAAAAATACTTGCTTTTTTTTAGCGGCGGCGCTAGAAAGGCTTCTCGCTTCGGAATGTCAACGTCACCGGCGACATTCTGCGACAGGCTTCGGCCTGCCAGCCCGTTCCGCAAAGGGACGGAGCCCAGCCCAGAGGGGGTGATGTCAATGCCCGGCGTTTTCCTGAACGAAGACGATTATAACTTCGATATCGCGCTCCGCCGCTTCAAGAAGCAGGTGGAAAAGGCCGGCGTTCTCTCCGAAATGAAGAAGCGCCAGCACTATGAAAAGCCCAGCGTGATGCGCAAGAAGAAGAAGGCCGCTGCTCGCAAGCGCCTGATGAAAAAAATGCGCAAGATGAACGTTGCGTAACGCAGACGGCGCGTTGTCGGCCTTTTGGCATGGCATCGCGCCGTTTTCTCATTGCCGCGACGCCGCCGGCCGGAAGACGCTCCCGCGATGCGACGCCCCGCCGGTTTTTCCGAGGGGAATACGGCGCGCGAAAGGCCGTCCCGGGCCTTTCAGGCCGGGCCGGAAAAGATTCCGTCGTTGGAAATCGGACGATTCTGAAAATTTCTTATGGCGTCAACCGGCGTTCCGGCAAAACCGTATTCCGCGCGCCCGCTTTCCAAAACCGGACGTTTCAGAAAAGCGGCGGCCCTTCGGGAACGCCCGGCCTGAAAACGGCCGAACCGGCGCAATGCGCGCGAATCAGGCGGCCGATTGGCAAAAGGGAGAATTCTTCCCGCAACTGAATTGACGGAGAACATCAGAAAGCCCGCGAACCGCTTCCGCAACCGGCGAAACGATCGGTCGCGGTTCCTGCATCGGCGCCATTTCCGGCGGGAGGCCTGTACGGGACTCCCGCGTTTTCTGCTTGTTTTTCCGTCGCTCCGCACATCGCATTTCCCGGCGATCCGCGCGCCGCGCCCCCTTCGCCTTTCGCGCGCGAGGCCCGGCCGGACCGCCGCAAACCGCCAGCAAGAACGAGGATAGCATGAGCCTGTTCGAACAGATCGAGAAGGATTACATTCAGGCCTACAAGGCCAAGGACAGCGTGCGCCTGACGGTGCTGCGCCTGCTCAAGACCGCCGTCAAGAACAAGCTGGTGGATCTCTGCCGCCCCGGCGGCGTCCTGGACGACAACGAGATGATGGATCTGATCATCAAGGAAAGCAAGCAGCGCCAGGACAGCATCGAACAGTACAACGCCGCCGGCCGGGGCGATCTGGCCGAAAAGGAGGCCGCCGAACTGGTCGTGCTGCAGAGCTATCTGCCCAAGCCCCTGAGCGACGAGGAACTGACGGCGGTCATCGACGCCGCCATAGCCGAAACCGGCGCGTCCTCGCCCCGCGACATGGGCAAGGTCATTTCCGCCGTCATGGCCGCCCACAAGGGCCGCGTGGACGGCAAGACGCTTTCCGCCGCCGTCAAGGCCCGCCTCAGCAACTAACCGGCTTTTCATGATACACGCCCGCACCCTTCATGCGCTGGAATTCGGCGAGATCACGGCCTATCTGGCCGGATTGTGCCGTACCGTCGCCGGACGCGAACGCGCCCGGAACATCGCCCCCCTGCCCGACGCCGACGCCGCCGTCGAAGCCGCCCGCCTCTACGAGGAGACGGCCGTCTGGCTGTCGCGTCCGCCGGCGGAAGGGGGCTTTCGCCTTGCGGCCTTCCCGGATGTCAGCGGCCTGCTGCGGAGCATGGAGGAACGCCGCGCCGCCAACGCCCAGCCCGACGCCGAGGCCTTCTGGGCCCTGCGCGAAATGTTGCGGCAGGCGCTGGCCGCCCGGCAGTCCATCGCCGTTCCCGAGGCCGACCGGCAGTGGCCCCGCCTGCTGGCGCTGGCCGACGCGGAACCCCTGCCCGCGCAGCTGACCGCGGCGCTCAACCGCTGCATCTCCGACGACGCCCTGCTCAAGGACGAAAGTTCTCCCGAGCTCTATCAGGTGCGCGTGGAACTGCGCCGCCTCCATCAGAGCTGCATGCGGAAGGTCAAGGATTACGCCGTGCAGTACAACATGCTGCACTACCTGCAGGACGAGTTCATGACCCTCTCGTCCGACCGCTATGTGCTGCCGCTCAAGTCCAATTTCAAGGGGCGGATGCAGGGCATCATCCACGACTGGTCGCAAACGGGCGAAACCTGCTATTTCGAGCCCATGTTTCTGGTGGAAATCAACAACCGCCTCCAGGAACTCAAGCACGAAGAGCGCGAGGAAGAGCGCAAGGTGCTGGCCTATCTGGCGGAGCTGCTGCGGGCGGAGCTGCCCGGCGCGCACGCCGCCCTGCGCCTGCTGGCGGAGCTGGACGTCCTTCAGGCCAAGCGGGCCTTTGCCGAAGCCATCGACGGGCGCTGCGTGCCGATTACCGACGCCGCCGAAGGCATTCAGCTGCTGGGCGCGCGCCATCCCCTGCTCATGCTCGCGCCGCAGCTGCGCGGGGAAGAGCCCGAAAGCGAGCGGCGGCGTCAGGCGCGCGTCCGCCCGCTGGACATTGTCCTGCGTCCGGGAGAACGCGCGCTGATCATCACCGGCGGCAACGCGGGCGGCAAGACCGTCTGCCTCAAGACGCTGGGCCTGATCGCGGCCATGACCATGAGCGCCCTGCCGGCGCCGGCGACGGGCGGTTCGCACCTGCCGTGGTTTTCGCGCATGGACGCCTTTATCGGCGACGAGCAGAGCCTGACCGACAACGTCTCGACCTTCACGGCGCAAATCCAGCACCTCGCCAAGGCCTGGAAGCATCTTGGCGAAAGCGGTCTCGTGCTGCTCGACGAATTCGGCGCGGGCACGGACCCCGCGCAGGGGGCCGCGCTGGCTCAGGCCGTGCTGGACGAACTCATAGACAACCGCACCTTCGTTCTGGCCGCCACGCACTTTCCTTCGCTCAAGAGCTACGCTCTTACCCGCGACAGCGCGCGCGCCGCGTCGGTGCTTTTTGATCCCGACAGCAAGAAACCGCTCTACAAGCTGGCCTACGATCAGGTCGGCGCAAGTCAGGCGCTGGATGTGGCGCGGGAATACGGCCTGCCGGAAAGCATCCTGCGCCGGGCCGAACATTATCTTCTTCAGGACGGCGGAGACGCCTCCGCCTTGCTGGCCCGTCTGAACGCGCTTGCCGCCCAGCGGGAAGAAGAACTGCAGGAGCTGCGCGCCAGACAGGCCAGGGCCAACCAGCAGCTTGAACACGAAAAGGACAAGCTGCGCCGCGAACGTCAGCGCCTGCACGACGAGGTGCGCGCGCAGTCCGCCGAACTGATGAAGGCCGTGCGCGAAGGCAGGGCCGGGCACAAGCAGGCTCTCAAGGAACTTTCCCGCCTGCGCGCCTCGCTGGCCGAAGAACTGCGCCCCGAGGAAGTTTCCGTTCTGCCGCAGGTGGAACACTTCGCCCCCGGGCAGCAGGTGCTGCATCTGACCTTCAACAAGCGCGGCGTCGTGACCGACGTGGACGAACGGCGCTCCCGCGTGCGCGTGGATCTCAACGGCGTCAATCTCTGGGCCGCCATGAAGGACGTCCGCCTTGCCGGAAGCTCGGCCGCGTCTTCCGCGCCGGCGCGCGCCGGCGGGCCGGTGTCGCCCGTCCTGGCGGCCGTGCGCGAAAACGCCGCGCCGGCCAGATCCGCCGCCCCAGCCGGCGACGGTTCGCTCCTGCGGCTGGATCTGCGCGGCCAGCGCGCCGAACAGGCCGAAGCCGAGGTGGAAAGATTCCTCGACAAGGCGCTGCTGGCGGGCATCGGCGAAGTGGAAATCGTTCACGGGCGCGGCACGGGCGCCCTGCGACGCAGGATTCACGAGTTCCTGCGCGCCTTCCCCGCCGCCGCGTCCTTTGCCGTCGCGCCGGAAGATCGCGGCGGCGACGGCATGACCATCGTCGTGCTGCGCTGACATGCCCCGAAGGGGGACGGACCGCGCCCGCCGGACGGCGTCCCCCCGCAATCGTCCCCCCTGTCAGCCCCGAACGCCGCGGGCCCGTCCCGCGCGCCGGGGATACGCGACGGATATCTCCCCGGCGATTCCGGCCTGAAACGCCCGGACGATTTCCGCGAACCGTCCTTCCCGCCGCGACGCCGCGAACCGGGGAGCGAGCCTTACCATCGGTCAGTCAAGCCCCATGCAAAGCAAAGACGCCATACGCGCCGTCAAGGAGCGCCTCAATATTGTGGACATTGCGCGCCGCTACCTCGATCTGAAGCGCAACGGTCCGCGCTGGGTCGCGCCCTGCCCCTTCCATCAGGAAACAAAACCCTCTTTCTCCATCAATGAGGATCTGGGTCTTTTCTACTGTTTCGGCTGCCATGCCTCGGGAGATATTTTCGACTTTTACGGACGCATCAACGGGCTGGATTTTCGCGAAACGCTGGAACAGCTGGCCGCCGAAGCCGGCATTTCGCTGGATCGCGGCCCCGCCGATCCCGAACGGCGCGAACGGGAACAGCGCGAGCGCTCCGGGCGCCGCCAGATGCTCCAGATGTACGAACTGGCCGCCGCCCACTTCGCCGCCGCCCTTGAAAGCCCGGAAGCCGAAGAATGCCGCGCCTATATTCAAAAGCGAGGCCTCAGCCCGGAAATCGTGCAGCGCTTCGGGCTCGGCTGGGCGCGCCGCGAATGGCAGTCGCTGACGACGGCCCTGCGCCGGGGCGGCTTTGACGAGCGCATGGCCGCCGAGGCCGGACTGATCGGCATTTCCGAACGCGGCCGCCGCGCCTACGACCGCTTTCGCGGCCGTCTGATGTTCCCCATAAAGAGCCTTTCCAATCAGATTATCGCCTTTGGCGGACGCATTATCGCCGACGAGGAAGAAGCCAAATATATCAATAGTTCAGATACGCCCCTCTATAAAAAAGGCGATCATCTTTATGGTCTTGCACAATCCCGCAGAGGCATTACCACTAAAGGACGGGCGCTTTTGACCGAAGGATATATGGACGTGCTCACGTTGCATCAGTACGGCTACGACAATGCCGTGGGCGTCCTGGGGACCGCGCTCACCCCGGAACAGATCAAGCGCCTTTCCGGCTTTACCTCTCAGGCGACGCTGCTTTTCGACGGCGACCGCGCCGGACGCAAGGCCGCGCTCCGTTCCTGTGAAATGCTCCTGACGCGCGGCCTGAGCTGCAACGTGGTTCTGATGCCCGACGGCGAGGACATAGACAGCCTGCTGCGGGGGCAGGGACCGGAAGCCTTTGAAACCCTGCTGGCGCAGGCGCCCGACGGCCTGCGCTTCTGCGTGGACGTGCTGCGGGCTCTGGCCCCGCGCGAGACCGTGGAATGGGCGCGCAACTTCCTCAGCCAGGTGGACGTGCCCGAGCTGGTCAGCCCCTACGCCTCCCGGCTGGCAACGCAGTTGCAGCTTTCGGAAAGCGAACTGCGGCAGGGCGCGGCGCAGCGGCGCGCCGCCGGCGCGGCGCGCGGGGGCGCTCCGGCGCAGCGTCCCGCGGGCGGCAGGGCCCGGCAGAACATGCGCGACAGGCAGATCATGATGTACGCCGTGCGCTACCCCGAACGCCTCGACGATCTGCGCGACATGGGGGCGGATCTGGCCCTGCAATCCGCCATTGCCCGCCGCCTCTGGGACAAGCTGGAAGAATGGGGGCCGGAAGCGGCGGCCTATCATCTGGACGAGCGGGAAAAGAATTTCTGGTCTTTCTGTCGGGGAGCGGAAGCCGCCCCCCGCGATGACGGCAACAAAGAACTGGAAGCGCTGCGGGACGATCTCGACGCCTACTACGCTTCCGCGCAGAAATTATCTCTTGCGGCAGCCCTGCGCCAGAACGCGGGCGATCCCGACGCGGATGTGGAATACCTCCGCGCCCTGCAGGAAACCTTGGAGAAAGTCCATGAGCAACATTAAAGATGTCCAGCAAATCCAATCCCTCATTGCCAAGGGCAAGGGAACGGGCTTCCTGACCTTCGACGAGGTCAACAAGGCCCTGCCCGTGGAAATGAGCACGCCGGAGCAGTTCGAGGAAATCATCGGCATTTTCGAACAGCTGGAAATCGTCATCGTTGATTCCGAAAAGGACGGCAAGAAAATTTCCACCGCGCCCGCCGAACCGGACGACGATGCCGTGGACAGTTCCCTCGATCTTGCCGAGGACGAGGAGTCCGCCGACTACTCCTCCCGCAGCACCGATCCCGTACGCATGTACCTGCGCGAGATGGGCGCCGTGCCGCTGCTCGATCGCGACGGCGAGGTGGTCATCGCCAAGAAAATCGAAATGGGCGAGCAGGACGTTCTCTACGCGCTTGTCGAGGTGCCTGTCGCCGTGGAAGAACTCATCAACGTGGGCGAGGATCTGCGCCTCAACCGTATCAAGCTCAAGGACGTCGTCAAGACCATAGAGGAAGACGATCCCAGCGAAGACGAGCTTAACCAGCGCAGCCGCGTCATCATGCTGCTGGACGAGATCAAGCAGATCTACAAGAAAAAGCGCAAGATTTACAAGAAGCTCGACGACTGCAACACCCTTGAACGCCGGGTCGCCCCGGTGCAGAAGGAAATCATCAGCTACAAGGAAGAAATCGTCACCCGCCTGCGCGACATCAAGCTGGAAAAGACGCTCATCGACCGCATCATCGAGACGGTGGAAGACTACGTGCGCCAGATGCACAACTGCCAGCGCGATCTTTCGGCCTACATCCTTTCCACCGGCCGCAGCCAGACGGAAATTCAGGCCATGTTCGAAGGTCTGGAAAAGCGCGAGATCAATCCCAACGACGCCGCCCGCGACCTCAAGCTCAGCGTGGACGAGCTCTTTTCCTTCAAGGAAATGATCATCGGGAAAATAGAAATTCTCAAGCGCCTTCAGGAAAAGTGCTGCCACAACGTCAACGACCTTGAGGAAGTTCTCTGGCGCATCAAGCGCGGCAACAACGCCGCCATGCGCGCCAAGCAGGAGCTCATTCGCTCCAACCTGCGCCTTGTGGTGTCCATTGCCAAGAAATACACCAACCGCGGGCTCCAGTTCCTCGATCTCATTCAGGAAGGCAACATCGGCCTGATGAAGGCCGTGGACAAGTTCGAATACCAGCGCGGCTACAAGTTTTCCACCTACGCCACATGGTGGATTCGTCAGGCCATTACCCGCGCCATAGCGGATCAGGCCCGCACCATCCGCATCCCGGTGCACATGATCGAAACCATCAACAAGCTGATCCGCACGTCGCGCTACCTTGTGCAGGAGCTGGGCCGCGATCCCACGCCCGAAGAAATCGCGGATCGCATGGAATACCCTGTGGAAAAGGTCAAGAAGGTGCTGAAAATCGCCAAGGAACCCATTTCTCTCGAAACGCCCATCGGCGACGAAGAGGATTCCAGCCTCGGCGATTTCATCGAGGACAAGAAGGCCGTCGCCCCGGCGGAGGAAGTCATCAACACCAAGCTGTCGGAACAGCTGGCCGCCGTGCTGGCCGATCTCACGCCGCGCGAGGAGCAGGTGCTCCGCAAGCGTTTCGGCATCGCGGAAAAGAGCGACCATACGCTTGAAGAAGTGGGCAAGCTCTTCAACGTCACGCGCGAGCGCATTCGTCAGATCGAGGCCAAGGCCCTCCGCAAGCTTCGTCATCCTGTAAGGAGCCAGTCGTTGCGCTCCTATTACGAGAACTAGCCATGAGCGCCGCACGTCGAGTCTCCGTCTTCTGCGTCCTTGTTCTGCTGCTGGCGCTTTTTGTCGCTCCGGCGCGGGCGGCCGACGCCGTCCTGCCCGGCGCGCCGGAAGGCACCGTCGCCGCCTGCTTCGACGGCGATACCTTCAAGCTGAGCGACCGCCGCATCGTGCGCCTGGCCGGCATCGACACGCCGGAACTCAACAAGCGCGATCGCAAGCCTCAGTATTACGCCCGCGAAGCCGCCGCCGTTCTCGCGGCCATGGCGCGCGGTCAGAAAGTGCAGCTGCACGCCGCGGGCGCGGAAGCCCGGGATCGTTACGGACGCCTGATTGCCGAGGTCATCCTCCCCGGCGGGGAATCCCTCAACGAGGCCATGATCTCCCAGGGGGCCGCCTTCTTCTACTATCACGAAGGGCTTGATCCCGATCTCGTGCGCCGTCTTCAGGCGCTCCAGAGCAAGGCGGTTTCCGAAAGACGCGGCATGTGGGATCATATCCTGTCGCTGCCGCAGGCGCAGGAAACCTACGTGGGCAACAAGAACTCCCGGCGCTTCTTTCCTTCGGACAGCCCGGAGAGCCAGAAAATCAAGCCGCGCAATCGCGTTTTCTTCGGCAACCTCATGGACGCCTTCATGGCCGGCTACGCGCCGGCGCGCGGCAAGCGGGGGTCCTCCCTCTGGCCGGACGCCTGAAACGCGTGAACAAGAACCGCCCAGAACAGCCGGGGCCGCCGCGACAATGCGCGGCGGCCCCTTTTTCTTCGGCCGGAGAATACCCGGCCGACGCCTGTTGACCGAAATCCCATATTGAGGGAAAAGAAGCGGACGGCCGCCATGGCCGCCGTCTTTCAGATTGTTTCAGAGGTTATTCATGAACGAAAACGTCCGTCAGCCGGAAGCCCCCCTGAGCGCGCAGCCGGCGCTGGTCCTCTTTTCCGGCGGGCAGGATTCCGCCACCTGTCTGGCCTGGGCGCTGTCCCGCTTCGCCTCGGTGCAGACCATCGGTTTTGACTACGGGCAGCGCCACGCCGTGGAACTGCAATGCCGCGCCAACGTGCGCCGCGCCGTCGCCGCCCTGCGGCCGGACTGGGAGCGCCGGCTGGGCGCGGACGTCCTGCTTGGCATAGATCTCTTTCAGCAGCTGGCCGACAACGCCCTCACGGCGGCGGACATGCCCATAGAGGGCGGTTCCGCCGGCGGCGTTCCCAACACCTTCGTGCCCGGCCGCAATCTCATCTTCATTCTGCACGCCGCCGCCTGGGCCTATCAGCGCGGCGTCCGCCATCTTGTTCTCGGCGTCTGCCAGACGGATTCTTCCGGCTATCCCGACTGCCGCGACGACAGCGTCAAGGCCCTGCAGGTCGCCATGAATCTGGGCATGGACAGCCGCTATACGCTGCACGCGCCGCTGATGTTCCTGGACAAGGCCGCCACCTGGCAGCTGGCCGAAGAGCTTGGCGGCAAGGCCCTTGTGGACGTCATTCTGGAAGAAAGCCATACCTGCTACGAAGGCGAACGCGGACAACGCTTCGCATGGGGCTACGGCTGCGGCGCCTGCCCGGCCTGCCTTCTGCGCCGCCGGGGCTATGAAGCCTACGTGCGGCGGCGCGCCGCTTCGGATCAGGACGCCGGAGCCGCGACTCCCGACCTTGAGAAAGACGTATAACCCGCAAAGGATGCAAGCTCCCATGGAAAAACAGGAGAAAAAGCCGCTGAGCGCGGCACAGGGGCTGGAAGCGGCCCACATCTTGTTCGAGCTGAACACGGGCGCCGAAGGAATCTTGCGTATGGCGCAGCGCTCCGGGCTGCCGGAAGCCTTCTGGGGCGGGCCGCTGGCCCCGCAGCTGTGCGAGGAATGGCGCGCCTTTGTCCATGCCGTCGTCACCGCCGGACTGATGCAGCACGCTCCCAACACCGTGCTTGCGGCCTATCTGCGGGATACGGGCTCCCTGCTGGAACAGGCCGAAGGCCATTCCGACGCCGCGCCTCTCGCGGAGCGTCTCGAAGAATTCGTGGACGGCCCCTTTTCCGCCTATATGCCGCTTCTGGCGCATGAACGGCAAAAGGAATGCCCCCTGCTCTTCTTCCGCCGTCTCGGCCTCGCCGAGGACGGCGATCTCTCCGATCTGATGGACGCCGCGTCCCTCGCCAGGGCGCAGGCGCGCGTCGCGGCCGTCATGGCCATGCTGATCAGCGCCGTGTGGGACAAGCTCGAAGCCTACGATATCGCCGCCGAATAACCAGCCCTCCCGCGGCGCGGAAATATTCGCTCCGCCCCGCTTTTTTCTCCGGATCGGAAACGCCGGCAACAGGAACCGCCCGTCGTAGCAGCGACGGGCGGTTCCTGTTGCCGGCGATCGGAAAGGACGCCGAAGAGTTCGGAAAACGGCGGCCTCCTTCCCTCAGGAAACGCGGTTCGCGCGCGTCGCGCCGCCGGAGTAGTACTTACTAACCGTCTTGCCGCGAAAGACCGCCCCGGGCCGCGGCATGAAGCGCGGCCAGGCGGGAACGCTCGTCGCGATCGAGCAGGCGCTGATTGTCGCTGCCGCGAAAGGCCAGCTCAAGATTGCGCCGGGCTTCGACATAGGGACCGTCCACCAGCGTATCCACCAGATCGAGCAGGCGGCCCACGGCGGGCTCCCTTTCGGCCTTGTCCAGCAGTTCCTCAAAGGTAAATCCCGTGTACGCCATGACGTTCTTGCCCGCGGCGCGCACTGCCTCGGCAACGACGCAAAGCGCGCCGGCCTGCAGGAAGGGTTCGCCGCCGGAAAAGGTCACGCCCGCCAGAAGGGGATTTTCCGAAAACTGCCGGATAATGGTCGCCGTATCCATCAGAAATCCCCCGTCAAGGGGATGCGTCTGGGGATTATGACACCCCGGACAGGCGCGCGTACAGCCCTGTGTAAAAATCACATAGCGCAGGCCGGGGCCGTCCACTATGGATTCTTCCACAATGCCGCTGACGCGCAGATCAGGCATGCTTCACCCTGTCGTGCTCTTCGGCGCGCTTGGCGTTGTTGAAGCGATCGAGCGTGCCCACAAGATATCCGGTAATACGGCGCACGCGCTCGAACGCCACGCCTTCGCCAACCATCTTCTCTTCGGGCTTGCACTCGTTTTTAAGACGGGATTCCATCAGCATGTCGATTTTCCTCCTCTTTGAACGGTTCGTTCCCCGGCGGGACGGGACGGACGCATCCCTTTGCCGCGGCGGCCCGGCGGCCCGTTCTCGCCGCGCGGGGAAATTTTCCGGCTCTCTTCGGCTGTCTCCCCGGGACGGCCGGCCTAACGGCAATGGCACGTCGGCATATGGGGATACTTGCGGCGCAGTTCGCGCAATTTCTCTTCGCTCACGCCCTCGCCCTCGCGCCGGCCGCAGCGGGGGCAAACGTCGTTGAGCACGCCCACATACCCGCAGACCGGATCGCGATCCAGCGGGTGGTTGATGGAGCCGTAGCCCACGCCCCGATCGTGCATATAGCGGATAATGGCCTCAAAGGCCTCGGGATTCTTGCAGGTATCGCCGTCCAGCTCCACATAGGTGATGTGCCCGGCATTGGTCAGGGCGTGATAGGGAGCCTCCAGATCGATCTTGCGGAACGCCCGGATGGGGAAATAGACGGGAACGTGGAAGGAATTGGTATAGTACTCCCTGTCCGTCACGCCGGGGATGACGCCGTAACGGGCGCGATCCAGCTTGACGAAGCGGCCGGAAAGCCCTTCCGCCGGGGTGGCGATGACCGAGAAGTTAAGACCGGTCAGGCGCGCTTCTTCATCGGCGCGACGGCGGATATGGCCGACGATTTCCAGACCGAGCTTCTGCGACTCCTCGCTTTCGCCATGATGCTTGCCCGTCAGCGCCACAAGCGTTTCCGCAAGGCCGATGAAACCGACGGTCAGCGTGCCGTGCTTGAGGACCTCTTCCACGGTATCGTCCCAGTCCAGCTTGTCGGAATCAAGCCAGATGCCGTTGCCCATGAGAAAAGGATAGTTGCGGACCTTCTTGGCGCACTGAATCTTGAAGCGATGCAGCAGCTGCCGGAAAACCAGATCGATCTGGGCGTCCAGCAGGGTATAGAAGCGGGCGATGTCGCCGTGCGCCTCGATGCCGATCCGGGGAAGGTTGATGGACGTGAAGCTCAGATTGCCGCGTCCGCAGGTGACCTCCCGCCCGGCGTCGTGCACGTTGCCGAGCACGCGGGTGCGGCATCCCATATAGGCGACTTCGCTGTTATAGCTGCCGTCATAGTATTGCAGGTTGAACGGCGCGTCGATGAAGCTGAAGTTCGGGAAAAGGCGCATGGCCGACGTCTTCATGGCCAGCTGGAAAAGATCGTAGTTGGGATCGCCTTCGTTGTAGTTGACCCCTTCCTTGACCTTGAAAATCTGCACCGGGAAAATGGAGGTTTCGCCGTTGCCAAGGCCGGCCTGGGTGGCCAGGAGCAGATTGCGAATGACCATGCGGCCTTCGGGAGAGGTGTCCGTGCCGTAGTTGACGGAGCTGAAAGGCACCTGCGCGCCCGCGCGGCTGTTCATGGTGTTCAGGTTATGGATAAAGGCTTCCATGGCCTGATAGGCGCGGCGCTCCGTCGCCCGAAGGGCCTCTTCCGCGGCGTAGACGTGCGCCTGCGCCGTCAGCTCGCGATCCTGCGGCGCGACAATGTCCTGCATGCGGCGGCCGTAGTCGTCGATCGTTCCCATGCGGACGCCCTCGCCGAGCGCCACGCGCACGCCCCGGAAGAACTGTCCGGCCTGCTCCGCGTCCATATCGCCCTTGATGCGGACAAAGGCGGTGAAGGCGCGTTCGTACTCCTTGCGGAACGTCTTGATGATGCCGCCCGCCATGGCGTAGTCGAAATGGGGCACGCTCTGGCCGCCGTGCATTTCATTCTGATTGGCCTGAATGGCGATACAGGCCAGCGCCGAATAGCTCTCGATGGAATTGGGCTCGCGCAGATAGCCGTGCCCCGTCGAAAAGCCGTTCTTGAACAGGGGGATGAGATCTATCTGACAGCACGTTTCCGTGAGCATGTAGAAATCTTTGTCGTGAATGTGGATATCGCCGTTGGCGTGCGCCGCCGAGGCGTCCTTGGGCAGAATGTAGTTGTCGGTAAAGTACTTGGCCCCCTCGGAACCGTACTTCAGCATGGTGCCCATGGCCGTGTCGCCGTCGATATTGGCGTTTTCGCGCTTGATGTCCTCCTCGATGGCCGGGGAGTAGGTCAGCTTCTTGTATATCTCCATCAGATAGGATTCGGCATTCCTGATCTTGGTATGCTCGGCCCGATAGAGAATATAGGCCTTGGCGGTCTTGGCGTAGTCGTACTGAATAAGGGTATCCTCGACGACGTCCTGAATTTCTTCCACATGCTTGAGACCCAGCTCGTCAAGCTTGCGGCAGACCTTTTCCGTGACGAAGAGAAGATCGGTCGGGGACATGTCCTCCCCGCCCACCGCCTTGTTGGCCTTGGTAATGGCGTTGAGAATCTTGACGGAATCAAACGGAACGCTCGTTCCATCACGCTTGACGATGCTGGCGGGCATGGGGGGACTCCTTGGAAAAAGATCCTGCGGAAGGGCGTCGCCGCCTATCCGCGCAGCCAAAATGGCAAAGGGCTTTCCTTTTGTCAATCGGCCGCATCTATAAGCAATTGTTATATAAGGATTTTCCGCAAAAGCCTTGGCAGCCGCGAGCTTTTGGGCCTTCATTTTGCGATCCTGAAAAAGAACGCTGGGTTAGCGATGAAAAAAACTTTTTTTCACTGGTAAAAATATGCGGAACCCTTCAATATCTAAAGTTTTTCTTGAAAAAATAAGGAGTAAAAAAACGCGCCGACGGCCCTTCTCAGGGCCGCCAGCGGACAATCTCTTTCGCGTCGACGCCCCGCCGCCAGCGGCAGAAATCCTCGTACGTCCGAATCCCGTCGCGCAATACGGCCATATAATAGAAGATGCCGCCTGTATCCTCCCCCGCTCCCCGCGACTTGAGCGCCAGAATCGCCGCGCGCGTCTCATCCGTCAGCGCCGCCGACAACCGGCGCGCGAAGTCTTCAGTAAAGCCGTCAAAGGCAGACCCTTTCCGTATGTGGATGATGTCCAGCTGCCACAGGGCGCCGTCGTCATCGCGAAGCCAGACATGCCACTCTATGCAGGCTTCTTCCGTTTCCAGCAGGTTCCGGCACAGGACCTTTTCCACGCAGTCGCGGGACAGGATCGGCGTCATGGCCGCAAGGCTTTCCGCCATGTCCGGCCGCGCCGTATAGACATGCAGATCAATATCCCTTTTTTCGAGCATCAGACCCGTCCGCAGGGAACCCACAATATGCGTCTCGGCGCCGACGGCGCGCCACGCGCCTTCGACGTCCAGCGACAGCAGCAGGCGACGGGCTTCCCCGGCGCGCCGCGCCGACAGGGCTTCCAGATCCATGCGACACTCCTTTTCTTCAGAGAATGAACAAAAAATGCAGCCTCCGAAGAAACTGCATGCATGAGCGTTTC
>CALUWU010000189.1 GCA_944324555.1 uncultured Desulfovibrio sp.
CAGGCCTTTGCCGATACCATCAAGGAATTCGGCCTCCGTATCGTGGATGTGCAGGATGCCTCCGCTGTGACGGGATTCTAGTTCTGTTATTTTTTTGGGGGGGAAGGAACCCCTTTTGCTTGAGGCAAAAAGGGGTTCCTTCCCCCTTAAATTCCCCCATACTCCCCAAAACAAGCGCGCTGTGTGTGACGGGTAAAAAGGCCCCCTGCTCTGCTACCGATGCCCGTGAGGCTCCTGTGTCGCCTGACGGGCGCGGTCCCCGGCAGCCCGCAGGCAGGGAACGTTTTTTGGGGGAAGACAGGGCGGCACGAGAACGCCTTTCCCCGCTTCGCTGCGGAAAGGCCGGGCCCCTTTTATTCCCTCCCCCCAGCAAAACGCCGCGCTGCCAGCGGCGCAGGCCGACGGAATATGCTTTTATAACAGACCGAAAAGTAATAGTATCCTGCCAAGGGTATTTACCCGACCGACTTTCCGGTCGCCAAGGTCTGTTAACACAAATGTACAAGCCGCTTCATTCAAATAGAGACTGGCTGCAAATTCTTGCGCCGCCCGTATACCTCTGAAAAAGCGCGCTGGGGAAGGGATGGGGGGCTTGGGGGGAAGGGAACCCCCTCTCGCGCTAGCAGAGGGGTTTCCCTTCCCCCCGAACAACAATACCTCGGAAAAGGCTGGGCCCTCTCGCGCTGGCAGCGACCGGATGGCGGCCGCAGGCCGTGCCCGTTGCGACGAAGGAAGCTACGGGCATCGACAGCAGCGCTGAGGGGTTTCCCTTCCCCCAAAGAATACGAAGAGTATTAACAGACCCGGGGCGTCCGGCGCCGCGACAACCATGCTTCCGGGAGGGCATGTAATGAGCGTCACCCCTGAAAAATTTCTGGATCGCGTTTTTGGCCTGACGCGCAACCAGACCTCCGTGCGTCAGGAGCTGACGGCCGGGCTTACCAGCTTCATGGCCATGTGCTATCTTATCTTTGTCGTTCCGGGGATGCTGTCTGACGCGGGAATGCCGCGCGAATCGGCCGTGGCCGCCGTTATCTGGGTAACGATCATCGTCACGCTGATCATGGGCTTCTGGGCCCGCTTTCCCGTGGGCGTGGCGCCGGGGCTGGGAATAACGGCCTTTTTCTCCTATTATGTTTGCGGCCCGGCGGGCTATTCGTGGCAGACCGGTCTCGGCGCCGTCTTCATTTCCGGGGTTGTCTTTCTGCTGCTTACCGTGACGCGGGTGCGGCAGATGATTATCGACGCCGTGCCGATGGATCTCAAATACGCCATCGTGGTGGGCATCGGCGCCTTCATCGCCTTTATCGGCATGAAGAACTGCGGACTGATCGCGGCCGATCCCGCCACCTTCGTGACGCTGGGCGACCTGAAACAGCCCCCCGCCCTCATGGCCGTGTTCGGGCTGTGCCTGTGCGGAACGCTGATGACGCTCCGGGTTCGCGGCGCGCTGATCATCGGCATTGTCGTCGTCGCGGCGCTCGGGCTGGCGCTCGGGTTGACGCCGCCGCCGGACAGAATCCTTGCCGACGCCGTCCCCCTGCCGACGGAGACCTTTGCGGCGCTGGATCTGCGCGGGGCGCTCTCCCACGGGCTGCTGTCGATAATCTTCACGCTGACGATGGTGGATCTTTTCGACAACATGGGCGTGCTTCTGGCGCTTGCCCGCAAGGCGGGTTTCATGCGGGAAGACGGCGGCATAGACAATCTTGATCGCGCGCTCGTGACGGACTCCATAGGCACCATGACCAGCGCCCTGCTGGGCGCGACCACCGCCACCAGCTACCTGGAATGCGCGGCGGGCGTGGCCGAAGGCGGCCGCACGGGCCTGACGGCCGTGTGCATTGCGGGCCTGTTCGCGCTGACCCTGTTCATGACGCCCCTGGTGGCCGTTGTGCCGTCCTACGCCACGGCGCCCGTGCTGATCATCGTGGGCGCCCTGATGATGCAGGACGTGACGCGCATCCGCTTCGACGACTTTGCCACGGCCCTGCCCGCCTTTCTGACCATCGTCGCCATGCCGCTGACGTTCAACATTGCGACGGGTTTCGGCCTGGGCTTCATCGCTTATGTCGTTCTGCGCCTGCTGAGCGGACGCGGACGCGAAGTCGCGCCGATGCTCTATGCGGTGGCGGCCTGCTTTGCCGTCAACTTCGCCCTGCGCTGACGCCGGGCGTTCCCAAGGAGACCACATGACCCCCTACGCCATGGACGACGTGGACCGCCGTCTGCTCGACATCATTCAGACAAATTTCCCCCTGACCCCGCGCCCCTACGAGGAACTGGGACGGCAGGCGGGCGTTTCGGAAGAGGAGGCGCTCCGGCGCGTGAACGCCCTGCGCGCCGCCCGCATCATCCGGCGCATGGGCGCCAACTTCCAGTCGGCCAAACTCGGCTGGGTTTCGACCCTTTGCGCCGCCAAGGTTCCCGAGGACCGGCTGGAGGACTTCGCCGCCGCCGTCAACGCCCGCCCCGGCGTCACGCACAATTACGTGCGCGCCCACGCCTATAACGTCTGGTTCACGCTCATTTCGCCGTCCCGGGAACAGGAAGCCGCCACGCTGGCGGAGCTGGAACGGGAAACCGGCGTCGCCGTGCTGAATCTGCCCGCCACGCGCCTGTTCAAGATCCGCGTGGACTTTCGCATGCGGCGGGACGAAAACGCCGCCGGGGAGAACGCCTGATGCCCGCCGGCGAAGGCGGGCGCCTGCTGCTGCACGTCTGTTGCGGGCCGTGTTCCATCATGCCCGTGCGTCGCCTTCAGGACGAGGGCTTCGAGATCACGGCGTGGTATCACAATCCCAACATACAGCCGCTTGCCGAATACCTGCGCCGGCGGGAGGCCGTGCTGGAATGCGCCGAACGCGCCGGCATTCCCGTCGTCTGCGACGACGCGGCCTGGAATCTTACGGCATGGCTGCGCGCCGTGCGGGATCGGGACGAACCGCCCCGGCGCTGCGACTACTGCTGCCGCAGCCGGGTGGCCGCCGCCTTCGCCTATGCGACGGCCAACGGCTACGACGCCTTCAGCACCAGCCTGCTCTATTCCCGTTATCAGCCGCACGAGGCCATTGCCGCCGAGGGGGCGCGCCTGAGCGGACAGGATCTGCCCGCCGTGCCGGGGGCGCCGCGTCCCGCGCCCGGGCCGCGCTTCATCTACCGCGATTTCCGCGAGGACTGGCAGGCCGGCATCGACATCTCCCGCGAATGGGGCGTCTACCGGCAGCCCTACTGCGGATGCGTCTACAGCGAGGCCGAACGCTACGCCAAAAAGCTCGCCCGCCTGACCCGGGAGGCCGCGACGGCGGCGGCGAAAAAGGAATAAAAAAAATTTTTCTTTTTTTGCTTGACGAACGGGCGGCTTTCGCATAGATATCTCTTCGTTGCTTCGAGCAATCCCCGATAGCTCAATCGGCAGAGCGGGTGACTGTTAATCACTAGGTTGGCGGTTCAAGTCCGTCTCGGGGAGCCAGAAATCAAAAAGGCGTCGCGCTGCGACGCCTTTTTTGTTTTGTTTTTCCGCCCGGGCGCGGATCAAGGACTCTCTCCCGCGCGGAAAGGCGGAACGCGCCGCGCGCCGGACCGCAAACGCGCGAAAGCGGAATGCCGAGGATTATTCCTCCGGCGCTTCGCCCTGTTCCCCGCCGCCCTTGAATGTCACGCTGAACGTCGTGGTCGCCTCGTCGCCGCGGCAGGAAATTCCCCAGCCCAGACGGCGGCAGATACGCAGCACCAGCGACAGCCCCAGACCGCTGCCCGCCGGCGTGACGCCGTTGCTGCGGGGCGCGGCGGCCCGGACGCCGCGTTCAAAGATATCCACGTCGGCGGGGATGCGCCCGCGATTGGAGACCTCGAAGCCTTCGGCGTGCATCCGCATTTCCGCGCGACCGTCTTCCGAATAATGCAGGGCGTTTTCCAGCAGGTTGCGAACAACGGTCGCGGCCAGCTCCCGCTGCGTATGCAGGACAATGGACGGAGCGCCGTCGCACGACAGCGACACCCCGCGCCGCCCGGCGGCCTCGCGCAGCATCGCCGCCATATCGACCGATTCCAGCTCCATGTGCTCGGGATCGCGGGCCAGCAGCAGCAGCGCGCGCACCGTCGCGCTCATGTCGGCGACGGTGCGGCTCATGCGTTCCACCAGCGGCCGCAGGGAAGCATCCTCCGCGCGCCGCGCCGCATGCAGCTCCAAGATTTCCAGACCGCCCTGAAGCACGGTCAGCGGCGTCCGCAGCTCATGGCTTACGTCGCCGGTAAAGCAGCTCTCGCGAAAGGCGTAGGCGTACAGGGCGCGTTCATGGGCGGCAATGGCTTCCGTCAGCACCCGAACCTCGTAAGGATTCCGGCAGGAAGGCAGGGGCGGCAGGTCGCGGGCCAGCCCGCTCGGCATGCCCCGCTGCCGGACCGCCCGCGTCAGCGTCACCAGCGGCGCGCTCAGGCGGTGGGAAAGAATGACGGCCGTCAGGGTCGCCGCCACGAGCCCCACGCCGATGCAGACAAGCAGCGAGCGGATCATGCCGCTCCGCAGCTCCATGCGCTGCCCCGTGCCGCCTTCGAGGGCGTAACGGATATGATCGCCGGTACGCAGCAGCAGAAAGCCGCTTCCCTCATCCTGAAAGTGAATGCCGTCCGGCAGCTCCGCCCATTCATGTTCCAGCTGCTTGCCCACATAGAAGCGCATCTTGAGCCCGGCCGCCAGATCAGAACCGTAATACAGGGGCCGTCCGCCGTCGTCCTCGGCTCTCCAGGCGCGCTCTTCGGCCTCTATGAGCATGTCCATGATGGGCGAGACGTGCCATTCCACCAGATAGGCGCCAATACGCTCCGAGGCAAAGAAGCCGGCCAGCGCCGTTCCCGCGCCCACCAGCAGCGCCAGCGCCACAAAGGCCGCCACAAGACGAAAGCGGATGCCGTTGCAGATCATTCTTCCGATTCGGAACGCAGGCGATAGCCCACATGGCTTATGGTTTCAATGAGGGGCGTGTCGAACGGCTTGTCAACGACCTGCCGCAATTCATGGATATGGGTACGCAGGGCGCTGCCGCCGGGGGCGGCGTCGCCCCAGAGGGTCTGCTCAAGCTCCTCGCGCGTCACAATGGCCGGGGCGGCCTTGAGCAGCTCGCAGAGAATGCGGAAGCCCGTGGGGCTGAGGCGCAGCTCCCGCCCGCCGCGCAGCACCCTGTGAGCGGGCATGTCCGCCTCGATGTCGGCAAAGCGCAGGGAACCGCCCGCCGCCGCGACGTTTTCCTTGTAGCGGCCGCGGCGCAGCAGGGCGCGGATTCTGGCTTCCAGCTCCTTGAGCGAAAAGGGTTTCACCAGATAGTCGTCGGCGCCGGACTCCAGCCCCCGCACGCGGTCCGCCACGGTATCGCGGGCGGTCAGCATGATGATGGGCGTGGAACTGCCGTGCTTGTCGCGCAGCGCGCGGCAGAGCGTCACCCCGTCCATGCCCGGCAGCATGACGTCGAGAATGATGACGTCAAAGCTCCCTTCCAGCGCCATGTCCAGCCCGGCCTTGCCGTTGCGGGCGCAGTCCAGCTCGTAGCCGAGCGGCTCAAGGTAGGCGTAGAGATTGGCCAGAATGTCCTCGTTGTCTTCGATAATCAGCAGCGTTGTGCTCATGATCTTGCGCCGTGTCCTGCGATGGGCGATGCGGAGCAGCGCCCGGAATACGGGAGAGGAGCCGTCGCGCCCCGACGGCGCGACGGCTCCGAAGAAAGGAGGCGGAAAAAAGGCCGGAGCGGAAAACCGCGCCGCGAGCCTTGACGGCGGGCGTTACTGAAGCAGCATCAGCCCTTCCACATCAACTTCGTTGGGACGCTTGCTGCTCCACTCCACTTCGCCCATCAGGCGCAGGCGATCGTTGGGCGTCACGGTCAGCGGCCCGAAGGTTTCCCGTTCTATCTTGACGACCACGCGCCCGGTCTCGTCCTCAAAAAGATAACGATTCTTGCGCTGGGGAATACGTTCAACAAGACGGCCTTCCAGCACGCAGGGGGCGTCGTCGTCGGCGTCCAGGGCCTGCGCCGCCGACGTGACGGTGGACGTCATGCCCGGCCCCATGAAACCGGCGGCCAAAATCGCCTGGGGAAAGAGCGCGGCGACCAGCAACAGCGCCGCCGGCCAGGCGGGCTTGTTCACGGTCTTGACCATGCCGCGGCTCCGCTACTGAAGGATATCAAGACGCTTGACGTCGATCTTGGTGGTCTTCATCATTTCCTTGTCAACCTTGCCGTAAAGACGAACCTTTGTCTGGGGCGTCACGGAGCGGCCGAGGAACAGCTCCTCGTCAATTTCCACAACGATCTGGCCGGAAGAATCCCGGAACGTATATTTGTCGTCGCCGCCCGCGATGCGTTCCAGAATGGTCCCGGTCAGGGTCACCGGGGTTTCATCCTGACTTTTCTGCGCCTTGGCGACAGTATCCACGGTCACTGCGGACGTGGGGCCCTGGAAGCCGCCGGCGCCCTGCGGCCCCTGAAAGCCTTCGGCCGCGGCCGCGGCGCAGGGAAACGTCAGAAGAGAGGCCAGAGCAACCGCAAGAAAGGCATTCTTTTTCATGATAACGTCCTTTATATGGCAGAGAGTCCAGAAAGGGAAGGCGTAGTACGGCCGGAACATGCCGCCGGCAGCCCCGGCCGTCTCCCTGAGAAAGCCGGCCCCTCGCGGGAGGGCGGAAAGCGAAAGGCCGGCGGTACCGGAGAAAACACCGCGCTACTTTACAATTTCAAGATACTTGACGTCCACCTTGGTGGGTTCCATCATTTCCTTGTCCAGCTTGCCGAACAGGCGGACCTTCGTCTGGGGGGTCACGGTGCGGCCGGCAAAGACCTCGTAGTCAATATCCACGATGATGCGGCCGGTGCCGTCCTCGAAGGTATACTTGTCGTCGCTGCCCGCAAGGCGCTCCACGATGCGGCCGGTAAGGCTCACCGGGGCGTCGTCCCAGCACTTCTTGGCGGCGGCCACGGTATCGGCCTGCGTGCCGCCCACGGGGCCCTGGAAGCCGCCGCCGGGATAAGGCCCGCCCTGGAAACCGCCTTCGGCGGCAAGGGCGGCGGAAGGCAGGACAAGAGCGGCCGCGGCCACAAGGGGAAGCAGGGTCTTCTTCATGGTATGAACTCCTTATGGGTCATGATGTTCTTCGTGAGTCCACATTGCCACCCTCCCCGTCAGGGAAGCGTCAGCCCCGCAAAGACTTGTCTCGCTTCCCCAAGACTGCTATGATTAAGGTCATGAAAGAATTAGATCCCCATACGATACGTCCCTGTCTTGCCTGCGGCGGTCATGATGTGCACCTTGAATCCATGCGTCCCCCGGGACGGCGGGAAGACGTCTGGCGGGTTGTCTGCGCCTGCGGTCAGACGTCGCAGCAATGGTCCGTATCGCAGGGGGCCGCGATCCGCGCCTGGAACCGCAACCTCGCCGGAGAGCAGCACGAAGTGTTCGAGCCGTCCATCACGCGGCATGAACGCTGATCCCTGTCGCGCGAGCAGCGAAAGGAAATCTTTCCAAAAATTTTTTTCATTTTTTGCTTGACGACGCGCGACATTTTCCGTAGAAGCATTTTTGTTGCTTCGAGCAATCCCCGATAGCTCAATCGGCAGAGCGGGTGACTGTTAATCACTAGGTTGGCGGTTCAAGTCCGTCTCGGGGAGCCAGAAATCAAAAAGGCGTCGCACTACGACGCCTTTTTCAGTTTTCAGGACTTCGCCGACGACGCGGCCCCCGGAGTCATGGACGCGCGAAACGCCCGTCCGCCAAGACAAAAGAGCGCCGCACAACGACGCTCTTTCACTAAGAGTTATCAATCACCGTAACAGGGCATGCAGAACTCTGTAGACCTGCTGCAACTCCTGATCGCTGGCCTCGTTGAGCATGTCGACAAGGTGAGCCACCAGTTCATCTCTTGGAGACAGGTGTCCGGACTCGAAAAAGTCGGCCAGCCCTACACCCAGCACGACGGACAGCTTGTGCAAAATCAACACGGACACGTTGACGGCGCCGCGTTCGACTTCTCCAAGATACTTGGCGCTGATGCCGGCCTGCTCGGCCAGCTGATCTTGCGAGAGTTTGGCCTTGGTTCGCAATTCCCGCAGCCGCTTCCCAAGATTTTTCGTGAAAGTAGCCATATCCCCCCCCTTTTTGGAAATGGTATCGACTTTTTGCTCTTGTGAAACCTTGTATATGTTGAAATGCGCTGCGTTTCGTCCTTTTTTGTTCCGTAGACCTCTGACCAGAGGCAAAAAAGCCGCTTTCGCAGCGTTGTTTCTCCTTTAGGAAGCTTTTCCCAAGCCTGTTTTCTGCCGGCGCATCCTCTTGGCAAGCAGGAAAAGAAATCGTACAAAAGTAATCCGCACATCCAACGCAAGGAAGCCGCAACCATGCATCATTCCACTTTTGATCGTATTGCGCCCCCGTCAAAAACCGCTCCCTGCATCAGCCTGATCGGCATGGCCGGGGTGGGAAAGTCCACCATCGGCCAGGCCCTCGCGCGGGAACTCGGCTGGGCCTTCGTGGATTCCGATCATATTATTGAGGCGCTCTACGGCGCGCGCCTGCAAACCGTTACCGACGAACTCGGCAAGGACGCCTTCCTGGATGTGGAAGACGCCGTCGTCGCCTCGCTGCGCCTCCAGCGCGCCGTCATCGCCACCGGCGGCAGCGTCGTTTACCGCGAGCGCTGCATGCGCCACCTGCAAAGCCTCGGCCCCATCGTCTACCTCGACGCTCCTCTCGATATCATCGAAGAACGCATCTCGCGCAACCCCCAGCGCGGCCTCGCCATCGCCCCCGGCCAGACCATAGCGGACATCTTCCACGAACGCGAAGCCCTCTATCAGCGCTACTGCACCATCCGCTGCGCCGCCCACCCTTACGCGCCCGCGCAGTGCGTCCGCTGGCTGATCTCCCATATCCCTCCGGAAATACTGGAAGAAAGAAAGTAAAAAAAACGCCAGAAATTTTTTTTCAGAAATTTGTTGACAAACAGACCCTCTTTCCGTAGTTTCCATTCCTGCGTTGGGCTGTCGTTCAATTGGCAGGACGGCGGATTCTGGCTCCGCTAATCAAGGTTCGAGTCCTTGCAGCCCAGCCAAAAAGTTATAAAATTTTTCCTGTCCCCATCGTCTAGCCGGCCCAGGACAACGGCCTTTCACGCCGTCGACAGCGGTTCAAATCCGCTTGGGGACGCCAGAGAAATCAAGCTCTTACGAGAAATCGTATGGGCTTTTATTTTGGCAAAAAGTCGAAATAAGGGACCTATATTAGATCTAACATAGTCAGGTAATGGGAACCCTCCTCCATCATGGCAATTAGAGACGGCAAACAGTTACCATGCCTTCCCCGCAATTTTGACGTGTTATGTAGATACCCCTCATGCTTGTATACACCACAAAACGACAACTCTGCTCTCTAGTACAAGTATTATAGTTTAGATGTAGTACCCACCAAAAAGATATTGTATCGTTGCAATCTATCCTGTTGATTCTATAAGATCGATATCTCGTTGGGCCTATCCACTTCAGCATACATAGCTCCTTCTTTCGGAAGGCAGATAATTTGTATCCTCTACAATACAGTTGAAGAGTCATTCTGCCGTATGCG
>CALUWU010000190.1 GCA_944324555.1 uncultured Desulfovibrio sp.
CGACGTGCCGGGAAAGGAGAGACTACAGCAGACCTTCGTACTGCCGGGCAAGGTCCTCGGGCGTTTCGCGACGCCGGCGCCTACGGCTTTTCCATGTCGTCTTCCTACACGCAGCGCTGCCGCTGCGCCGAAGTCCTGATCGGGCTCGACGGCAAGGCGCGCCTCATCCGGCGTCGCGAAACGCCCGAGGACCTTGCCCGGCAGTACGAAGGTCTGCTGTAGTCTCTCCTTTCCCGGCACGTCGGGCAGGCGCGTTTTCGGAATGCGCCTGCCCCTTTTTCCCTTCGCGCTTCCGCTCCGGCCGCTTCCGGCGCGGACGGCCGCCGCCGCGGCATATGCCGGAGTCTGTCCACAAGAATCAGGAACGCCCGTTCCACGGTATCCGCCATGCCCCATGCCGTTTCCGCCAGCAGCACCTCTCCCCGCGCCATCTGGAGCCTGACCTGGCCGCAAATGCTCATGATGTACGTGCAGTTCTTCACGGGCTTCACGACCGTCTGGACTGCCGGCCGGATCAGCGCCGACCTGCAGGCGGCGCTGGGCATGATCGCCCAGTGCGGCCTCTTCTTCATGGTCCTGTGCATGGCGCTTTCCAGCGGCGGCATGGCCGCCGTCAGCCAGTCCTTCGGCGCGGGACGCATGCTCCGCGCCCGGCGCTACGTCGCCGCCTCCATCGGCGGCACGGCGCTGCTGGGCTGCTGCATGGCCGTGGTCTGCTCGGCCTTCGGCGCCTCCTTCCTGCGTCTGGTGCAAACGCCGGAACCGATTCTGCCGCTGGCGCTGGATCTGTGGGATGTCGCCATGCTGACCCTGCCCTTCCAGTACCTCTACGCCTCCAGCGGCGTCATGTTCCGCGCCCTGCGTCAGGTGCTGCCGCCGCTCTGGGTGGCCGCGCTCGTCTGCCTCGCCACCCTGCTGGGCTGTCTGGGCTTCGGCCTCGGCCTTCTCGGCCTGCCCGCCTTCGGCGCGCAGGGCATCATCTGGACGCAATGCGGCGCCCAGGTTCTGGGCGCGCTGGCCAATATCCTGCTCCTGCGCCGCTCCGGGCTGCTGCGCGCCGACGCCCTGCCGAGCCTGTACTGGCTTCGCGCGGGCCTGCCCTACCTGCTCAAGGTGGCCCTGCCCGCGGGAGCGGCCCAGATCGTCTGGCAGACAGGCTACCTCATGCTTTTCGTGCTCGTGGCGTCCCTGCCTTTCGGCAGCGTGCACGCCCTAGCGGGGCTGACGGCGGGACTCCGCATCGAAGCCCTGCTTTTCATGCCCGGAATGGCCTTCAACATGAGCGTCGCCGTTCTTGTGGGCAACTGCCTCGGCGCGGGCGACAAGGCGCGCGCCAAACGCGTCGCCCTGCAAATGGTCGGCGTCGCCGCGCTGGTCATGAGCCTGGTCGCCGCCGCCCTCTGGCCCTTCCGTCAGGAACTGGCGGCCCTGCTCAGCCACGAAGCCGAAACGCAGGCCAATATTGTCAGCTATCTGACCTATAACCTGCTCTCAACCCCCTTTTCCATTGCCAGCACCGTCATGGGCGGCGTCATGACCGGCGCGGGAGCCACCCGCTACAACCTCATGGTCTACGGCGGCACCTTCTGGCTGGTGCGCCTGCCCCTGGGCTGGCTGCTGGGGCATCATCTCTGGGGAACGGCCTCCGGCGTCTTCTGCGCCATGCTCGTCTCCCAGTGCCTGCAAACCTGCATCATGTTTTACGTCCTGCTTCGCCGCGACTGGGCCCGCTTCGCCATGCGCGCCGCCCATGACGGCCGCCGCGCGTAAGCGCGCGTTTCCGGCTTTCCGGCGCCTTCCCGCCCGGACGCCGACGCCCCTCGTCCCCTCTCCCGAGGGGCGGGGCCGCAGGACGACGCCCAAAAAAGGATATGCCATGAACACTGCCGACTTTTCCCCCGTGAGCCTCGCGGGGCACGACGAATTCTACGCCCGCTGGCGGGTCGCGCCCCAGCGCTCGCTGGACTACACGCTGGCCAATATCTGGGGATGGCAACAGTATTTCGGTCTTGAATGGCGCTTTACCGAGCGCCTCTGCTGGATACGCCAGACCCTGCCCGGCCCCATGCCCGTTTACTGGGCGCCCGTCGGCGACTGGGACAGGGCCGACTGGGACGAGGAACTGAAGGACGGCCCGCGCCGTTTCATCCGCGTGCCCGAAGCGCTTGTGGAACGCTGGCGCGTCGCGCTCGGCGACTGCCGCATGGATGTGCGCGAGGATCGCGGCCAGTGGGAATACCTGTACCGGCAGGAGGATCTGCTGGCCCTCTCCGGCAACCGTTTCCACAAGAAGAAAAATCTGTACAGTCAGTTCGTCAAGGCCTACGGCGCTCCCGATTACCGGCCGCTTGACGACGCCATGGTCGAGGACGTTCTCGCCCTCCAGGACGACTGGTGCCAGTGGCACGAATGCGAGGACTCGCCGTCCCTGCGCGCCGAAAACGACGCCATCAATCGCGTGCTTTCCCACTGGACGTCGTTCCCGGGCATGTGCGGCGGTTCTCTCTATGTGGACGGCCGCATGGTGGCCTTCAGCGTGGGCGAGGATCTCGGCGACGGCATGCTCGGCGTTCACTATGAAAAGGGGCTCAACGGCTTCAAGGGCGTCTATCAGGCCATCAACCGCGAATTCGCCCGGTTCGCCGGCGAAGGCTTCCGCCTGCTCAACCGCGCCCAGGACCTTGACGAGGAAGGTCTCCGCCAGGCAAAAATGAGTTATAATCCAGCTGAATTCCTGAAAAAATACATCGTCGAACTGCGCTGACGCCAACGTCCGGCCCCCCGCGACGGCGGCCGGACATGCGCGAACATCCGCCGGAAAGCCGGACGGGCCCGCGCCCAATCCGCTTCCGGCGTTCTCCATTTCGGAAAAGGGGCTTCCCGCCCGCGACAACAGCAATGACAACACCCTCGAAGGAGGTTTCCATGCGTTTCGGATTCCAGAAGCGGCGGCTGTTCTGCCTGCTGCTGTGCGTGATGCTGGCAATAACGGCGGGCTGCGGCGGCAAACGCCCGGCGGCCACGCGCGAGGGGGAGACGCCCGAGTGGATGGGAAGCCTCCGCGATCTGGAGACCTTTCCGCAGGATCTGACGCCCTTCGCCCGCAAGGCGGGCGGTTCCACGCCGCTGCTCGGCGAAGAAGAACAGCGGATACAGGACGCGCGCTTCAACCGCATTCTGTTCGGCCCGTGGGACATGAAGAAAACGAGCGTCAAACGGCGGGAAATGAACGCACCCCTTCGCCGGGCCAGAGGTTACAAATACGACGACGTGCGCTGGACGCAAGCCGAATGGGACGCCATTGCCCGCAATGCCGACAGCCGCCATTTCCCCTCCATGAACGCCGCCGGCATCACGGTGCGCTATACGGACCTTCGGGAAATTCCCACGCACATGCCGCGCTATTCCGAGCCGACGCCCGACCCGCGCGCCAACCCCTTCGACTATAACCAGTATTCCCTCCTGCCGACGGGGACGCCCCTGCTTCTGGCCCACCGCAGCCGGGACGGGCAATGGTACTATGTGGAAACGCCCGTGGCCGCCGGCTGGGTGGACGCCCGCGACGTGGCCCTTGCCGACGAGGATTTTCAGTCCCGCTATCGCCGCGGCCCCTTTGCGGCGGTACTCAGGGACAAGGCCCGTCTTGACGGCACGCAGTCGGCTTACGTTCACATCGGGGCCGTCCTGCCGCTGGCCTCCTCCATGCCCTTCACGCCGCCCGCCGCGCCGGCCGACGGCAAGAAGGACGAAGCGGCCGCCGCGCCCGCGCCCCGCTGGGCCGTGCTGGCGCCGGAAAAGGGCCCGGACGGGCGCGCCCGCCTGACGCAAAGCAGTCTTTCCGTGGAAGAGGCCGCCCCCAAGCCCCTGCGCCTCACGCCCGACGCCGTCGCCCGGCTGGGCAACGTCATGATGGGGCAACGCTACGGCTGGGGGGGAACCTTCGGCAACCGGGACTGTTCCGCCCTTACCCGCGAACTCTTCACCCCCTTCGGCATCTGGCTGCCGCGCAATTCGCTCGCCCAGGCCCGCACGGGAACGCCGTTCTCGCTTGAGGGCATGACGCCGGTGGAAAAGGAACGCGCCATGCTGGCCAACGGCAAGCCCTTCCTCTCGCTGGTCTGGATGAGCGGGCACATCATGCTCTATGTGGGGCCGTACAACGGCCGTCCGGCCATTTTCCACAACGCCTGGGGCGTGCGCGTCGTCAACGGCGACGACGACAACGATCGTTTCGTCATCGGCCGCGCGGTGGTGACCTCCATCACGCCGGGCGCGGAACTGCCCAACCTGTATCGCAAGACCACCTTCGTGGATCGCATCCGCAAGCTCTCCACCCTGCCGGGAGACAGGGACTAAGATGGAACTCGCGCTGATCGTGGAAGCCGCGCAGGCCGGGCAGAGGCTGGATCGCCTCCTGAGCGACGCCCTGCCCGATCGCTCGCGCGGCGCGGTGCAAAAAGCCGTGGAAGCGGGCTGCTGCCTTGTGGACGGGCTGCCGGTAACGACGCCCTCCCGCAAGCTGAAAGCCGGCCAGGAAATCCGCTTTTCGCCCCCCGACGTCGCCTCTTCCCTGGAGGCCGAAGAGGGAGAAGTCGATATTCTCTGGCACGACGAAAACCTGCTGGTTTGCAGCAAGCCCGCCGGGCTGACGGTGCATCCCTGCCCATCCTGCCCCTCGGGCACGCTGGTGCAGCGTCTGCTGCGCCGCTTCCCCCAGCTGGCGTCGCAGGAAGGCCTGCGCCCCGGCATCGTCCACCGTCTGGACAAGGACACCAGCGGTCTGCTGCTGGCGGCGCTGGACGAGAAAACGCGCCTCGCCCTGAGCGAAGCCTTTGCGCGGCGCGAGGTTCGCAAGCGCTATCTGGCGCTGGCGCGCGGCGTGCCGGCGGCGCGCGGCGTCTGCCGGGAGCCGATCGGCCGTCATCCGACCGCGAAGATCAAGATGGCCGTCGTGCCCGAAGCGCGCGGCGGCAAACCGGCCCACAGCGAATGGGAACGCCTCTGGAGCAGCCCCGACAACGCCTTTTCCCTGCTGGCCATACGCATCCACACGGGGCGCACGCATCAGATTCGCGTGCATATGGCCCATGAAGGGCATCCGCTCCTCGGCGACGCCCTCTACGCCCCGGCGGAGACGGCCCGCATGGCGCCGCGCCAGATGCTGCACGCCTGGCGCCTGCAATTCCGTCATCCGCTGACGGGGAAAGAAATGCGCTTCTGCTGCCCGCCGCCGCGCGACTTCATCGACGCCGCCGTGAACAACGCCCGCCGCATGCAGCGCGTGGTGCTGACCGGGAACCCCGGCAGCGGCAAGTCCGCCGCGGCCGCGGCCCTGCGAAACAGGGGAATCCCCGTGATCAGCGCGGACGAGGTCGTGACCGGGCTCTACGCGCCGGGCGGCGAGGCGGCGGATCTTCTGGCCCGGCGCTGGGGAGGCGACCTGCTGGACGCCCGCGGCGGCGTGGACAAGGACGCGCTGCTGGCGCTGTTTCACCGCCGCCCGGAAGCGCGGCGGGAAGTGGAGGAACTGATCCACGCCCTGGTGCGGGACGCCGTGGAACGCTTCTGGAACGCCGAAGAGGCGCGCGGCGTCGCGTGCGCCGCGGCGGAAATTCCGCTCTACTACGAATGCGGCTGGCACAACGGCGCGTTTTCGCCGCGCCCCGTGGTCGCGGCCATTCGCACCCCCCGGGAACAGCGTTTCTCCCGGCTGCGCGACAACCGCGGATGGGACGAGGAAAAAAGCGCCCTGATCGAATCCTGGCAGTGGCCCGCCGAACGAAAGGAGGCCGCCGCCGATCTGACGCTGGACAACAGCGGCGATCTTGCGGCGCTGGAACGCGCCGTCGCCGATCTGGACGGACGGCTGGCGCGGCGGCGCGCCGAAGACGACGCCGAACTGGAACGGATCATTGTCGCGGCCTGCGGCTGCGACGACAAGGAGGACGAAAACGCATGAGCCGGGCTATCGCCAAAACCAACGCCGCCCGCCTGCTGGATACGCTGGGCATCGCCTACGAACTGCATCAGGCCGACGTCGATCCCGACGATCTGTCGGCGACGCGCATGGCGCGCAATCTTGGCGCGCCGGAAGAACAGGTTTTCAAGACGCTCGTGGCGCGCGGCGACAGAAACGGCGTTCTCATGGCCTGCATTCCGTCCGCGGCCGAGCTGGATCTCAAGGCGCTGGCGGCCGCTTCTGGCAACAAGCACGTGGAAATGGTGCATCTCAAGGAGGTGCAGCCCCTTACCGGCTACGTGCGCGGCGGCTGCTCGCCTCTGGCCGCAAAAAAGGCCTACCCCGTCTTTCTGGACGAAAGCGCCATCCTGCAGGAGCGCATCTACGTCAGCGCCGGTCAGCGCGGCGTACAGCTTCTTCTGGCGCCCGACGATCTTGTCAGCGCCGCCCGCGCCGTCTACGCGCCCATTGCCCGCGCGGCCGCCGGTCAAACGCTCTAATCCACAAGAAAGGGGGAAGGAAAAACCCGTTCGGGTATTTTCCTTCCCCCCTGAAAAAGAACTACGAAATTGTCCTGTTCAGTTTGAAACGCGTTGCGTTTCAAACTTCGCGGCCTGTCGTTTCGCGGAAAAAACGCGGTTTTTCCGCTCGCTTTGGGCCGGGCGGCGCTGTCCCGCCGCCTTGCGTTTCGCCCTTTTCAAAGGCAAAACGCTCTAGATTTCATCGGACAGGCGGCGAAAGCTCTTTTTCGCCGCGCCGCAAACCGGGCATTTCCAGTCGTCCGGCAGATCCTCGAATTTCGTTCCGGCCGGAATCTTGCGCCGCCGATCGCCCTTGTCGGGATCATAGACATAGCCGCAATTCACCATCTGGCAACGCCACATATCCTTGGGGTCCGCCATAGTTTCCTCCTTGAAAAAGACAACGTGCGCGAGTCCTACCACATGAGGAGAGCATAGCAGCAAGATCGTCTTCCATCAATCTCCGGAGACGCTTCTTGCCGCCGCGCACTGATCGCAGATACCGTCGAACTCGATTCGCGAGCAGCGAATCTCCACAAAGCCCGGCACATGCATGCCCGCGACGGAAGGGGCCGGCAGCGGCGACATGACGTCGCCGATACGGCCGCAGCACAGGCAGCGCACATGCTGATGGTCCACCATGTTGCCGTCAAACCGCTTGGTCGTGCCGGCGGCTTCAAGCCGCCGGATCTCGCCGCTGTCGGCAAGGAAATCCAGATTGCGGTATACAGTGCCGAGACTGATGCGCGGCAGACGTTCGCGAACCTTGCCGTAAAGCTCGTCCGCCGTGGGATGACTGGTCGTCTTTCGCAATTCCTCCAATATGACGGCGCGTTGTCGCGTCATGCGCGTTTGCGTCTGGGACATAGGGTTACTCCATTATTTTAGTAAAGATTATTATTAAGATTTAATCTTGTCAAGTTCCGCCCGTCGCCGGTCCGGCGCGCTCCCGGGGGCGCCGCCCTTTCCGTCTTCGCGACGACGTCTGGCGCGCGGCGTCCGTAAAAAAACTTGCTTTTCGGCAACGAAAGGAATATTCTAAATATTCTCTAGTTTAATCAAACAATTACAGGAAAGAGATATCATGAATGCGGATACCGGCGCCGTCTGGCTGGACGAAGGCCGCATTGCGGCCGCTCTGGAAGCGCACAAGACCGAAGACCCCGGCCTTGTGGCGGAAATCCTGGCCAAGGCGGAAGAATTGCACGGGCTGACCAGCGACGACGTCGCCGCCCTGCTGGCCGTGCGCGATCCCGAGCTCGCGGAAAGCGTCTTTGCCGCGGCGGCGCGCGTCAAGGATCGCATCTACGGGCGGCGCGTGGTGCTCTTCGCCCCGCTCTACTTTTCGAGCCTCTGCTCCAACGAATGTCTCTACTGCGCCTTCCGGCGCGGCAACGACGCCGTGCGCCGGCGCGCGCTCTCCATGGAAGAAATAGACCGGGAAACGCGCCTGCTGCTGCGTCAGGGGCACAAGCGCCTGCTGCTCGTGGCCGGAGAGGCCTATCCCGGCTCCGGCATCGATTACGTTCTGGACGCCATCGACGCCGTCTACGCCGCGCGGGAAGACGGCGACTCCATACGCCGCGTCAACGTCAACCTCGCGCCCCTGTCGGTGGAAGACTTCCGCCGTCTGCGGGAGCGCCGCATCGGCACCTTCCAGCTCTTTCAGGAAACCTACCATCGCCCGACCTACGCGCGCGTGCATCTTGCCGGTCCCAAGCGGGATTTCGACTGGCGGGCGTCGGTTTTCGACCGGGCCATGCTGGCGGGCATCGACGACGTGGGCATGGGCCTGCTGTACGGCCTTTACGACTGGCGGTTTGAAACGCTGGCGCTGCTGCGTCATATCGAACATCTGGAAGAGCGCTTCGGCGTAGGCTGCCACACCATCAGCGTGCCCCGCATGGAGCCGGCCGCCGGCTCCGAACTGGCGCTCCGGCCGCCGCATCCCCTGAGCGACGAGGAATTCCTCCTGCTTGTGGCCGCGCTGCGTCTGGCAGTGCCGTATACGGGCATCATTCTCTCGACCCGCGAAAGCGCGACCCTGCGCCAGAAGGCGCTGGAACTGGGCGTCTCCCAGATATCCGCGGGCAGCCGCACCAGCCCCGGCGGCTATGCCGACGGCGGCGACAACAAGGACTACGACGCGGCCCAGTTCCGTCTGGGCGACTGCCGCGAGCTTGACGAAGTCGTCGCCGATCTTGCCGAACGAGGCTATATTCCCTCGTTCTGCACCGGCTGCTATCGCAAGGGCCGCCCGGGCAAGGATTTCATGGATCTTGCCCGCCCCGGACTCATCCGGCGCAAGTGCACGCCCAACGCCCTTTCCACCTTTGAGGAATATCTGCTGGACTACGCCGCGCCCGAAACCCGCGCGCTGGGAGAAAGCGCCATCGCGCGCTGCCTGGACGACCTGGACGACGACGTCCGCGCCATTTCCGAACGTCTGCTGCGCGAAGTGCGCGACGGACGACGCGACGTCTACTGCTGACGACCCAATCCTTTTCGCCCGGCCCGCGTTTCCGTCCTTCCGACGGCGTTCGCGGCCGGGGACAGAACCCTCTGCCCCAAGGAGAAGCGCATGGCCGTAAAGCTTACCAACAACGTCCGCACATTGCGTCTGACGGTTCTTGAACACATCGCCGCCGCCTTCTGGGAAGGCCGCCTGGAAGAGTCCGTGGACGCGATTCCCTATCGGATGCGGCCGCGATCCAAGGCTGCGACCCGCTGCTGCGTCTACAAGGATCGCGCCGTCATCCGGGAACGCATCCTGGGCGCGCTCGGCTTCCGCCTTGAAGAAGAAAGAGACGAGTCCATTCCTCTGAAGGAATACGCGCAGCGCGCTCTTGCCCGTCAGGCGCCCACATGGCCCATCCTCACGGTCTGCGACATTGCCTGCCACGGCTGCCTCAAGGCGCGCTACTTCGTCAGCGACGCCTGTCAGGCCTGCGTCGCGCGCCCCTGTCAGACCGCCTGCCGTTTCAACGCCATCAGCTTTGTGCGCGATCGTTCCTATATCGACGCCGACAACTGCCGCAACTGCGGTCTTTGTCAGGAAGTCTGCCCCTATCAGGCCATCGTCCACCTCAACGTGCCCTGCGAGGCGGCCTGTCCCGTGCAGGCCATCCACAAGGGCGAAGAAGGCCGCGCCGTCATTGATTTCGACAAGTGCACGAGCTGCGGACGCTGCATGCGCGCCTGCCCCTTCGGGGCCGTCATCGAGCGCGGCGAGGTGCTGGAAGTGCTGCGCGCAATCCAGGACGGCAAGCATGTGACCGCCCTCATGGCCCCGGCCATCGTGGGCCAGTATGACGGCGGACCGGGGCGCATCGCCGCCGCCCTGAAGAAGCTGGGCTTCTCCGACGTCATCGAGGTGGCGGAAGGCGCGGACATGACCTCGCGCCACGAGGCCGACGAATTTGTGGAACGCATGGAGCGCGGCGACAAGTTCATGACCACGTCCTGCTGTCCCGCCTATGTGGAAGCCGTGCGCCGTCACGCCCCGGAACTCCTGCCCTTCGTCTCGGCAACGCCGACGCCCATGCATTATACCGCCGCCATCGCCCGCGAACGCCGCCCGGATACGGTAACGGTCTTCATCGGCCCCTGCGTCGCCAAGCGGCAGGAAGGTCTCAAGGACGATCTGGTGGATTTCGTGCTGACCTTTGAGGAAGTTGGCGCCCTGTTCGACGCCCGGAACATCAATACCGCCGAATGCGAAGAGCTGCCCCTTGGTTCCGCCTCCGGCGAAGGACGCGGCTACGCCGTCTCCGGAGGCGTGGCCGCCGCCGTGAAGAAGCTGGTCGGCGACCGGTACGAGGTGAAGCCGCTGTATATCAACGGTCTTTCCCTCAAGGGCATTCGGCAGCTGCGTCAGTACGTTTCCGGCGACTGCCCCGGCAATCTGGTTGAAGTCATGACCTGCGAAGGCGGCTGCGTCGGCGGCGCGGGCGTCATGGCGCCTTCCAAGAAGGCCGCCCGCGCTGTGGAAAACTTCTCCAAAACCGGCAAGGTCTAGGCTCAGGACTCATTACGACTTTCTTGAGGGGGAAGAAACCCCTTTGCTCTGCTGTCGATGCCCGTCAGGCGCAAGGCGCCTGACGGGCACGGCCTGCGGCCGCCCGTCGGGTCGCTGCTTGCGGCAAAAAGGGGCCCAGCCTTTCCGCAACGAAGCGAGGAAAGGCGTTCCCGTGGTTCCCCCCCCTCAAACTCCCCCATCTTCCCCAAAACCCGCCCATAATATACAGGCAGGTAAAGATGGGCGTCATAAAGAGAATCCCCCCTTGCGCCGCCATGCCCCGCGTCGGACGTTCGCGGCGGACGCGACGCATGCGGGGAAAGGCGCTCTCCCGCGCGTTCCCATTCCGGGGGCGCCATCTTCATCTCAAGACCGAACGAGGCCGGAAACATGACACGCGCGGAAGCGACGGAACTCCTGTTTCGCATGCCCTGGCCGGAACTGCGCGACGCGGCCCGGCAGGTCTGTCGCGAAGCCAGGAATAACCGCGTTTTCGTGCGCGGTCTGATCGAATTTTCCAACGTTTGCCGGCGCAACTGCCGTTATTGCGGACTGCGCCGGGAAAACCGCGCCCTGCGGCGTTACCGTCTGAGCGCCGCGTCCATTCTTGCGGCCGCCCGCGAGGCCGCCGCCGCAGGCGCGGATACCATCGTACTCCAGTCCGGCGAGGCGCAGCGCAGGCCCGACTGGCTGGCGGAAGTCGTCGCATCCATCCGGCGGGACACGGGACTGCCCGTGACCCTGAGCGTCGGCGAACAGCCGCATGCCTGGTACGCCCTCTGGAAGGAGGCGGGCGCAAGCCGCTTTCTGATCCGGCACGAAACCGCCGACCCGCGGCTTTATGCGGCGCTGCATCCCGGCTACACGCTGGCGCGGCGGCGAGAGGCCCAGGACGCGCTGGCCGCGCTCGGCTACGAACTGGGCACGGGTTTTCTGGTCGGCGTGCCGGGACAGCGCCCGGAAACGCTGGCGGACGACATCCTGCTGACGCGGGACATGGAAGCGGCCATGTGCGGCGTCGGCCCTTTCATTCCCCAGGCCGCGACGCCGCTGGCCGGAGCGCCTCACGGCTCGATTCCCCTGACCCTGCGGGCCATGGCCGTTCTGCGTCTGGCGTCTCCGAAGCTCAATATCCCCGCGACCACGGCGCTCGCGAGCCTCGACCCAGCGCGGGGGCAGCGGGACGGGCTGGAAGCCGGAGCAAACGTGCTCATGCCCTCCTTCACCCCCCGGACGCATCAGGAAGTCTACCGCATCTACGACGGCAAGGCGCGCGTGGACATGAGCGCCGTCCGGCGCGCCATCGAGGCGGCCGGATTTGACCACGCCCTGCCGCCCGAAAACGCCGCCTGAAACGCGCCGCCCCGCCCGGGCGGCCGCGATCCCTCTTTCCAACAGCAAAAGGAATTCTCGTGAAAACGCACAATCCCGAAGGCGCGCCCCGGGCCTCCCGCCTGCATATCGGCCTGTTCGGAAGACGCAACGCGGGCAAGTCTTCCCTGCTGAACGCTCTTGCCGGACAGGCGACGGCCATTGTTTCCCCCGTTCCGGGTTCCACGACGGACCCTGTGGAAAAAGTCATGGAAATGGCGCCGCTTGGCCCGGTGACGCTCGTCGATACCGCCGGCCTTGACGACGAAGGGCCGCTTGGCCGGCAGCGCGCGGAACGCAGCCTGCGCGCGCTGCGCGACGCGGATCTGGCGCTGCTGGTCGCGGACGGGCCTCTCTGGGGCGAGACGGAAACGCGGCTGCTGCGGCTGCTGCGACAGGAAGGCCTTCCCCTTGTCGTCGTACGCAACAAGCGGGATCGGCGGGAAGAGGTCTGGACGGAACGCCCCGAAGGCCTTGAAGCGGACGTTCCCGTCGTCGATGTTTCCGCCGTCACGGGCGAGGGCCTTCCCGCCCTGCGGGAATGGCTTGAACGCCTTGCGCCCGGAGCGCGGGAAGCCGCGCCGCCGCTGCTCCGCGATCTGCTGCCGGAAAACGGCCTTGCGCTTCTGGTCGTGCCGCTGGACTCGGGCGCCCCCAAGGGGCGGCTTATCCTGCCGCAGGCGCAGTGCCTGCGCGACTGTCTGGACGGGCGCAAGCTCTCGCTCGTGACGACGGAAAAGGATCTGCCCGCCGCCCTTGCCAGCCTCTCCCGCCCGCCCGATCTGGTTGTCTGCGATTCGCAGGTGGTTCACCTCGCGGCCGGGGCGCTGCCCCCCTCCCTGCCGCTGACGACCTTTTCCCTGCTCATGGCGCGCGCCCGGGGCGATATCGTCCTGCTGGCGCGGGGCGCCGCGGCGCTTTCCGGCCTGCGGCCCGGCGATCGCGTGCTGCTGCGGGAGGCGTGCTCGCATCATCCGCAGCAGGACGATATCGGCCGCGTCAAGCTGCCGCGTCTGCTGGCAAAAATTGCCGGCGGCCCCGTCGACGCCGGCATGCTCGCGGGCCGGGACGAACCGGACGAAAACGCCCCCCTCCCGCGCCTGGTCATACATTGCGGCGCCTGCGCCCTCACCCGGCGGCAAATGCTGCGCCGGCAGCGGGACGCGCAAGATCGAGGGCTGCCCATGACCAATTACGGCATGGCCATATCCTTTGCCCAAGGGCTGCTTGAACGGGTGCTTTCTCCCTTCCCCGAAGCCCTGCGGGCCTTCAAGGACGCCGCCCGCAACGCCGCTTCCTGACGCCGGCGGCCGGACCGTCGCGCATGCAAAAGGGGAAGGGAACCGCGGTTCCCTTCCCCTTCTTTTTAGAGCATTTTCAATTTGAAATGCTTCGCATTTCAAATCATACGGCCTGTCGTTTCGGGCCGGGCGCCGTCTTCCCGGTCAGCGCCGCTCCGCCTTGAACGCCTTGTAGAAAAGATCCGTCAGCCGCTCCTCGGCATGTTCCACGTCCAGAACTTCGCGCACCCTGCGCCACGCGCCCTTGCCAAGCCGCTCCCGCTCTTCGGGCGCGCCGGCCAGGCGCTCCAGCGCATCGGCAAGGGCGACGGCGTCGCCCTGCGGCGTCACAAGACCGCTCCTACCGTCTTCAACGACTTCCAGCTGACCGGGCAGATCGGTCGCCACGACGGGCAGGGCAAAGGCCATTGCCTCCGCAAGGGCCGAGGGCAGGCCATCGCTTTCGCCGGAACGCCGGGTAATGCCCGGCGCCACGAACACGTCGGAAGCCTTGTAAAGATTGGCCATGGAATCATGAGGAACCTGCCGGAGAAACTTGACCTGCTTCCGCAGGCCCAGCCGGAAGGCCTGCCAGCGCAGGCGACGCAGCAGGGGGCCGGCGCCGGCAATGGTCAGATCCACGTCGACCTTGCGATCCCGCAGCAGCGCGCAGGCCCGCAGCAGCACGTCGTAGCCCTTGCGGCGGCAGAGGGTTCCCGCCGCCAGCACATGCAGCGGCTGCGGCCCCGGAGGCGGCGGCATGACCGCGTCGTCTTCCGGCGGCGTCAGCGTCAGCGGCGGATAGAGCAGCGCCAGCCGCTCCCGCGGCAACGACGGCAGACGCCGCCGCAGCTCCTCGTAGGCCTCCCGCGTATCGCAGCGCACAAAGACGGCGTCGGCGGCCTTGCGTACCCAGTCGTTGCCGAAATGGCGCAGGTCGTCCTGCCGCACCGCGAAGGCGAAGGGAATATTGAGCAGCCGCGCCGCAACCCAGACGGCCGTCGCCGGGTCCCGCGCGCCCGCGGCGTAGAGAAACTGAATATGCTCCTCCAGGCACCAGCGCGCGAGCAGCGCCCCGCAGCCGACATCCCACAGCTTGCGAACGACCCCGAAGACGCCCGGGGGCGAGGGCAGAACCCGCCACAACTGCCACACGGTGTGCGGCGCGCCCTTGATATGCCGGAACAGGCCGCCGAACACCTGAAGGGCGTGCGCCTTGCCGATGCGCCGCACGGGCAGCGGCAGGGCGTATTGCGTATCTCCGAACAGGCTTTGCCCCCGCAGGGCATAGATGCGCGACAGCAGGCCGCCCGCGTGAATGCGATGCGCCTCCTCCATGACGTCGCAGCCGGAGGCTTCGGGAAAGGCGTCGGCCACCAGCGCCCCGCGCAATACGGGTTCCGGCGCGGCAAGCAGGTTCCTGCCGCCCTGCCGCGCAACTTCGGGCAGCTCCCGCTTGCGGCAGTTGAGAATACCGTCGTCCAGCGTATAGACGCTGTCGCAGAACTCCGCCATCTTGGGGTCGTGCGTCACCATGATCATGGCCACGCCGCCGGAATGGCAAAGCGTGCGGAAATTGTCCATGACCACGCGGCTGGTCCGGGCGTCGAGGGCGCCGGTAGGTTCGTCGGCCAGCAGGATGCGCGGATTGTTGACCATCGCGCGGGCAATGGCCACGCGCTGCTGCTCGCCGCCGGAAAGACGGTTGCTGCGGTAGTGGACGCGCGCCGACAGGCGCACCAGTTCCAGCGCCCGGATGACCCGCTCCCAGCGCTCGGCCGGGGGAACGCGCTCGTAGATCAGGGGGAATTCCACGTTTTCAAAGACGGTGGAATGATCAAAGAGGTTGCTGGCCTGCATGACGAAACCCATGTTGCCGCGCCGGAATGCCGCCGTCTGTTCCCGGTTGAGCGTCAGCACGTCGGTACCAAGAATTTCCAGAGAACCGGAATCCGGCGCGTGCAGCATGCCCAGTACGTGCAGCATGGTGGACTTGCCGCAGCCGGACGGCCCCATGATGGCCACAAGTTCGCCCGGCTCGACCTCGATATTGACGCCGCGCAGCACCGGAGAAAATCCGGCGTAGCACTTGTACAGATTCCTTGCGATGATGACGGGAGGCATAAGCGGTACCTATTCGAAGCGCAGGGCCGAAACGACGTCCATGCGGCTGGCTTGGATGGCGGGATACAGGCCGCCGGCAACGCCGATAAAGGCGGAAAAGACAATGCTGCCGAGGCTGCTGAACAGCAGCAGCGGATACGAGAAGGTCGTGCCGAGCGCATAGGCCCCGGACTCGACGCAAAGCGTGCCGATGACGATGCCCAGAATGCCGCCGGCCACGGATTTGCACAGGGCCTCCGCAAGGAACTGCGCCAGAATATCGGCGTCGGAGCCGCCCATGGCCTTCTTGAGGCCCACCTCGCGCGTGCGGGCGCGCACGGCCGCGAAGGTGCCGTACCAGATGCCGAAGCCGCCCAGCATGAGCGAGGCCGCGATGCCCAGCCAGAGCAGCGCCTCCACCCACATGAAGGTCGCCTTGATGCGTTCCAGCTGATCGGCCTGCGTGCCGACGACCAGATAGGGGGCGTCCTGCACGGAATGCACGGTCTGCGGAATGAGCTGCGTCAGCGGCGGCACGTCTTCCCAGCCGATGCCGCGCACGAAGAGCCGCGACACGCGCCCGTCGCCCCAGTTGCGATCGATCATGGTTGTCGTGGGAATAAAGCCGCCCTGCCGCCAGTCGCCCAGCATGACGCCGCTGGCGACGCCCACGACCTCAAAGATATCGTTGCCCAGGGTCAGCAGCTTGCCCATGGCGTTTTCCGCATTGCCGAAAAGATTCTCCGCGCCCTCGTTGCCAAGAACGCAGACCCGCCGCCGCATGGACACGTCTTCCGCGGAGAGAAAACGCCCGGCGACCATTTCCAGCGAAAAGACGTCGAAGAAATTCTGATCGACGCCGAGCATGCCCACCGCAAGACGGCGTTCCCCGACCTGCATGGGAAAGTATTGCCCGTTGCGGACGGAAGCGCACACCAGTCCCACTCCGGGCAGCTTGCGGACGGCCTCGACGGTTTCGGGATAGAATTCCCGGAGCGGCTGGCCGGGGTACTGCCTGTCGTCCATATAGACGCGGATGACGTTGACCCCGCCCATGAGCACCATATCCTGCCCGACTTTATAACGTATTTCCTGCCCCAGCACCGCCAGCGTGATAAAGGCGGTAATGCCGAGCGCAATGGACAGAATGACGCCGAAGCCGCGCTGACGCACGACCTGGCGCAGGCTGACGCGAAAAAGATCTGATGCGGCTATCATACAAACCCTGTGCGGCGGCGCGGCGCCGCGTCGGCTGGATGTGAAAATGAAAGGATGGGAGGCCGGCGGGACGCGGCCGTCAGTCGCGCCGCACTTCGAGCACGCGGCCGCCCCGGCCCACGCGATACCAGATGCCGTGCCACAGGATACCCCGGGCGGGAATCGTGCGCGCGTAGACCTCGGAAAACAACGCCGCGCTCAGGGCAAAGGCGAGCAGCCAGCGCCACAGGGAGCCGGGCGCGCAGATCTGACAGCGCCAGCCGTGCAGCAGCGCCCCCTGAATCAGCAGCACGCCAAGGCCGCAAAGGCCAGCCGTGCCGGGAAGAACATGCAGCGCGACGCCGATCACGGCCCACAGGGCCAGCAGCGACGGCGCTATCAGCAACAGCGGCAGCAGGCTCAGCAAGACCCATTGCGCGGGCACGCAGAATTTCAGAAAAAGGACCTGCCTGTCCATCCAGGCGCGCCAGACCTTGAAGGAATGACGCTCGGCCTCGGTATACAGCAGGGCTCCGGGGCTGAGCTTCACGCGCCTGCCCAGCGAGGCCAGCAGCCCGGCCAGCGAACAGTCGTCCACGACGTTGTCCTGCCAGAAGCGCCGCAGGCCCATGTGCTGAAAGACGGAACGCCGGATACACATGGCCCCGCCCCACGGCTGGGTAAACGAAGGCGTAAGCCCCTGCAGATAGCGCATGAGCTGCACGCAGAAGGCATAGCCCAGGGTCGTCAGGGATTCGTCGCGAGGCCGCACGGCATGGTACCCCGTGCTGAAATCGCTCTCGCCGTCCGCAACGGGCGCGGCAAGATGGCGCGCAAAGTCGGGGGCGGCAAGGTGCGTGCTGTCGCAAAAGAGCAGCAGCTCGACGGCGTCGCCGGCGGCGGCAATGCCCGCAAGACTGTTGTGATTCTTCTGGCCGCAGCCTTCCGCCTTGCCGGCGACCACATGACGCAGGGCCGGAAATTCCTCCCGCAGGCGACGCGTCAGGCGCGCGGCCGGCTCGTCTTCCGTCGCCGTGACGAAAATGGGTATCAGCCCCGGATAATCCTGCATCAAAAGACTGCGCAAGGCCGCTTCCATCATGGGATGCTCCCCGGCGGCGGGCACGATCAGGGCCGCCGAGGGCCAGCGGCGACGTTTGGGCGCGGGAAGAAGACGCTCCCGATCGAGCCGTCGTCCCGTCCGCAACAGCCAGAACAGCAAAAAGCACTGTACAGCGCCGCCAATCAGCAGAAACCAGAGCATGATCATCCATCCTCAAAGCCGCAAGGGCCGCAGACGTTGAAAAAGGCGGTTCCGGCCGGGCCGGAACCGTTCCGCAACACGGTCTACAACGGCGCGCAATCTCCCGAGACGCGCCCGGGGCTTTCCCGATCGGCCTCAAAGGAAATCTTCATGCCGTTGGCCAGACGCAGAGCGCCCTCCACCGTTGCCGGCGAGGTCTGCCGGGCTTCCAGCCGGTGACCGGAGCCATGCCTTACGGAAATGAGACCGTTTCGCTCCTCGCCGTAAAAATGGTACGTATCCACCTCGCCCGAACGGCGGCGCAGCAGCAGCACCCCGCGGGCCTTGCCGTCGGGCGCGACGCACATGGCCGCCCGGAAGGTGGAGGAATACATCTTTCCCTTCCACACTTCCGTGCGCTCGTCGCCTCCGGCGGCCGCCGTCGCGGGCGCAAGACCGCAGGCGCAACACAGCAACAGGATCGCAAGTCCCGCATTTTTCATGATGCGATTCCTCATCCGCGTCCCGAACATTTTTCAAACAGCATTTCATGCGCCGTCACCATGGCGGCAAAGGAAAAGGCCTTTTCCACCCTGGCCCGCCCGCGCCGGCCCAGCTCGTCGCCCTCCCCGGGCGCGTCGAGCAGACGCAGGATGTTTTCCGCCATGGCCGCGGCGTCGCCCGCGGGACTCAGCAGCCCGCAGTCCCCCCCGTCCAGCAGATGGGGGATGCCGCCCACCCGCGTGGCGCACACGGGCAGACCGCAGGCCAGCGCTTCCAGTATGACGTTGGGCTGCCCCTCGCGCGCCGAAGAAAGCGCGAACAGCCGCGCCCGGTCGTACCAGGGGCGCACGTCCGGCGTGCCCGGCGTAAAGAGAATGGCCTCCCGCGCCGGAGAAGCCGCGGCCAGCGCCTTCAGCTCCGCCTCACGCGGGCCGTCGCCCACCAGACGCAGCACGGCGTCGGGATGGCGTTTTCGCACCAGCTCCAGCGCCCGGAACAGTGTTTCATGCTCCTTGTCGCCCGCAAGACGCGCCACGCACAGGATCTCCGGAGGACGCGCCGAGGGCGGCGGGTCCGCCGGAGCGAAACGCTCCGTATCCACGCCGTTGGGAATGTAATGGAGATGCGCCGCCGGGATGCCCATGCCCTGTAGGACTTCCCGCAGCGCAAGGGAATTGCAGATCATGGTTCCGGTCAGACGCCACAAAAGACGTTCGTGCTGCCGCCGCGGACCGCCGCCGCCGCGCACCGTCCCCACGACGCAGGGCAGCCGCAGCAGCTTGCCCCAGATTCTGCACCAGATATTGGGAAGCGCCGTTCCCGGCAGCACGATATCCGGCCGCAGGCGCGCCAGCTCGCGCCGCAGCGACAAGAAGAAAAGAGGCGGAACACGCCGATCCGTCCCCAGATGCACCAGCGGAATCCCGGCCTCGCGCGCGGTCGCGTCCATGTCGGTCTCGCCCGTCAGGGTGATCATGACAGGCGCAAAGCGATTGCGATCCAGACGGCAGGCCAGCTCCAGCATCTGCCGTTGCGTCCCGCCGAAACACAGGTCTTCCATGACAAAGGCAACAGAAAGAGGTACAGGCATGGCGCGCATTCTCCCGCATCGCGGTCATTTTGGCAAGCGTCCCTTCTTGCCATTCCCCGCCGCAATCCCTACACTTGGGGCATGACTGCATCCGCTTCCGCCCCCATGCGCGTCGTGGTCAGCCTCGACGTGGAAGAAGAAGGCCTGTTTTCCGGGCGTTACGCCTCGACCGGCTGCGGCGTTCGCAATGTCGCCCTGCTGGAACGTCTTGCCCCGCTTTCCGACGAGCTGGGCTTTCCCCTGACGCTCTTCTGCGCGCATTCCGTTCTGACAAACGCCGCCGCCTGCCGGACGCTCGAACGTCTCCGGGATCGGCACGGCGCGGAAATCGCCGCGCACCTCCACCACTGGAGCACGCCGCCCCTGACGGCGGATCGCGGCGCCGGCGCGCCGACGCGTACCCACCTGCTGGATCGCGATCTGCTGCGCCGCCGCCTGACGTCGCTTTTCGAGGCCGGACGCGCCTTCAACGGCGCGCCGCTTGTCAGTTTCCGCATGGGCCGCTGGGACCTCAAGAACTGCGTTCGTCCGCTGCTGGCGGAACAGGGCGTCACCCTGGACAGTTCCGTCTGTCCGCTGCGGCAGCACAAGGACGGGCCGGATCACTTTCTCGCCCCCGCCGATCCCTACTGGGTGGACGGCGCGACGCCCGACGGCGAGGCCCTGCTGGAAGCGCCCATTACCCAGATACCGCTGTTCCGCCCCCTGCCCGCTCTCTGGCGCGCCCTTGTCCGCGACGTTCCCCGCCGCGACCGCTTCCATTTCTGGGGAGCGCTCAGCGCCAATCCCTTCTGGCACGGCCCCCGCGTCATGCGCGCCGCCGCCCTTCTCCACCGCGCGCGCGGCGGCAAAACGCTCAGTATCTTCTGGCATTCCTCCGAGCTCATGCCCGGCGGCTCGCCCCAGACCCCGGATCAGAAGGCCGCCGACGCTCACGTTGAAAAGATTTTTTCCTTTTTCCGCTGGCTGCGCGAACGCCTGCCCGTCGTCGGCGTAACCGCCGCCGGGCTGCGCGCCGAAGCGCCGGGGCTGGCCTTTCCCCACAGACCCGCCGGACCGGGAGACTGGTAGTGCCCCGCCTTATCCTTGTTCTGCTGGACGGCCTTCACGCCGCCGCCGCCGACGCGCGCATGGGCTTCATGGCCGCGCTGGTCGAAAACGGCGACGCCGTTCGCCACACGCTTTCCTGCGCCCTGCCGCCTCTTTCCCGTCCGCTCTACGCAACCCTTCTCACAGGCCGCGCGCCCGCGGAGCTGGGTATTTTTCGCAATGACGACGCGCGCCTCTGCCCCGCGCCGACGCTCTTCCATCATGCCCGCGAGGCAGGACTCGTCACGGCCGCGGCCGCCTATTACTGGTTCAGCGAACTGTGCAACCGCGCGCCCTTTGTTCCCGAGCGGGATCGCCTTACCCTCGATCCGTCGCTGCCCATAAGCCACGGCCTGTTCTATCGCCGCGACGACTACCCCGACGAGGAGCTTTTCGGCGACGCCGAAGCGCTCTACCGCCGTTTCTCGCCCCACCTCCTGCTTGTTCACAGCATGAATATCGACAACGCGGGGCATCTCTCCGGCGGCGACAGCGCGGCCTACCGGCAGGCCGCGCGCGAAGCCGACGGCCTGCTCGCGCGCCACGTTCCCCGCTGGCTGGCGGAAGGTTGCGCCCTCTGCGTCACGTCGGATCATGGCATGCATCCCGACGGCTGGCACGACGATCTTGTCGACGAGGTGCGCCGCGTCCCCCTCTGGTTTCTGGGCGACGCCTGGCGCGCGCCGCTTGCGGCCCTCGGCCGTCCCCCGCGTCAAACCGATCTGGCCGCCCTCTGCCGCGCGCTCCTGCTCCGGCGGGAGTCCCGCGCGTCCTGAGAGCGTTTTCAAAACGAAAGACGCCGCCGCAACCATCTTTCTTGGTTGCGACGGCGTCTTTCCGACGAGAGCGGGCCTGTAAGCCGGGTTTTGTAACGCGCGAACGCGCGCCGATCGTCATTCCTCTAGGAGCGCGGTTGCCCGCGCCCTCAAGCAACCTACCCGGAAGGTACGGCCGGGCCGGCCCCTTCCCTATTTGGTCTTGCTCCGAACGGGGTATGCCGAGCATGCCGCATCGCTGCGACATCTGGCGGTCTCTTACACCGCCGTTTCACCCTTACCGCTTGCGCGGCGGTTTGCTTTCTGTGGCGCTGTCCGAGGGTCGCCCCTCCTGGATGTTATCCAGCGTCCTGCCCTGCGGAGCCCGGACTTTCCTCCCCGGGCCTTGCGGCCCGCAGCGACGATCCGTCCCGCTCCCGTCGTGATTTTCAAAAATGTTCCCTGGAACGCGCCCGCGCCGCAAGGGGAAGGCCAAAGAAGGACGCGCGAGGAGGAAGCCGCCCTTCCGCGCGGAAGGACGGCGCTTCCTCCCCCGGCAAAAACTAGTCGTGCAGCGGCTTCGGCGCGGCGGGCGCGGTTTCGTGCGGCTGGGAAAAATGCTCGCACCAGTAAATGAGGCGCTGGCAGTTGGGACAGCTGAGAATCTGCTGGCCGCGTTGCAGCTCGATAAAGGACTGCGGCGGCACGGCAATATTGCAGCCGCTGCAAATGCCCTCGCGCACGGGCACGATGACCGGGTGTTCAAGACGCTTGCGAATGAACTCGTAACGCATGAAAATGGGCTGCGGCACCAGACGGCTGGCGTCCTCGCGCGTCTTTCCCAGCCTGAACAGCTTGTCGTTGCAGATGGCGAGCTTTTCCTGCAGGCCTTCTTCCTTGACTTCAAGTTCGGCCTGAAGGCTGGAGTGCGTACGATCCAGTTCCGCGAGCGCGTCGTTCTGAAGCTGGAGTTCCTCCAGCAGGGCGACCTTTTCTTCCTCGCGGGAACGATTGATCTTTTCCATGCTGTCCATTTCGCGCATCATGGCGTGATAGGAGCGGGCGTCCTCCACCTGCATGAGCTTGTTCTTGCTCTTCTTGATGCGGGCGGAATCGTCGTCGATTTCAAGGGCAAGGCGCTTCTGCTGTTCCTGCAGATGGGTCAGCTTGTCCAGAATCTTGTTGCGCTGGGCCTCGCTGGCCGCGAATTTCTGGCGCAGCTCTTCCACTTCGCGGGGCGCGCGCTCCATTTCCTGGCGCACGGCGAAAATTTCGTCATCAACTTTCTGCAGTTCCACCAGCTGACGGATCTGCTCAAGGTAGGTTGCGGTGCTCATGCTTACTCCTCAAAAGCGGAATCATCGATGGCCCCGGCCAGCGGGCGCAGGGGAGAGGCCGAAGGAACGAAAAAGACGTCCGTCCCCGGCAGTTCTCCGGCCAGGATCAGAGCCATGCGACGCATCATTTCTTCTTCAAGGCTGTGATGCCCCACGTCGATCATGCAGATACCGGCCTCAAGGGCGGTATGGTATTTTACATCGCCGGTAATATGCACGTCGGCGCCGAGAGCGGCGGCGGCGGGCCACAGGGAAGACCCCGAGCCGGTGCAGTAGGAGACGCGCCGCACGAGGGCGGGCGCCGCGCCGCAGATCGCGGCGGTGGAAAGATCGATATGACGCCCGAGAACGCGGGCAAGGGCGTCAAGCGTCATGGGTTCGGGCAGGTCCCCCGCCAGACCGTAGCCAAGCGGCCCCTGCGGCGCGTCGCGCCCGGCCGCCTCAAGAACGACCCGGTTGGCGAGCGACAGCTCGTCGGCCAGCCAGCCGGCGGGGCCGTAGACATTGACGTCCAGCGACGTATGCGCGGCGTACAGCGGCACGTCGGCCCGCAGCAGCAGGCGCAGGACGGCGTGATAGGCGTCCGGCGCGGACGGCAGACGCCCCTTGAGCAGCAGGGGATGGTGACTCAGGATGAAATCCGCGCCCCCCTCAAGGGCCGCGGCGACGGACGCGGGCGTGGGGTCAAGGCAGACGGCCACGCGGCGAACTTCATCCCGCAGGCCGGCCACCTGCATGCCGGACGCGTCCCACGACGCGGCGGCGGCGGGACAGGCGATGCGCTCTATGGCGGCGATGCAGTCTTTCTGTCGCATGGCGGCCCCTAGCGCTCCTCGCGCAGGTAGCGCACGGCGTTGACAAAGAGCAGCGTGCCGGGGGCGTCGAGTTCGCCGCGCGTCCATGCGGGATGATTGGTCACATGATGGAACGCCTCGGGATGCGGCATCAGGCCCAGCACGCGGCCCGCGGGGTCCGTCAGGCCGGCGATGGCGAGCGCGGAACCGTTGGGATTATGCGGATATTCCTGCGTGGGCTTGCCGGTTTCGGGGTCGGCGTACTGCAGGGCAATCAGATTGTCCTGCTGAAGACGGCGCAGGGTTTCCTCATCCTGGGCGATCAGCTTGCCCTCGCCGTGGCGCACGGGCATGTAAAGAGGCGGCAGCCCTTTGGTGAAGACGCAGGGGCTTTCCGGATTGACGGCAAGCCTGACCCAGCGATCCTCGTAGCGGGCGGAATCGTTGTGCCCGAGGGAAACCTGACGGCTGAAGCGCGCGCCGTCCACGGCGGGCAGCACGCCCAGCTTCACGAGCAGCTGAAAGCCGTTGCAGATGCCGAGCGCCAGCTTGCCGTCTTCCAGGAAACGGGTCAGGCTGTCCAGCAGGGGCACGCCCTTGTCGTCCTTGAGATAGCGCCAGCGCATGCTTGCCGCCTGGGCGGCGCCGAGATCGTCGCCGTCGAGGAAGCCGCCGGGAAATACAAGAAAATGATAGTCGTGCAGACGCACCCTGGCGGCCACGATATCCGAAAAATGCACCACGTCGACCCTGTCGGCCCCGGCCAGACGAGCGGCGTGCGCCGTTTCAAGATGCGAGTTGGTTCCGTAGCCGGTGATGACAAGGGTATTGACCATGCCCATGCTTTGCAGACCTCCAGCAAGATGCCGTAACGACGATTCCCGGGCGTCCGCCTGCCGCGGGCACGCCCTGAAAAGGGAATTGATACTATGTAGTTTGACAACGCCTGTCAACGCTGGTCAAGGCGGCGTTTTTGTGTAATATGGTCCGATCCTGCCGGATTGTCTCCCGCTTCAGTCGCGTTTTCAGTCCGGCGCAACACAAAGGTGAACGCCATGAAAACCAAATTTATTTTTGTGACCGGCGGCGTGCTTTCCTCTCTCGGCAAGGGGCTGGCGGCGGCGTCCCTGGGCGCCCTGCTCCAGACCAGAGGTCTGACCGTCACCATCCAAAAATTGGATCCCTATATCAACGTCGACCCCGGCACCATGAATCCTTTCCAGCACGGGGAAGTGTTCGTCACTGACGACGGCGCCGAAACGGACCTCGATCTCGGGCACTATGAACGCTACCTCAACGTGCCCATGTCGCGCAAGAACAACACGACTTCCGGCGCCATCTACAACCGCGTCATCGCCAAGGAGCGCAGGGGCGACTACCTTGGCGGCACCGTGCAGGTGATTCCGCACATCACCGACGAGATCAAGCGCACCGTCCTTTCCCTTGCCGAGGGCGACGACGCGCCCGACGTGGCCATCATCGAAATCGGCGGCACGGTCGGCGATATCGAGGGTCTGCCCTTTCTTGAGGCAATCCGGCAGCTTCGCTCCGATCTCGGCCGCGACAACTGCCTGAACATCCACCTGACCCTTGTGCCCTACCTCAAGGCCGCCGGGGAGCACAAGACCAAACCCACCCAGCACAGCGTCAAGGAACTGCTCTCCATCGGCATTCAGCCCGACATCATCCTCTGCCGCTGCGAACAGAGCATTCCCGAGGAAATGCGCCGCAAGATCGCCCTGTTCTGCAACGTGGATCAGGACGCCGTCTTCTGCTCCGTGGACGTGAACAACATCTACGAAGTGCCCCTCAAGTTCTATGAGGAAGGTTTCGATCAGAAGGTGGCCATCATGCTGCGCCTGCCCGCGCGCAACGCCCATCTTGAAGCCTGGAAGCAGCTCGTTCACGACTGCGCCAACCCCCAGGGCCGGGTGACCATCGCCATCGTGGGCAAGTACGTTGACCTCAAGGAGGCCTACAAGAGCCTTCACGAAGCCCTGATTCACGGCGGCGTGGCCAATCGCGTCGCCGTTGATCTGCGCTACGTCAACTCCGAAAACGTCACCAACGAAAACGCCGCCGAAACCTTCCGCGGCTGTCAGGGCATTCTCGTGCCCGGCGGTTTCGGCTATCGCGGCGTCGAAGGCAAGATTGCCGCCATTCGCCACGCCCGCGAAAACAAGATTCCCTTCTTCGGCATCTGCCTCGGCATGCAATGCGCCGTCATCGAGTTCGCGCGGCACGTGGCCGGCCTTGAAGACGCCAATTCCGAAGAGTTCAACGCCCTCTCCGAACACAAGGTCATCTACCTCATGAAGGAGTGGTACGACTTCAGGACGCAGAACCTCGAACGCCGCGACGAGGAAAGCAACAAGGGCGGCACCATGCGCCTTGGCGCCTACCCCTGCAAGGTTCTGCCCGGAACCCGCGCCGCCGAAGCGTATCAGAAGGATATCGTTGACGAGCGCCACCGCCACCGCTACGAATTCAACAACGCCTTCAAGGAAGTTCTTGAAGAACACGGCCTCGTTTTCAGCGGCATGGCGCCCGACAACTCCCTGATGGAAATCATCGAGCTCAAGGATCATCCCTGGTTCCTCGGCTGCCAGTTCCATCCCGAATTCAAGTCGCGGCCCATGCACGCGCATCCCCTGTTCCGCGAGTTCATCCGCGCCGCCAAGGAGCAGTCCGGGCGCTAACACGGGCGATCCCGCCCTTTGAACGAAAGAAACAGCGGGGCTTCCCCCGATAAAGCGAAAGGCCCCCCGCCGCGCGGCGGGGGGCCTTTTTTCAAGGGCAAGACGCTCTAGCCGCGCTCGGCCACGAGCTTTTCCATCAGTCCGAGAATATCCGACAGCTGTCCGCGCAGGCGCCGCACGGCGTCGTTGGCGGACAGGCTGGTTTCCGCCGCCTGCGCGCACAGATCGTTGACCGTTTCAATGGAATGGTTGACGCTGTGCACCGAGGCGGACTGTTCTTCCGTCGCCGTCGCAATGGCCTGCGCCTTGTCGGACGTTTCGGAAGAAAGAGACACGATTTCGTCAAGCCCCTTGCCGGAACGATCCGCCAGTTCCGTCGCCGAGGCGATATCCTTGACCGTCTGATCCACGTGCTCCATGTTTTTTCTGGTGCTCTGCTGAATGGAGGCGATGCTCTCGGCCACTTCCGCCGTCGCCGAACGCGTCTTTTCCGCAAGGTTCCGCACCTCGTCGGCCACGACGGCAAAACCGCGTCCGCTTTCCCCGGCGCGCGCGGCCTCGATGGCGGCGTTCAGGGCCAGCAGATTCGTCTGATCCGCAATATCGGTGATCACCGTCATGATCTGGCCGATGCTGGCGGCGTCGTCGCGCAGCTTGCCCATATCCTGACGCAGCTGCTCGGCGGTGCCGTGCACGGTCTTGATGGCAAGCACCAGCTCGCGAACCAGCGCGCGCCCCTCGTCCGCCTTGCTGTGCATGGCCGCGGCGCTCCCGGCGGCGGCGCCGGCATTTTGCGCGATATCAAGAACGGCGCTGTTCATCTGCTCCATGGAGGCGACCGTCTCCTGCATGCTCTGGGAAATATCCGCCGCCGTCGCGTCGGTGCGATCCATCATGTCGGCCATGACGCCGCAGGCGTCGTTGGCCTCGGTCACCATCCTGTCGGCCGAGGCCGCCACTTCCTGCATGGTGGCGGCCGTCTTCTGCATGGCCTCCTGCTGTTCCATGAGGCTGGTCAGATCCAGACAGACGGCCATGACGTTGGCCACCTTGCCGTCCTTGTTGAACATGGGGCTGCAGTAGACGCGCCCGTGATAGAGAGATCCGTCGGCCTTCGTGAAATGAATGTCGCGGGAAATATCCTCCATCTTGCGGACGCTCTCCTCCGCCATCCGCTGCAGGACGGTATCGCCGTTCAGCAGCGCGGACAGCGGCTTGCCGAAGAAGGTTTCCGGATCGACGCGGCTGTCGATCATGTCCAGCATGGGCGCGTTCACAAAGGAGACGACGCCCCCGGCGTCGCAGATGACGCAGGGAATGGGCAGCGAGGCCACGATGCCGCGCGAAAAGGACAACTCCCGTTCAAACTTGTCCATCATGACATTGAGGGCGCGGCCGAGATCGCCGATCTCGTTCTGGGGCGGATTGGGAATGCGCCGGCTGTCGTCGCCCTCCACGACGCGCACGGCAAAGGCGGACGTCTGCTTCAGCGGCCGGCAGACATAGCGGCGCGTAAAGATGAAGGACAGCCCCACGCAGACGAGCAGCGCCCCCAGCATGACCAGAGACAGCGTCAGCGCGACCTCCACATCCTTGCGGCCTTCGGCCGCCGCCTGCGTCGTGCGGGACTTGATACGCTGATTCAGTTCCTCCAGCGGCGCCATAATCTTGGTCACTTCCCGCTCGTAATCGCTGCCGAATACCAGGGAACGGGCATGCTCCCGGTTCGGAGGCGCGCCGTCCGCGCCCTTGACCGCCCGCATGGCCTCCTCTTCCAGCTTTACCAGATCATTGGAAAGATCCATGGACTTTTGCAGCAGGGCCTGCTCTTCCCGCGTGGCGCCCTGCTCCTTCAGCAGCTCTTCCAGCGGCACGGTGCGCCCGGGGGCGACGAGCTTGTCCGGGGAGCGGGGGATGCCCCGGCCCGCTCGTCCACGACGGCAAGGTATTTCCGCTCATGTTCGGGATTCCCCGTCACGGCAAAGCTGCGTACCTGCTGCGTCAGCATGCGGGAAGACTCCATCATTTCCGCGCCCAGAGCAAAGGATGCGGTCTTGCGGGCCTCCCTGAGCGCCGATTCCGCTATGCAGAAGTCAGGCGCAGGCTGCACAGCCCCACCAGACACACAAGAACCACCATCAGCAGATTCATGACTGCCGTACTGCGTGAAATCGTCATTGACGCCTCCTCTGTCCTCCGTAACGCCCCCTCAACGGCGTCCGGCAACGCTCTCCGAAGAAAGAAAAAAACCGGAACTATCCCTCTTATCGGCAAGGACCGCATTTTCCCCAGCGCGGCCCGACGACTCACTAGAGCATTTTCAGTTTGAAACGCGTTGCGTTTCAACCCCTGCGGCCTGTCGCTTCGCGGAAAAACACGGTTTTCCGATCGCTTCTGGCCGGGCGCCGCCGCCTCGCGTTTCACTTTTTCAAAGCTGAAACGCTCTCCTGTCCGACGCCGCGCACGCGGCCTTCCCCGCGCGATTTCCCGCCCGCGCGGACGCGCGTCACGCAAGATCCCGGCGTCGCAGCGTGATGGTCAGCACGGCCCCGAGAATCAGCAGGCTTCCGCCCCAGCCAAGGGGCGAAAACGCCTCGCCCCAGAAAATCGCCAGCCAGAGCGTGCTGAGCAGAGGCTCCAGATAGGCGATGCCCGCGGCCCGCACCAGCGGAATCCGCAGCAGCGACTGCCCGTAGCAGTAATATCCCGCATAGCAGCAGACGACGCCCAGCACGGCAAAGGCGCCCCAGTCCGCCGCCCTGTGCGTCATTTCCACCGGCGCGAACAGCCCCAGCGCCAGCGTGCCGCCGAGAAACATGTAGGCATAGATGACGACAGTGGCGTAACGCCGCTGCCACCAGCGGCAGAAGGGATAATGCGTGGCGTAGCACAGGCCCGTTCCCAGACCGCAGACAATGCCCGGCAGGGACGGCGAGGCCGACAGGCTGCCCCCGGAACCGCACAGCAGCCCCGTGCCCAGCAGCGCCGCGAGCATGGCCGCAATCGTCCCCCTGTCCGGCCGCTCATGAAAGAAAAGGAAGGAAAACAGGGCGACCCAGACCGGCGCCGTATAGAGCAGCACAACGGCCGTGGCCCCACCGCTGAGCGCGACGGCATACTGCGTCAGACCGAAAAACGCGCCCACGCCCCAGAAACCGAAGGCCGTCAGACAGAGCGCGTGCCGCCAGGGCATGCGCCAGCCGCCGTCCCGGAAGACGTGCAGCGCGAAGCAGAGGCACCCGAAGGCCGTGCGCCAGAAGGCGGTTTCCAGAGGGCTGACCCCGGCGCTCATGGGCAGACGCCCCACCGCGCCGATGAGCGACCAGCAGGTCGCAGCGGCGACGATACAGGCGTAGCCCCTGAAGCTGCCGGAGGAAGCGGCGTCCGTCATTTCGAACTCCTTTGTTCTTTCGGGATGTAGCCTACTTTTCCGGCAAAGGGAATGGATTCGCGCAAAAAGCGACGCCTCCGCCCGCGCGACCCCCGTCCGGCGCCGATCATGGATTGACAACGCGGCACGGGCGATGAAAACTAGGGGCGGCGCGCTCCCGGAACAGCGCCGCTCCCCCGCGCGGAACGCCGCCGCGAAAACGCGACGCGAACGCAGGGAAGCGGACGGATCAGTCTCGCGCCTTTCGATTTGTTTCCTGTCGCGCCGGCGCGGATTCGCCGGCCGGGGCGTCTTGCCTTTAAAAGGCGAAACGCGAGGCGGCGTCGCGCCGCCCGGCCAAAAGCGAGCGCAACAACCGCGTTTTTTTTCGCGAAACGACAGGCCGCAGGGTTTGAAACGCACTGCGTTTCAAACTGAAAATGTCTAAAGAGGTGCATGGTGACGCAGCAACCCTGGACAATCATCGTGGCGGCCGGCGGCGGCAGCCGCATGGGCGCATCCACCAACGGAACGCCCAAGCAGTTTCTGGAATGGCGGGGCGTTCCGCTCTACTGGCATTCGGTACGGACCTTCAGCCGCTGCGGGGCCGTGAAAGGACTGATCCTCGTCTTTCCCGCCGGACATTTTGAAATCGCGACGGAGCAGTGCCGGGCCCTGGCGGCCGAGGAGGACCCGGGGCTGCCGTGGATAGCCGTGCCGGGCGGCGCGCGGCGGCAGGATTCCGTGCGCCTCGGGCTGGAAGCCCTGCCGCAGGACTGCACCCACGTTCTGATTCACGACGCGGCGCGCCCGTTTCTTTCGGCCGCGCTGACGCATCGCGTGCTGGAAGGCCTGCGGCGCGCTCCGGCCGTCGTGCCCGGTCTCCGCATGACGGATACGGTCAAGCGTCTGGACGGGGACCGCATCGTCGCCACCCTGCCGCGCTCCGAAGTGGCCGCCGTGCAGACGCCGCAGGGCTTCGACGCGCGGCTGCTGCGGGAAGCCCACGCCGCGGCCGCGGCGAGCGGGCTTGAAGTCACCGACGACGCCGCGCTCATGGAAGCGCGGGGGCACGCGGCAATCGTGGTGGAAGGCGACGCCGGCAACCGCAAGATCACCCATGCGGAAGATCTGCGCCTGCTGACGGAAGCCCCGGCGCCGCAGACCGCGCCCCGCGTGGGCTTCGGCTACGACGTCCACCGCTACGGGCCGGGACGCCCCCTGCGTCTGGGCGGCGTGCCCCTGGACGGCGGCATGGAAGTCGAAGCCCATTCCGACGGCGACGTGCTGCTGCACGCGCTGATGGACGCCATGCTCGGCTGCGCCGGACTGGGCGATATCGGCGAGCATTTTCCCGATACCGACGCGGCGTTCGAGAACATCTCTTCGGCCGTGCTGCTGGACGAGGTCCTGCGTCTGTTCCAGGAACAGGGGCTGCGCCTTTCCAACGTCGATCTGACGATAGTGGCGCAACGGCCCCGCGTGGGCGCGCACAAGGCGGCCATACGCAAGAACGTGGCGCGCCTGCTGCATCTGCCGCCGGAATGCGTCAACGTCAAGGCCACGACGGAAGAAAGGCTCGGCTTTACCGGCCGGCTCGAAGGCATCAAGGCGCAGGCCGTCGTCTGCGCCGTGCAGGAACTCCGCGCGTAGACGCCGGAAAGGCCGCGCATCACGCCGCGGCTTCAGGAGCTTTTTCCACAAACTTCGACCGCGCCGGTTTCCGCCCCGCTGACGGTTCGGAAAACTCCCGGCAAGCGCTCACAAAAGGCACACGCATGACGACCGAAGACTCGACCCGGCCCTGGCTGCGTCATTATGCTCCCGACACGCCGCGCGACGTCCCTCTGTTCGACGCGCCGCTCTATTCCCTTCTCGACACGGCGGCCGATCGCTATCCCGACCGGCAGGCGCTTGTCTTCCAGAACACGCGCCTTACCTACGGGACGCTGCGCGAAAGGGCCGAACGTTTCGCCGGAGCGCTGCGCCGCGCCGGCGTCGAGCCGGGCGGACGCGTGGCCGTCATGCTGCCCAACCTCCCCCAGACGGTGGAGGCCTTCTGGGGCATACTCAAGGCCGGGGCCATAGCGGTCATGGTCAACCCGCTCTACATGGAAACCGAGCTGCTGACCAACCTGAACGACGCCGAAGCCGAAACCCTGATCGTGCTCGACGCGCTCTGGCCCAGAATAGCGCCCCTGCGCTCCCGGCTGCCGGTGCGGCGCTGCATCGTCACCACGGTGGACGACGCCCTGTCCTTCCCGCTCAACTGGCTCTATCGTCTCAAGCAGTCGCGGCAGGCCGGCGCGGCCGTCCCCTATGACGATACCGTGCTGCGCTGGAAGGACTTTCGCAAGGACGCCCCCCGCCTTTCCGAACCCGTTCCCCATCCCATCACGACGCCCGCCCTGCTCCAGTATACCGGCGGCACCACGGGCACGCCCAAGGGCGTCATGCTGAGCCACGCCAATCTGGGGACCAACAGCCGCCAGATTCTGACCATCATCGGCGAAACCGCCGCCGCGCGGCACAGCTTCATCGCCCTTCTGCCCTTCTTCCACGTCTACGGCCTGACGACGGGCATCACCATTCCGGCGGCGCTGGCCGCCGTCACGCTGCCCCTGCCGCGCTACGTGCCGCAGGACGTTCTGCGCCTCATCGACAAGCACAAGCCTTCCGTCTTTCCCGGAGCGCCCGCCGTCTACGCCTCGCTTCTCCAGCAGAAAAGCCTGCCGGAGCACGATCTCGGCTGTATTCGCCTGTGCATTTCCGGCTCCGCGCCCCTGCCGCCCGACATCTTCCGCAAGTTTCAGGAGCTCACCGGGGCGTCCATTCTGGAAGGCTACGGTCTGACGGAAGCGTCGCCCATCACCCACATCAATCCGCGCGATCCGCAGCGGCAGAAAATCGGCTCCATCGGCCTGCCCCTGCCGGGGACCGACGCCCGCATCGTCGACGCGGACAAGGGCGGCGCCCCCCTGCCTCCCGGTCAGGAAGGCGAGCTTGTCGTGCGCGGGCCGCAGGTCATGCAGGGCTACAGGAACCGTCCGGAAGAAACCGCCGCCACCCTGCGCGACGGCTGGCTGTATACCGGCGACATCGCCGTCATGGACGAGGAAGGCTATTTCTTCATTCGCGATCGCAAGAAGGATCTCGTGCTCGTGGGCGGTTACAACGTCTATCCGCGCGAAGTGGAGGAAACGCTGCGCGAGCATCCCGACGTGGAGGAGGCCGTCTGCATCGGCGTCCGCGAAGCCCTGCGCGGCGAGACGCTCAAGGTTTACGTCATGCCCCGGGCCGGAGCGAAGCTGCGCCGGGCGGACGTCATCGCGTGGTGCCGGCAGAAACTGGCCTCCTACAAGGTGCCGCGTCTGGTGGAATTTCGCGAAGACCTGCCCCGCAGCAGCGTGGGCAAGGTGCTGCGGCGCGCCCTGCGCGAAGAGGAAGAACGCAGGCAGGCCGAAAAAACGCCGGAGGAATAGCGTCGTGCGTCTTTTCATACAGCGGGTTCTTTCCGCATCGATTTCCGTCGACGACAAGGAAGTCGCCGCCATCGGCCCCGGCCTGCTGGCGCTGGTGGGCTTCGGGCCGGCCGACGGCCCCGATCTCCCGGCCAGCCCCGCCTTTGCGGGCATGGCCCGCAAGCTCTCCGGCCTGCGCGTCTTCCCCCCCGCCGGGGAGGCGGAAGGAAAATTCACCTGCGACGTGCAGGAATACGGCGGCGACCTGCTGCTCGCGCCCCAGTTCACCCTCTACGCGGACTGCCGCAGGGGACGCCGCCCCTCGTTCAGCGCGGCGGCGCCGCCCGACGTCGCTCGCAACCTCTTCATGATGTTTGCGAATTTGGTTGACGAAAATACGTCTTGCAGGGTAGAATCAGGCGTGTTTGGAGCGGATATGCGCGTGCGGCTCTGCAACTGGGGCCCCGTTACCATTCTCCTCGATTCCGAGGAATTGTTTTCATAACCGGAACGGCACCGGGAGGATACGCGTCGTGTACGAGCTGAAGGCAGAAAAGAACAGCGGCTTTACGATCCTGCGCCACAGCGGCACCATGCTGCTGGAGGACTACGTATCCCTTCGCGCCGAACTGGAAGGGCACATGAGGGAAAAGAACGTCCACAAGATCGCCCTCGACATGCTCCAGACCAAAGAGGTGGACAGTTCCGGCCTGGGGGCGCTCGTCGCCGTCCAGAGCGTGGGGGTATGCAGCGGCAAGGCCCTCTTTCTTCTCCATCCGCCGCAGCATGTGCTGCAACTGCTGAAGGATACGGAAATCGAAGGCTTCATCGGCATTCTGCTCTCGGAAGAGGCGCTTGCGGGCAGCGAGGCGCTTGCGAACAGCATGACTGATTTTTCGGAATAATGTGACGTCGATGCGGGGCCGCTCTGCCGTCCCGCGTCTGCGTCCTGAACCTTTCTTCCCCGGTTCAATCCCTGCCGGGGCTTACAGGCAGGCACTGACGTGACATACTATCTCCGCCACTATTTCGATCCCGACATGAACCACCTTGCTCTCAAACCCAAGGAGAGCGACGGCGAATCGGACGTCTACAACCTGGGTTATGTCCAAAACGCCATCAAGGATCAGGTAGTCGCCGAGATCGTTCCCTTCGAGCAGGCCGGCTCCAAACCCGACGATCGCTTCATCCTCAGAGAACCCGCCTTCCCCGTCGGGCCCAACACCTATGTCGATCCCGACAATCCGCATCTGCTGAAATCCGAAATCAACGGCTACGTCTTCTATCTGGACGGCAAGATCTCGGTCAAGCATGTGCTCAACGTCCGCTCCGACGTCAGTTTCCAGACCGGCAACATCTTTTTCGTGGGCGACATGGCCGTCCACGGCTCCGTCAGGGCCGGCTTCCAGGCTCAGGCCAACGACGTGCGCGTCATGGGCATGGTGGAAGGCGGCCGCGTGCGCGCCCGCGGCGACCTGGTGGTGGAGGCCGGCGCCCGCGGCAGCACCGGCGGCAGGGGACGCCTTATCGCCGGGGGCAAGATTCTCTGCCCCTTCGTGGAAAAGCTCGAAGTCCGCGCCGGAGACGCCATCGTCATCGACAAGTACTGCCTCTACAGCACGCTCTACGTCGGCACCAACCTTGTCGTCAAGGGCAGCCTCTACGGCTCCACGGTCAACGCTTACGGCAGCGTCTACGTCGGCACGCAGCTTGGCAACCGCGCCGCCATCACCACAAAGATCTACCTCGGCTATTCCCCTCAGACCATCCGCGAACTGGAAAAGCTCGACGCCTACATCGCCAACGTCTCGCAGCGCGTCACCCACCTTTCCGCCATCGCCGGACATCTGCCGCCGGAAACGCCCAACGGCCAGCGCCTGCAACGCGCCCGCAACGAACGCCAGGCGCTGCTCGAACGCCGCGACGAACTCTGGTCCCACCTCTATGTGGACGAAGAGCGCATGCAGAACTGCCGTCTCATCGTCCCGGGCGTCGTCTATCCCGGCGTGGAAATCTCCATTGGCAAGGCCTACATGCTGGTGGAACGCCAGTTTGAAAACGTCTGTTTCCGCCTGAGTCAGGAGGACATCATCGTCGTGCCCAATGCCGCTACGGGAGAATAGGCGCATGACGACATGCCGCTTTGAAGCCCGGCGCAACGAAAACGGACGCATCGACGACGTCGTCGCGCATGTCGACGGTCGCGAGCTCGTCATGCTCGGCCCCGCCGGGCCGGAACGCGAATGCAATATGGCCCGCAGCGCCGACAGACGCCCGGACGCGCTGCCGGTGCTGCTTGGCGCGGGGCTGGGTCACGCCCTGCGCTACCTGCTTGAACACCGCGACGGCCCCGTCGCCGTCGTCGAAAAGGAAACCGATCTCCAGCGGCTTACCGCTTCCCTTGCCGATCTTGACGCCGCGCAAAGGGAACGGGTGCTGCTTGTGCAGGAAGCCGATCCCAGGGCCGCGCTGACCATCCTCACCCACTGGCAGACGGCCAACAAGGGGCGCCCGCTCCTGCCGCTGCCGCTTCCCTTCTATCAGCGACTGGACCGCCCCTATTACGGATGGCTGCGCGAACAGCTCGCCGCCAGCGCGGATTTCGATTTCTGGGGCCGCGCCGTGCGCCCGCGCTTCCGCGACGCCACGCCGCGCCTGCTGCTGCTGACCAGCAAATATTTTCTCATGGGCGAAGTGCAGCGCGCCTGCGAGCAGCTCAAGATCCCCTACAAGCTGGTTCTCATCGGCGAAGGGGAAATAGCCCAGGGCGATTTCGTGCGCCAGCTGCTGGAAGCCGTGCTTTCCTTCCATCCCGACTGCTGCCTGACGCTCAATCACATGGGCGTGGATATCGAGGGCGTCCTCATGGACCTGCTGGCGCGTCTGCAACTGCCGCTGGCGTCGTGGTTCGTGGATAACCCGCATCTGATCATCCATCTCTACAGCAAGAACATTTCGCCCTGGACCGCTCTTTTCACCTATGACGCCGACAACGTGGACAGTCTCCACGCCGCCGGATTCCCCCATGCCTTCTACCTGCCTCTGGGCACGGATCTGGAGCGTTTCCGCCCCTCGTCCCGTCCGGTTCCGGCGTCGTGGAAAGCCGACGTTTCCTTTGTGGGCAATTCCATGGTCTACAAGGTCGGGGCGCGTTTGAAAAAGACGCGGCTGCCCCGCGCCCTGCTGCGGACTTTCCGCGCCTCGGCGCAGGAATTCATGGCCGACGAATCGCATTCGGTGCCGGAATTTCTTGAACGCCGCCGCCCCGAAGACTACGCCAGCTACATGGCCCTTGCCGACAACGAGGAGCGCCTCGCCTATGAAACGGCCCTGACCTGGCAGGCAACGCGCGTCTATCGCAACGGCTGCGTGCGCCAGCTTCTGCCCTTCCGTCCCCTCATCGTGGGCGACGACGGCTGGAAAATTGAATTCCGGCACGAGAAGCTCCAGCCGCGCTATCACGGCATCATCAACTATTACGATGAATTGCCGCGCTTCTATGCCCACTCGGCCATCAATTTCAACTGCACCAGCAAGCAGATGAAAGGCGCGGTCAATCAGCGCATCTTCGACGGCCCGGCTGCCGGCGGCTTCGTACTCACCGACTGGCGCCCGCAGATGGAAGCGCTCTTTGAACCGGGGGAAATGGTCTGTTACCACTCGGCCGAGGAAATCCCCGATCTGGTGCGCTACTACCTCGACCATCCCGACGAACGCCGCCGCATCCTGGAGGCCGGACGCGCCCGCGTCCTGCGCTGTCACAGCTGGGCCGTCCGCCTGCGCCAGCTCCTCCAGACCATGCGCGACATCTACGGAACGCCCGCCGCCTAAAAATAGTTTTTTGAGGGGGAAGAAACCCCTTTTGCTTGCGGCAAAAAGGGGTTTCTTCCCCCTCAAACTCCCCCATCTTCCCCAAAACCCGCGCATAACATACAGGCAGGTAAAGATAGACGTTTTCATAACATATAGTTTTATTTTTTGCATATTATCCCGCAGGGAGACAGCTCTTAATAACGAGTCCTGACCCTGGGGTTCTCAGCATCACTTAAACTTCCCGTCTTTCCCGGAACCCGCTCCTTATTTGCAGGCAGCGGAACAATCCGCCTCTTTCTGGCCTTATGCCCGACGCAAGGGGGCCGCATGCTTCTCGCATGCGGCCCCCTTGCGTTTTTTTTTCGCCCGCGCTCCCCCGCCCGGCAGCCTTTGCCGTCGCGGGCAAGACTTGCCGTTTCCGGCGGAGAAATCCCCAAAAAAGATTCAATAAAATCAGGACGACCCCAAACTGGTACGCTCCTTGAAACATAGGGAGGCGCAAGGAGTGTAACATGCAATTTATTCCTACTTTCAGTTCGCAGGCATCGGCATGGTCCCTGTTCGATTCCGCCGGATTCACCGCGGTGGACTACAACAGCGACAGCGACTTCAACGATCTTATGCAGGAAGCGCTGGAGGACGTCGAGGAGAAGGAAGAACGCTCGGTCTCGCAGGCCATGCAATCCAATCCTCTGCTCACGGGCCCCTATAATCCCCGGGTCAGCGCCGACGGCGTGACCTTTACCCTGGACGAAGTCAGTTTCACCAAGAGCGAGCTGGCGGAGCTGCGCTCCCAGCTGCTCAAGGAAGGCGCCCCCGCCGAAAGCCTTACAGATTTCGATATTCTCGCGGGCCAGCCCGACGGCGCGACCCTCGCGCAGGTGCTGGCAAGCCTGCAGATGAACAGCCGCAAGCCCTCGCTCTCCGACGACGACGAGAAGTCGCTGACGGCCCTGCTGAATCAGCTTGATCCCTCGGGCCAGCTGACGGACGAAACGCTGGATCTGATGCGTAACGGGCACGCCCAGCAGGCGCTGGCGGGTATTTCCAGCGCGCTGATGGAGCTTGACGCCACGTCGCGGATTTCCCTTTCTCAGGACGATCTGGCGCTGCTTGGCAAGGCGCTGAATCTGCCCGACAGCGTGCTCGGCAAGATGCGGAGCATGTTCGGTTCCGCAACCGATCTGGAACTCAACAAGGAGCAGATGCAGGTTCTGCTGAGCCCCGCCACCGATCATCTGGCCCAGCTGGCCAGCCGCCAGCAGAAGCTGGACGCGGCCGCCGAGGCCACGGTGAAGAACGTCATCAACAAGGCGCGCGAGCGCATGAAGAAGGAGCAGCAGGCCGAAAGTCTGCAAAGCCGCGAAGTTGAGCAGAGCAAGACCATGATCAAGGAAACCGTGCAGGAAGATTCGCACGGAACCCTGACGGACGCCCTGCGCCAGAGCGGCGACGAACAGCTCAACAAGGCCCTGAGCAAGAACGCGCAGGGATCCGATCTTCCCGACGGCTTCGAGCATCTCGCCAAGCAGGGACAGGCCGACCCCCAGCAGCACCTTGCCGGCGGCAATCAGGACGGCAAGGGGCGCAACACGCCCGACGGCGGCAAGAACAACGGCAACACATGGTCGTCGCTGCTCTCCAAGGTAGATCTTGCCGCCGGCAACGCCACGAACGTGCGTTCCGACGGCGTCATGGGAACTGCCTTCGCCAATCTGTACCAGCTTTCCGGGCAGCAGCAGCCCGCCGGCGCGCGCGCCGAGGTAGGCCCCTATCTTTCGGCGCAGGCAGCGCAGCAGGTGCAGAACGGCCTGCTTTCGGCCCTGCGCAACGGCGGCACGCGCCTGGATCTGCAGCTCAACCCCGTTGAACTGGGGAGCATCGCCATAACCCTGAGCTCGCGCAACGGCGAAGTCAGCGCGCATATCCGCGCGGAAAAGACGGAAACCATGCAGGCCATGCAGCAGCAGGTCGAGGCCATTCGTCTGCAGCTTGAGCAGCAGGGCGTGAAGATCGACAAGATCGAAGTCCAGCTCCAGAACCAGAACAACGATCAGCAGCAGCTGGCCGACGCATGGCAAAATATGCAGCAGCACAACAGCTGGGCGGAACAAGATGCCCGCCGGGAAGAACTTGCCCGCCTGCGTAACCTTGCCATGGCCCGCAGAGGCGCGGAAAATCAAGGAATTAACGGTTTGGCACAGTCCATGCAAGATACAGAACAAACGGCAATATATGCCACGCGGCGGCTAAACGTGGTGGCATAGGTTCAAACAGTATCTTGATGAGGGGAGAAAGGACATGGCATCCGTCAATTCCATCCTGACGCAAACGCAAACCGAGTTCAACCAGTCCATCGCCAACAATTCGAGCGGCACGGACGAACTCGGCAAGGAACAGTTCCTCCAGCTGCTGGTGACCCAGCTTCAGAATCAGGACCCCCTGAATCCGATGGAGGACCAGGAATTCATCGCCCAGATGGCGCAGTTCTCCAGCCTTGAACAGCTGATGAACCTGAACACCAGCATGGAAGGCCTCACGGAAGCCACCAACAACCAGCAGATGTTCAGCGCCACCAATTACATCGGCAAGTACGTCACCGCCGTGGGCAACGTCATCGGCAAGACCAGCACGACCAACGCCGACGGCACGACGAGCACCGAAATCACTCCCCTCTACTACAGCTTCAACGGCGCGACGGCGAAGACCACCATCACCGTCTACGACAGCCAGAAGCAGGTCGTCTACACGGAAAACCTCGACGCCAAGGCGGCGGGCACGGTCTTCAAGTTCCAGTGGGACGGCAAGGACAACGCCGGTCAGGCCCTGCCCGACGGCACCTATACGGTTCAGGTTTCCGGCACGGATACCGACGGCGAAGCGGTTCTCTGCACGCCCATGGTGGCCGACAAGGTTACGGATATCCTGCGCGACGGCAGCACCATCTACCTGCGCCTCGAAGGCGGCCAGAGCATGACGCTTGCCGACGTGGAACTGGTTTCCGCCAGCCGCCCGGTGCTTGCAACCGACGGTTCGGAAGACGGCGACGAGGGCGACGGCGGCACGGAAGGCGATGGCGGTACGGAAGGCGACGGCGGTACGGAAGGAGCTTCCACGGCCGACGGCTCCGATTCGTCGACAGGCGGCGATACGTCTGGAAGCGCCAGCATCTAACAAGCGGTTTTCAAACGGGGGAGGCGCTCCCTCCCCCCACAATAAATTTCAAATAAACAGCAGCAATCTGTTATTCATACGGAGGAGAAAATCATGAGCGGTCTTTCTGCCAGCATGTGGACGGGTGTTTCCGGTTTGCAGACCCACAGCAAGAACATGAACGTTATCGGCAACAACCTTGCCAACGTCAGCACTCTCGGTTTCAAGTCCCAGCGCATGGATTTCAACGACTACCTCTATCTGTCCGGCTCCAGCGCCAGCGGCCCCACCCAGATCGGCGCGGGTTCCAGCGTGTACGCCGTGCTGGGCGACTTCACCCAGGGCGCCATGGAAGCCACCAACTCCCCCACGGACATCGCCATTGACGGCAACGGCTTCTTCGGCGTGCGTTCTCCCAACTCCAGCCAGATCTTCTACACCCGCGCCGGCGACTTCTACTTCAACCAGGATCGCGAACTGGTGAATCCGCAGGGCATGCGCGTGCAGGGCTGGCGCGTCGACCAGACGACCAAAAATAATCTGACCTTCAAGGAAGGCGGCGCCGCCGCCGGTTCGTCGACCTCCGATGTGGAATCCGTCTTTGTCGGCAGCGGTTCGCCCAAGGACATCATTCTGGACAGCTGGAACTGCATCCCGCAGCGCACCTCCAGCACCAAGTTCATCATGGGCCTGGTGGACGACGTAGCTACCGCCGACAAGTCGAGCAATGACGCCAATCCCACGCTGGGCCTGTTCACCCGCTGGGACGGCACGCAGGACCCGCAGCTTGCCGACACGGCCTTCAAGACCCACAGCACCATCAAGGTCTATGACGAAGGCGGCAAGGCGCACGATCTGACCGTGCATTACGACCAGGTAAACACGGGAGTGAAGGCCGACGGCGACCCCTATATCGAAAACCTGCCCGCCGGCTACAAGGTCTACGAATACACGGTATCCATGGACCCCACCGAAGACAAGCGAGTGGACGTTAATGGCGACCCCTTTGCCGGAACCAAGGCCGCGGGCATGCTCATGACCGGCGTGCTGATCTTCAACGCCTCGGGCGAACTGGTCAATCAGTCGGCCTATACATACAATGGTCAGACGGCTGCCACCGGCGCAGATGGCAACATCGACCTGGCAGGATGGTCGCCCACCAAGTTCTCCAGCAACGGCCTGCCGACCTTCACGGCCAACTGGAACGGCGTCCCTGGCGCGAATCATGTATGGGATACGGACGAAGAAGGCAGCAACGCCACAGCCCAGGCGAACGTCATCGAACTGGATCTTGGCATCAAGACCGGCGGCGACTGGTCCATCGGCGATCCCAACGGGAATCCCACCATCGTCGACCCCAACAACAACAATACGGTTCCCACGCAGAACCTGGGCAACACGACGTCCGACTACTTCTCCATGGCGCTCATGCAGAATCCCAAGATTCAGCCCGACGCCACGGCCTGCAACCAGAGCGACTCCTGCGTGGTGCAGGACTCCAAGCAGAACGGCTACGGCTCCGGCATCCTGAGCTCCTACGAGATCGACGAAAACGGCGTTGTCTACGGTATCTACGACAACAACCAGACCCTGGCGCTCTATCAGATGACCATGTACGACTTCCACAACTATCAGGGTCTGCGTCGCGAGGGCGGCAACCTCTACAGCGCCACTTCCGATTCGGGCGAACCCCGCATCGGCGCCGCCGGGGACAACGGCTTCGGTTCGACCATGGCCTTCAATATCGAAAACTCCAACGTGGACATGACCACCGAACTGGTTCGCATGATTACCTGCCAGCGCGGCTTCCAGTCCAACTCCAAAATCATCACGACGGTGGACACCATGCTTGAAACCGTCATTGGCATGAAGCGATAGGCAAAAATTTCCGGGGGCCGAGGCCCCCGGGAAAATTGCATATACAGATTGCTGTTTACCCTCCGTGCAGGGCGTCGATCATGGGGATCGGCGCCCTTTTTTCATGCGTCGCCTTCCGGCTCGCGCGACAGCAGCTCCAGCGCGTTGCGGGCCGCCTCATGTTCCGCCCGCCTGCGCCCGCCGCCCTCGGCAAACAGTGCCCGACCGTCCGGCAGGGTCACGCTTACCCGGAACAGGGGGGCGTGCTCCGGCCCGCTGTTCTCCAGAAGCGCGTAGGTCGGCAGCGCCCCGAAACGGCGCTGGCAGACTTCCTGCAAACGGGTCTTGCAATCCTTCCTGCGCGGCGCCTCGCCCTCCCAGCGGGGCCACAGGTCCGCAAAGACCCGTTCCACGGCCCGCTGCGCGGCCGCAAAGCCGCCGTCGGCAAAGATTGCCCCGAGCACGGCCTCGAACACGTCGCTCAGCACGGTGTCCCGCGCCCGGCCGCCCTGCCGCTCCTCTCCCCGGCCCAGCAGCAGCCGCTTGTCCAGCCCCTGCTCGCGCGCGCGCCGCGCCAGACTTTCCGTGCTGACAAGCTCGGAGCGCAAACGGGTCAGCTCTCCTTCCCGCGCGCCGGGTATGGCGGAAAAGAGCTTTTGCGACACGCACAATTCAAGCACCGCGTAGCCAAGAAATTCCAGCCGCTCGTTATGCGCCTGTCCCGCGCCATGCTCATTGGCCCAGGAACTGTGCGTCAGGGCAAGGCGCAGCAGCTCCGCGCGGGCAAAGTCGTGCCCCAGCGCGCTCGCGTTCTCGATTGTCGTCTCCAAATCCGCCGGTAATGTCGTTTTCTTGCTCATGGCCCTACTCTAGCCGCTTTGTTGCGGGAGGCAAGCGAAAAAGCCTTGACAGCAGGCGGCCCCGTGTCTACCTCATACCTCGGAACGCCGCCGGGCTCACGGGTCCGCCGGCTTCTCTTTCCATCTTCCGGGCGGGCCCCTTTCGACGGCACGTCCCACAAGGAGCATATTCATGGCTTACGACATCCGCCTGATGAAACTGTTGACCGGCGAACTCGTCATCGGCAAGTACGACGCCGAAAACGACAAGCTGACCGACGTGGCCGCCATTCAGACCATCCCCTCCCAGCAGGGCGTGCAGATGGTCATGATGCCCTACGGCTATCCCTTCGAACCCAACTTCACCGGGCAGATCGAAGGCAAATTCTTCCTCTACCGCTACGCCGACACTCCCAAGGAACTCCAGGACAAATATATTGAAGCCTGCACCAACCTTACCGTGGCCGGCGGCCTCGGCAAGCTGCAGTTCGGTTCCGGCCCCATGCCCGGAACCTCGGGCAGCGGCCTGATTTCCTAGAGCATTTTCAGTTTGAAACGCTGTGCGTTTCAAACCGTACGGCCTGTCGTGTCGCGGAAAAAGCGCTTTTCCGCGCGCGGACGATCTCGCCGCGACGCCGCTCGAACAGAAACGCGCCGCTCGGACGAAAAAACGCCGGGAGAAAAACGAACCCGCCGCGCTCCAGCGGCGAGTCCGTTTTCTCCCGGTCGTGTTCCATAAGAGACCCGGGCGCTCCGGCGCGCAAGAAACGCTCTTCGCGGCGCGCTGGAAATCTTCCTCGCCGACGGGCCCGCATGCGCGGCCCTTTCCGGCCGTTCCCTCCCGCGTTCCTCGCCTTGCGCGATCGTCCGCCGGGAAAAACGTTCCCGGCCTTCCCGCCGCCTCCGTCCGGCCGCGCCCCTTCAAACATTAACTTTCATGGTGTGACATGCGTTCATTGCTGCCCATCCTGCCCCGTCCGAGCCGTTACGCCGGAATCGAGGACGGCGCCTGCCGTAAAGACCCCGACGCCGTCGCCCTGCGCGTGGCGCTGGCCTTTCCCGACACCTACGAAGTCGGCATGTCCTATCTGGGGCAAAAGATTCTGTACGGTATCGTGAATGCCGTGCCGCAATGGTGGGCCGAACGGGTCATGGCCCCGGACGCCGACGCGGGCGAACTGCTCCGCAAGCACGGCGCGCCGCTCTGCACGCTGGAATCGGGCGAGCCCCTGGCGCGGCTCCATGCCGTGGGTTTTTCCATTACCCATGAACTGTGTTACACAAACGTGCTGTACATGCTCGATCTCGCGGGCATTCCGCTGCGTTCGGCGCAACGTCCCCCAAGCCTGCGCGACTGCCCGCTGATCATGGCGGGCGGCGGCGCGCTGCTGAGCGCCGAACCGCTGGCGCCCTTCATCGATCTGATGATGCTGGGCGACGGGGAAGAACTGCTGCCCGACGTGCTGCGTCTGCTGGAAAAGGCCGTGGCCGAGGACTGGACGCGCCGCGCCTTTCTTGAAGAGGCGCGCCATATTCCGGGCGTGTATGTTCCTTCTTTCTTCGAGCCGGACGCCGAAGGCCGTCTTCGGCCTCTTTTCCCGGATCATCAGCCCAAACGGCGCATCGTGGCCGATCTGAACGACGCGGTCTATCCCACGGAACAGGTTGTTCCCATCGGGGCCGTCCACAACCGCCTGTCGCTGGAAATTGCCCGCGGCTGTACGCGCGGTTGCCGCTTCTGCCACGCCGGCATGACCTATCGCCCGGTGCGGGAACGCAGCCTGCCCGATATCCGCCGCCTGCTCGACGACTGCCTCCGCCGGACGGGCTTTGACGAAATCTCCTTCCTTTCGCTCAGCACCGGGGACTTTTCAGCCCTCAAGACCCTGTGCGACGGAACGCTCGATCGCTGCGCGCAGGAGCAGATCAGTCTTTCCCTTCCCTCGCTGCGCGTGGGTTCCATCGACGACGACATCATGCGCCGCATGGCGGACGTGCGCCGCACGGGCTGCACCCTTGCCCCCGAAGCGGGCAGCCAGCGCCTGCGCGACGTCATCAACAAGGGCGTCTCCGAAGAGGAATTGATCCTGCACGCCCAGAAACTGCTGGAATACGGCTGGCGGCAGGTCAAGCTCTACTTCATGATCGGCCTGCCCACGGAAACCGACGACGACCTGCTTGCCATTGCCGATCTCTGCCGCAAGGTGCGCGACGCCGCGGGCAAGGGCAACCCGCGCCTGCAGGTGACGGCCTCCCTGTCGCCCTTCGTGCCCAAGCCCTTTACGCCCTTCCAGTGGGAACCGCAGATTTCGCGGGAAGAAATAGACCGCCGCGTGCGCCTGGTGCGCGATGCCTTCAAGGCCCAGAAATTCCTCAAGCTCCGCTGGCACGAACCCGCCGTCAGCCACCTTGAGGGCATCATGTCCCGCGCGGATCGCTCGCTGGCCGACGTGGTGGAAAAGGCCTATCGCAAGGGCGCCATCTTCAGCAGCTGGATGGAGCATTTTCGTCTGGAGCCGTGGCTTGAGGCGCTGGAAGAGTACGGCGTCGACGTCGAGGCCTGCACGCGCGGCCCGGCCCCGGGAGATCCCCTGCCCTGGGGGCACCTTGAAGCGGGCGTCAGCGAGGACTTTCTCCTGCGCGAACGCGAGCGCGCCCTGGCGGGCAAGATTACCCGCGACTGCCGCTATGGCGCCTGCACCGTCTGCGGCGCCTGCGACACCGCCGCCGGCCCTTCCCGGCTGCCGCACACGCCCAGCCGCGACGGAGAGGAACCGCGTCATACGCACCGCCTCGTTTTCCCGCAGCGGGATCAGCAGTCGCACCAGCCCCGCCGCGACGCGGACGGCAAGATCATCTGCGCCGAATACGGAAAGAAACCGCCGCAGCTCGATCCGGCCCTTATCTTCAAGGCCGTGCAGTATCGCGTCTGGCACACCAAGCTCGACGGCAGCGCCTATCTGAGCCATCTGGAACTTCAGGCCGTTCTGGAACGCGCCCTGCGGCGCGCCGACGTGCCCATGAGCTTCTCGCGCGGCTTCCATCCCCTGCCCCTGCTCTCCTTCGGGCGCGCCCTGCCCGTCGGCGTGCAAAGCGAAGCGGAATGGTTCGCCATTACCCTGCGCCGCAGCCTGAGCCCCGAAGCCGTCGCGGCGCAGCTCGCCCCCATGCTGCCGCAGGGCATCTCCATCCGTTCCATAGAAAGCACGGACAAGGAGCGCCGCACCGAACAGGCCGCGGCCGAAGTCTTCCGCCTGCGTCTGCACGACGCCGAAGACACGCGGCGCGCCCTCGCCTGTCTGGAAGACTTCATGGCGCGGGACGTCCATACCATACAGCGCGAAAACAAGAAGGGAGAAATCCGGGATGTGAATATTCGTCCCCTCTTCCTTTCCTTGCAGCGCGACGCCGACGGGGCCGCGCGCCTGACGCTGGACTGGAGCGAAACCTATCTTTCGCCTCTGGCGCTCTGCCTTGCGGTTCTGCGTCCGCTTGATTCCGACGGGGATCTTGCCGCGCGCCTGCGCCTGCGGAAAATTGCCCAGATATTTGAAGACGGCAGCCGCTTCCCGCAGGCCTGAGAAACCGCCCGAAGCGGGGCGCGCCCTTCCCGCAGGAAAGGACGCGCCCCGTTCACGGCCTGTCCGCCAAAAGAAACAGCGCCCGGAAACGACAAGGGCCCGCCAGACGGCGGGCCCTTCTGCGTTTTCGGGACAAGGCTGCGAGCGGCGCGCCGCCGCCTCGCGTTTCACCTTTTTCAAAGGCAAAGCGCTCTATATGGAAGCAAGGCCGCTCTTGTGCTCGGCGAGACGACGGCCGGAACGCAGACTGAGCTCAGCCACGATAACCTGTTCATATTCCGGCGTCAGCGCAATATCCGTATGCAGCTCTTTGCGAATAAGCCCTTCGATCTGCTGCGTCTCTTCCCAGATTTCCAGCAGTTCTTCATCGGCCAGCGTCTTGACCTTGAGCGCGAAGGGTTGATCGTCCGTAAAGGGAAGGTAGGAGCCCATGCTATCCTCGGGGTTTGCGTCCTGCCGCCGCGTCGGTGCGGCGACGAAGTGCGGGCAGTATAGGAAAGCGGCGCGCTTTTGCCAAGGCCTTTTTAACGCGAGGCGTACAATCGCGCCGCCCGCCTCTCTCCCCCCCGGACGCCTTGTTCACTTTCCGGCGAAAGCCTGTTCCAGCGCGTGTTCCAGATCGTCGACGCTGTAGACGTCGCGCAGCACGACCGGTTGCCGGGCCATGTCGCCGGCGGGGAAAAGCGCGGTGACGGGGATGCTCTTGCTGCCAAGCGCTTCGCACAGCCGGGTGGCAAAGGCATTGGGCGCGGTCAGATCCACCTTGATCAGCTCCATGCCATAGCGGGCCTTCCAGCGGCGCAGCCGTTCGTCCGTCAGCACGGTCGCCTCAAGAAACTTGCAGTTCGGGCACCAGTCGGCGGTAAATTCCAGCAGCAGGGGCTTTTTGCCCAGCTCCCGCACGAATTCATGGGAAGTGAAGGCGCGCCATTGCGGCATGGGCGGCGCGGGCTGAAGAACCCAGACCAGCGACAGCACCAGCAGCGCCAGACCGGCCGCCGCGCCCAGCTTGCGCCGCAGCGGCGGCGCGCTCAGGCCGCAGAAGCGCCCCCAGAGCCATGCGCCGAAAGACGTCAGCAGCAGCACCATGAGTACCTGAAGATGAAGCTGCATGGGCAGGATGGAAAGCAGATAGAGCGCCGTGCCCAGCAGACAGAAACCCACGATGCGTTCAAAGGTTTTCATCCATTCGCCGGGGCGCGGCAGAAGCTGCGCCAGCTGGGGCCAGATGCAGAAGAGAATATAGGGCAGCGCCATGCCCAGCCCCACGGCCCAGAACACCACCATGATGGAAAAGAGCGGCTGCGTGAAGGCCCAGCCCAGCACCCCGCCCAGCAGAGGCCCGCTGCACGGCGTTGCCAGAAAGGTGGAAACAAGGCCCGAAAGATAGGCCTGCAACCGATGATTCTTGCAGCGGGAGCCGGCCTTGAGATCGATGATGGGCAGGGTAAAGACGCCCAGCATGGACAACCCCATGAGAAAGATCAGCACCAGCAGCACCAGCAGCACGCTCTGCTGCTGATAGAGCTGCCCCCACATGAGATCCGCCCCGCCAAGCACCAGCGCCAGCACCGTGAAAAGCGTAATGACGCCCAGGGAAAAGAAGATATTGTGTTCGCGGAAGCGCCGCAGCCCGGCCCGGTTGCTCTTGCCGCCAAGCAGGAGCAGCCCCGTGATCTTCAGCGTGAGCACGGGCAGGACGCAGGGCATGGCGTTGAGCAGCAGACCGGCCGCAAGGCCCAGCAGCAGCGCCGTGCCAAGGTGGGTTATTTCCAGGGCATCCGCGCTGTAACGGGGTTCAAGCTGAAAATCGAACTCCCCGGGAGGGGGTGGCAGGGGCGCCGCGCCTCCGGGCAGGGCGCCGGCCAGTTCCGGGGCCACGGTCGTCCAGGCGACGCCCGAATTTTGCGCGTCGCCGCCGCCGGCAAGGGAAAAGCGACGCGCGCTTCCGCTTTCTTCCACAGGCCGCGTCGCGGACAGCTTCAGCCAGTCCTGGCCCCACGCCTGCCCGCCCGCGTCCGGCAGGGCCGCCGGCACGACGCCCCGCAAGGGAATTTCGACCGGACGGCAATTCCTCATGGTGCAGACAAGCAGACTTACCCGCGCCTCGTAGGCCCCGCCGGGGGCGTCCTCCGGCAGGCGCACGAACAGGGCGGTGCCGTCGTCGTAGGCATAAATGGTCGCGCTCTTGTCGTAATAGTCCCGCTGCATGTCTCCCCTGGGATACCAGACGGGAAGGGGCGCGCCGTCCTTGAGGCGAAACGTCAGATTCGTGGGACGCCCGGCATCGCCGGGTTCCCGGGCGTAGGCGTGGGCGTCGGCGGGCATGCGGAGAATGACGGCGGCGACAATCCCCTCGTGATCCCTTGCAAATCGAATATCCGCCCAGACGCTTTCGGCCCGGACAGCGACGGCCGCCAGCAACATGCACGCTATCATCGTAAAGCAGAAGACAAGGCTTCGCCCTCGATTCATCATGAATGAAAACTCCTTGTGTTGAGAAACGGACAGGGGCGCCCGGCGCGGGCGCTCTCTCCGTCCTGCGCGGCGCGCATGTCGCGCGCCGAAGGCTCGGAGAAAATATAGCTCCATTTTTCGCGAAAGAGACAAATTTTTTACGGCGTAAAAAAATTTTTCATTTCGCAAACAAACTGTTGACAATTTGCTTCGGCCCGCGTAGGTTCCTCTCTTGCGAGACGCATACGGGTCATTAGCTCAATTGGTAGAGCAGCTGACTCTTAATCAGTTGGTTCGGGGTTCGAGTCCCTGATGGCCCACCAGACGCAGATAAAGCCCTTACGGTAAACCGTAAGGGCTTTTTTCGTGTCCGCATTTCCCCCTTCCCCCCGCGCTCCCCCGCCGCTTTCTTCCGCCGACCTTGCCATGTCGCCCCGTTGCCGCTTGAGCCTTTCAGCTTGAAAGGCGTTCGTTTCAAACCATGCGGCTTGTCGCTTCGCGGAAAAAGCGCGGTTTTTCCGCTCGCTCTGGGCCGGGCGGCGCCGCGCCGCCGCCTCGCGATTCACCTTTTTCAAAGGTGAGTCGCTCTTGCCGTTTCAGACGGCCTCCCGCCTCCGCGCGGCGCGTCAGTCCCGCTCGGCCGCGCAATAATCTATTTTTTAAATAACTTATCACTTTTTTAAAATTTACCGCCCGGATCTCCTTGTTTAAATCTATTTTTTAGATTATATTTCTAAAAAATAGATTAACGCGAAGCGCCGCGACGCCGCAGCCGCGCGACGCCCGCATCCGCTTCGCAAAGCTTCAGGAGAACAGCATGATAGGCAAGATCATCGACCTCAGTCTGACCATCGATCCCTCGCAGCGCTACATCCAGTTCCCGCGCAAGAAGCTGTGCAACGCCGAAGAACCGCTGACCAGCTTCCACGTCTGTTCAACGGTCGCGCAGACCGGCTTTCATGCGACCAATGTCTCCATGACGACGCAGAGCTTTACGCATATCGACGTCCCGCGTCACTGCTTCGAGGAGGGCTTTGCCAACCATGAGCTTCCCCTGCACATGGTCGTCGGCGAAGGCGTCGTTATCGACATGACGCACAAGAAGCCCGGCGAAGGGGTTTCCGCCGCCGATCTCGAAGCTTCCGGCGTCGAGGTTCGCAAGGGGGACATCGCCATCATCAGAACGGGATGGACCGAAGACGCGTGGGGAACCGAACGCTTCTGGAATGAAATGATCTATCTTGAAAACGACGCCTGCGACTGGCTGATCAAAAAAGGCATCAAGGCGCTGGCGCAGGACTTCATGACGGACGTCAGCCCGATCAAGCAGTCGGGCGGCAAGGAGGGCGCCGGTTACGACGGCTACGCGCATCGTGAATTCCTGAGCCGCGACATCATCCTTATAGAATGGTGCACCAATCTGCGCGCCATCAGCAAGGAACGCGTCTTTTTCGTTTGCCTGCCGCTGAAGCTTCTGGGCACGGACGGTTCCGCAGCCCGCGTCATCGCCATCGAATCGGCATAACGCGGTATCCTGTAAAAATCCCGGCCGGGCAGACGCGAAAAGGAAATCCGCGCCCGGACGCAGGCAGTCCGCGGGCGCGCCCCTGGAACGGCGCGCTTTCAAAAGGGAGCCGTCCCGGTCAGGCGCCGCCCGGCGACCGCCGCGCGCGACAGTTCCCATCGCCGCAGAAAAAGAAACCCACCGGCAAAGCCGGTGGTTCTTCATATGCGCCTGTAAGGCTCTGTTACCAGCAGCGCCCTAACAGGCGCATCTCGATCTGGCACATGCATTTCTGTTACCGGCGGCCCGTAAACG
>CALUWU010000191.1 GCA_944324555.1 uncultured Desulfovibrio sp.
TGGATTATCTGCAAGCAGAGCGCGGGTTTTGGGGAAGATGGGGGAGTTTGAGGGGGAAGAAACCCCTTTTTGCCGCGAGCAAAAGGGGTTTCTTCCCCCTCAAAAAAGCGTAATGAACCTGCACCTAGCCTGCGTCCTGTTCAAGCGCCAGCGTTGCAAGCGCGTTGACGCAGGCCGCCGCCGCCGCTGAACCGCCCTTGCGTCCCAGCAGGGTAAAGTGCGGCCAGGCAGTCCTGTGCAGCCATTCCTTGGATTGCGCCGCATTCACAAAGCCTACCGGCATGCCGATAATCAGGGCGGGCACGGCTTCGTCGTCTTCCGCCTTGCCGTCAAGAAACTCCAGCAGCGCCAGCAGGGCCGTGGGCGCGTTCCCTATGGCCACAATCTGCCCCCCCATGCGCGGCGCCAGAAGTTCCACCGCCGCCCGGGCGCGCGTCACCCCGGCGTTGGCGGCGACCTCCTCCAGATACGGCAGGGACATCATCGATTCCACCGTCACGCCCAAGGGCTCAAGGCGTCGCCGCGGCATACCGGCGGCGGCCATGCGCGTATCCGTAAAAATCATGCAGCCCGCCCGCAGGGCCGCAAGCCCCCGTTCAAGCCCGGCCTGCGACAAACGCAGGGAAGAGACAATTTCCACGTCGCCCAGCGTATGCACGCAACGCCGGGCCACATGCCACAACGCGCCGGTAAACGGTCGCGGCTCCGGGATTGCTTCATCAATCAGGGCAAAGGAACGCCGCTCTATTTCCCGGGGATCAGAGGCGGCGTCGCAGACGATATCGGCGGGCATGGGCATGCTGTTTTCTCCTGAATGCAGGCTGTCATGAAAAGAAACGCGACTGGAAGAGGGAGCGTCCTCTACGTCCGGCGGCGCAGCAGACGCAACCAGCCGCGCCAGAACGCAAGCGCGGCCTGCGGATAGAGATGCACCCAGGAGCCGCTGACGTTCCCCTGCCGGCAGCCTTCCGGCCCAAGTTCCAGTCCGTCGGAAGCGTAACTTTGCCAGAGGGCGGTCGCCCCCGACGGCGGCGTCGCCGTCTCGGCATAGTGAAATTCATGTCCGCGCAGCCAGACAGGCCGCTCGTCCGCGCCGGGCAGCCAGCCGGGCAGAAGCCGCACGGCGCGGTACCCCAGAGCGGCGCGCCGCGTCCCCAGACGCGCGTCCAGCGGCAGCAGACCGCAAAAGGACGCGACGCCGCCGTCCGTCAGGCGCAGGCTGCGCATCAAATAAAGATAGCCGCCGCATTCGCCGTGCACGGGAAGACCGTCCTTCGCGGCGCGGCGCAGATCTTCGCGCAAGGCGACGTTGGCCGTCAGGGCCGCGGCATGCAGTTCGGGATATCCTCCGGGCAGATAGACGCCGCAACACTGCGGCAGGCGTTCCCGCAGGGGCGAAAAGAAACGAACGTCCGCCCCCAGCCGGCGCAGCAGCGGCGGAAGATCGGCATAAAGAAAGGAAAAGGCCTCGTCGCGCGCAATGGCCACAACCAGCCTGCGGCGGCGCGATGCGGACGCGGCCTTATCATCGTTCGGAGGCGGCGACGAGGGCAGGGGGAGGGAAGCGGAAGCCGTCGCGCGGGCGGGCAGTCCCAGGCGCTCCAGCAGCTCGTCCACCCGCAGGTGCGTTTCCAGCCAGCGCGCCAGCGCGACGCGATCCAGAGAGCCCGCGGCCTCCTGCGCCTGCACAAGCCCCAGATGGCGCGAGGCGATATCGGGAGCGCCGGCGCGCGGCAGGCAGCCCAGCAAGGGGATACCGTAGCGCCGCTCAAGCGGAGCGAAGGCCGCGCGCAGCAAGGCGGCGTGGCGTTCGCTTCCCACATGCGTGCAGACAAAACCCGCGAAGATCGGTTTGCCGCGCCCGGCCCACGGCGGCCGGAAACGAAGATAGCCTTCCGCCAGCGCCGCTGCGGATTGCCCCATGCCCCGCGTATTGATCAGCAGCGCCACAGGCATGCGGCAAAGAACGGCCAGATGCGCGGAAGAGCCCAGACCGCCGCCGTCCGGTCCCGCCGCGCCGTCGAAAAGCCCCATGGCGCCCTCGACCAGCAGCAGGGCGTTTTTCCCGCGCGCCTCCGCCAGCCGCCCGCGAATCCGCGCCAGACGTTCCCGCAGCGCGCGCGGCGACGGCGGCGGCGCGTCCGGAGGCCCGCCCGCGGCCATCCAGGCGTCCAGATTGACGGACGGCATACCGCAAAGGGCCGCATGCCACGCCGCGTCGATATAGTCCGGTCCCGTCTTGGCGGGCTGCACGACCAGGCCGCGCGCCTGAAGCGCACAAATCAGCGCCGCCGCGGTAACGGTCTTGCCAGCGTTGCTGCCCGCGCCGGCCAGCAGAAGCGAAGATAACGAGGATTCGGAATGCATACGGACACGTTGGGGAACGATATAAAAGCGCGCTGGGGAAGGGATGGGGGGCCGGGGGGGAAGGGAAACCCCTCTCGCGCTAGCAGAGGGGTTTCCCTTCCCCCCCGAACAACAATTCCCCGAAGAAGGGTTTCCCTTCCCCCCGGATACTAATTTCCCGTGCCCACGGAAGGAAAGGATGCCGCGACGCTAGCGGTTCGCGCGGCGATTACGGAGATACTGCTGTACCGCGCGGTTGTGATCGGCAAGATTGGTGCTGAAAATATGCTCGCCGCCGTCGATTCTGGCGACAAAGTAGAGGTACTGATGCTCTTCAGGCGAAATGGCGGCGGCAAGGGCCGTCATGCCGAAAGAACATATGGGGCCGGGCGGCAAGCCGGGGCGCTGATAGGTATTGTAGGCGTTGCTCGCGTCGTCGAGGTGACGCCGCCGCAAATTACCGTCAAAGTAACGCCCCAGCCCATAGATGACGGTGGGATCGGCCTGCAGCAGCATGCCGCGCTCCAGACGGTTGGCGTACACACCGGCGACGCGGGGCCGCTCCGCCCTGACGGCGGTTTCCTTTTCCACGATGGAAGCCAGCGTGACCCAGCGGCGGAGCGTCGCGGTATCGGGCTTTTTGCCCTCGGGCCAGAGCGACGCGGCCTTCAGCCAGAAGGTATCCACCATGCGCCCGGCAACGGCGCGCGCCTGGGCCTTGTCCGGGACGTCGGCCTTTTTCAGCAGGTAGGTATCCGGCATGAGAAAACCCTCCGCCGAGGCGAAGGGAATACCATAATGACGCAGGAAGGCGGGATCAAAGATGACCTCCCGGAAATCTTCGGCAGCGACAAGGCCCGCTTCTTCGAGGATCTCCGCCGTTTGCCACCACGTCAGACCTTCGCGCACGGTCACGCGAAACAGAATGGGCTGCCCGTTGACGAGCGTGTCCAGAATCTGCTCCGGCGTCCAGCCGCTGTTGAGGGCGAAGCGTCCGGCCTGCATGCGGTGTTCCCACTTCTTGTAACGGGCCAGCAGGCGGAAATACAGTTCGTTGGAAACCAGCCCCTGCCGCTCCAGCTTGACGGCGACGGCGCGCATGGAATCGCCGGGAGCCACGTCAAAGGTGCATTCGCGTCCGGGCTGTTCGGGAGGGGTATGCAGGAAGGAATATCCTTCATAGGCGGCCCAGCCGGCCGCCCCGGCGCAGAGAAGCGCGAGCAGGGCCAGAAGTCGGAAAAGGAACTTCATGCGGGCGTCCTTTGTTCGGGAGGCAGCGCCAGAAAGGATTGAAGGATACGGACGGCGGCCTGCTGATCCAGAACGGCCTTGCGCCGATCCCGTCGCATTCCGGCGTCCCGCAGATCCGACCAGGCCTCCTCGGAGCTGAGAAATTCGGGCATGAAGTACAGCGGCACGGAGAGTCGCCGCCCGAGGCGTTCGGCCGCCTTGCGTACCTGCCGCGTGGTGAGGCTGTCGCTACCGTCGTCAAGCAGGGGAAGTCCCATGACGACGGCCTCGACGCCTTCGCTTTCGGCCAGCGCGGCCAGCGCGTCAAGAAGGGCCTTGCGCCCGGAGAAATCCTCCAGACGCAAGGTTTTCAGCGGATAGGCCAGAACGCCCTCGGGATCGCAGGCCGCGAGCCCCGTCCGGGCCAGGCCGTAATCAATACCAAGACATTTCATGTGAAACAATGGGGCGACTTAAAGCCCCATCTTTGCGCGAACGTCATCGAGCGTCGCGGAAGCGAAAGCGCGCGCCCGATCGTTGCCGTCCGCCAGAATGGCGCGGACGCGTTCGGCGCTCAGACCGGCGCGCCGTTCCTGCAAGGGGGCAAGGAATTCGCCAAGATGCTTCAGGAAACGCTTCTTGCAGTCCACACAGCCGAAACTTGCGCTCGTGCAGCCGCAGCGGATCTCTTCCTGCTCTTCCTTGCTGGACAGAAGAATGTGGTAGGGGAAGAGGTTGCAGACGTCGGGATTGCCGGGATCGCTCTTCCGCAGGCGATTCTTGTCCGTGAACATGCCGCGCACCTTGGCTTCGATATCGCTCATGGCGTCGCTCAGGAAGATGCCGTTGTTATAGCTCTTGGACATCTTGCGTCCGTCAAGGCCGGGGCACTTGGCCGCGGGGGTCAGCATGGCCTGGGGTTCGGGGAAGGTTTCCCCGTAGAGGAAGTTGAAGCGCCGGGCAATTTCCCGCGTCAGCTCCATGTGGGGCAGCTGATCCTCGCCCACGGGCACGCCGTGCGGCTTGTACATGAGAATATCCGCCGCCATCAGCACGGGGTAGCACAGGAAACCGGCGTTGCCGAGATCCTTGTTGCTGATCTGCTGCTGCTGCTCCTTGTAGGTCGGGTTGCGCTCCAGCCACGACACGGGCGTGATCATGGACAGCAGCAGGGAAAGCTCGGCATGTTCCTTGACGGCCGACTGGCGGAAAATCACGCAGCGTTCCGGATCGAGGCCGGCGGCCACCCAGTCCTTTACCATTTCGTCGATATTGTCCCGCACCCGGGAAGGATCGGCGTAATCGCTGGTCAGGGCATGCCAATCCGCGACGAAGAAGTAGGCTTCTTCGCTGTGCTGGAGTTCCACGTAATTTTTCAGCACGCCGAAATAGTGACCCAGATGCAGCGGGCCGGTAGGACGCATGCCGGAAACGGTGCGGGGGCGTTGGTTGCTCATTGAGAATCCTTACTGATGGTTCGCCCCGCCGGTTGCCGGCAGGGCCCGTCGCGGTCTACAGGGGCAGACCGACCAGTGAAAACAGCGTCTTCAGGCACAGTTCGGCAACGGGCAGCAGGAGCTTGTTCAGCAGCCCCGCCGCCATCAGAACCACAAGGATAACCATGCCGTAACGCTCGACGCTCATGTAGGAAGCGGCAATACCCCGGGGCAGGAAGTAGGCCAGAACCCGGCTGCCGTCCAGCGGCGGAATGGGCAGCATGTTCAGACAGGCAAGCCCGACATTGACGCCCGCGCCGTAATACAGCGTCTTGACGACAAATTCCGTCGTCGGGCTGAGGGCGGGATTCAGCTGGAGAAAGCCGCTCAGCAGCAGCGCCATGAGAAAGGCCAGCAGGACGTTGGTTCCCGGCCCCGCCAGGGCCACAAGCATCATCCCCTTGAGCGGATTGCGAAAATTCCGGGGATTGACGGGAACGGGCTTTGCCCAGCCGAAGACGAAGCCGCCCAGCGCGCTGGTAAGAATAAAGACCGCGAGACCGAGCGGATCGATATGCGGCAGGGGATTGAGGGTCAGGCGGCCCATGAAACGGGCCGTGTGATCCCCGAGCCTGTCCGCAACCCAGCCGTGCGCCACTTCATGCAGGATAATGCCAAGCAGCGCGGGAAGGAAAAACACCGCCACGCGCTGCACCGTTGCAAAAATGTCGATATCCAACATGGCGGGCTTGTATCATGGTCGCCGCGGCCTGTCGAGCGGGCGCGGCGCGCGGGGAAAGGACTCCTCCGCGCAGCCCCGCGCCCGAAAGGAATCAGTTTTTCGCCGGATCGCCGCTGGCCTTCTTCACGGCCTCGGCGTCGTGGATCATTCGCAGCACAAGATCCGTCATGGGCACGGTATCCACGTCCATGCTCCGGGGGAAGGAGATTCCCCGTTCCGCCATGGCTGTCCTGAGTTCGTCAATATTGTGCAGGCCGGCCATGGACACGGCCGTGGACGCGCTGATGCGATTCATGGAAAAATTCCGCAGAATATCCCGAATCCGTTCCTCTTCCTTCCTGGCCGCCAAGGCGCTTTCGTCGACGGCCGCCTTTTTCTTCCCGAAACCAAACATGACGAAACCTCCCGTCAGCAATAAGACCCTATCCGGCGGAAGCCACCTTGCGCACCAGCAGCGAATCGTCGGGCCAGACGCGCCGGTCAGGCGTCAGCAGCTCGCCCTCGCGCGCCACGAGAGCGCACTCTTCCCCTATGCCCAGCGCTTCCAGCAACTGCCGCGCCGTCTTGGGCCGGGGCAGGGAAAGCAGCGCGTCCTCGGGCTGCAGCAGAACCTTCACGCGCGCGCCCGTATGCTCCGGGACGCGGACAAGGGGAATTCTTTCTTCACTCATGGCGGCTCCTGATAAAGATACGGCGGGGGAATCCTGTCCGGCGGACGCGGAACGTCGCGCCGGGGCTTCCTACCGCACGACAAGAATATAGTACAACGCGGCCATGAGCGCCATGCTCAGGGCGCGCAGGCCCTGATTGGCCGCGATGAGACGCAGGGCCAGCCGGGGCCGGTAAAAACCCGCATAGGAGGGCAGCTGATGCCGTATGGCGCGCATGGGCGTGGACAGGATATTGCCCGCCATCAGCGCCATGACCACGTCCTCGGGCGCCAGCCCTCCCGTCTGGAGCGCGCTGCCCGCCGCGCCCAGCGCCGCGCCAAGCTCCGCCGCCAGATGCAGCAGCACAATGCCCAGCGCCTGCGGCTTGATCATGGGGAGCCAGTCCAGACGGCTGCCCAGCCACGCCTCGGCGGCGGCAAAGAACCCATGCCGCTGCAGAACGTACATCAAAATGTACACGGGCACGGTAAACAGCACAAGCGCGGGCAGACGGCGCGCGAAGCGTTTCCAGGCCCTGGCGAGGGCCTCTTTCCAGTTCACGCCCCCGTCTCCGGGAGTTTCCGGCGCGCGGGCCGCGCTCTCCGCCGGCGGGGGCGGCAGCAGACGGCGGGCGATCACAACGGTAAAGGCCGTTCGCAGCGCCGCCGCCGCCAGCGTCAGACCGACATAGATCACGGCCGGAAAGCCGAGCACCGGCCAGGTAAGGAGAAAGATGGTCGGCGTATGCACGAGGTAGGCGGGCAGGCTGTTGAAAAGATTGGCCAGCATCAGCTCCCGGCTGTCCAGTTCGCCGCGCCGGTGACTTTCGGACAGCAGGCCGTTGGCGCTTGCGGGCGACACAAAGGACAGGGCAAAGGCCGCGCCCGCGACCTCCCGCAGATGCGCGGCGCGCGCCAGCGGCGCGGAAAGACGCGCCAGACGGCGGGTCCAGCGAAGCGCTTCCAGCACATTGGCCGCGAGCAGCCCCGCGGCCATGCCCAGAAGCAGGCGGCCCAGCGGCGCCCCGAGGGCCTGCCAGTAATCAAAGAGAGTCTCGGTCATGCACCCTTCCGAAAGAACAGCCCGCGCGGAACCTCCGGCCTGCCGTTCATCCGGCGGTCCGCAGGCAGGAAGCATCTTGAGAGAAGACGGGGGATATACTGCCCCCAGGGCCTGTTAACACTATTCGCAAGTTGTTTGGGGGGAAGGGAAACCCCTCAGCGCTGCTGTCGATGCCCGTAGCTTCCTTCGTCGCAACGGGCACGGCCTGCGGCCGCCATCCGGTCGCTGCCAGCGCGAGAGGGCCCAGCCTTTCC
>CALUWU010000192.1 GCA_944324555.1 uncultured Desulfovibrio sp.
TTTTCAGTTTGAAATGCTCCGCATTTCAAACCATACGGCCTGTCGTTTCGCGGAAAAAACGCGGTTTTTCCGCTCACTTTGGGCCGGGCGGCGCTGTCTCGCCGCCTCGCGTTTCACCTTTTTCAAAATTGAAACGCTCTAATAGTTTGACATCGAACTAAATAAGACCTAGGTTTCCTCGGAACGCCGCCGGATACTGCCGGAGGCGGAAGCCTCTTGAACAATGGAATCAGGTTGAAACATGGACAAGACGACGTCTCTGGCAGCCCTGCTGCTGTATTTTGCGCTGCTTCTGCTGATTGTGCTGAAAGAGAAGAAGAACAATACGGTGGAAGATTATTTTTTCGCCGGGCGTTCGCTGCCGTTCTGGGCGCTTTCCATCACGTTCGTGGCGTCGTGGTGGGGCGCCGGGTCCGCCCTTTCCACCGCGGATCTGGCCTACGACGACGGTTTCGGCGCGTTCTGGTACTACGGCGTGCCCGTGCTTCTGGCGACGCTGCTCATGACGATCGGCGCGCGGCGCATTCGCGGCATCGGCTACCTCACCCAGGGCAAGATGATGGCCGCGCGCTACTCTCCCGCGGCGGCCGCGCTGCTGTCCGTCATGATTCTGATATTCATGATTTTTTCCGCGGCGTCGCAAATGGTGGGCATTGGCGATTTCTTCGGCGGCTACCTTGGCCTCGACTATGAAAGCGCCGTCTTTCTCGGCACGGGCATTGTGCTGGTCTATTCGCTCTTCGGCGGCTTTCGCGGCGTGGTGCTGACGGACATCCTGCAATGCGGCCTGCTGGCGATTTCCGCGCTGGCGGTCTGCTGGATCGCCCTTGAGCAGTGCGGCGGGCCGGAAGCCATCGCCCGCGTCGCCGCCCTGCGCGACAAGCCGGAGTACCTGAATTTTCTTGGCGGCGCGGAAAAATACCTGCCCTATGTGATCACCTTCGGCTGCTCGTGGGTGATTCAGGCAAATATCTGGCAGCGCATCTCCGCCGCGCGCAGCGGCGGCGACGCCCGCAGGATGACGACGTTCGCCTTTTTCATCTATATCCCCCTCTATCTTATCGTCGTGCTTACGGGCATGGCCGGACTTGTCCTGTTTGACAAACTGCCGCAGGGCGGCGTGGTGACCGCCGTCGTCAACAACTTCATGTCGCCCTTTGGCGGCGCTGTGGTTTTCGTGGGCATCGCCGCCGCGATCATGTCCACCATGGATTCGCTGATCAACACGGCCGCCATGACGCTGGCGCTCGATCTTCGGCCGGACCCCGGCAGCGAGCAAAAAAGACTGGCCTTCTCGCGTCTGGCGACGGCGCTCGTCACGGGGCTGGCCCTGCTCGTCGCCCTCCGCATCCGCTCCTTCCTCGACGTGACGTGGCTCGCCTCCGACGTGATCACAACAGGCGCGTTCGTGCCGCTCGTGCTCGGCTTCTTCTGGCGCAGGGGCAACAGTCGCGGCGCGCTGGCTTCCATGCTGCTCGGACTCTGCTACAGCTTCTATAATCTTCTTGCGACGCTCGGGCTTCCGCTGCCCATGTTCTGGGAGACGCAGTCCCTGTTGCAGACGGGGATTGGGGTGGGGCTCTCCCTCTGCGCCTACGCGGGCGTCAGCCTGCTCACGCCCCCCGAATACGAGAAGGCGGACGCCTTCATGAAGGGCTGCGCCCGGCCGGTCGCGCAGGCGGCCTCCTGAGCGCCTTCAGCCGCCGCGACGGCCCGAAAGACCGGCGCGACGGAGCGTTCCGCCGCCGGGCATGACGCGGCGCGGGGAAAGGGCGAAGACAAAAACATGCGGGCAAGGCGGGCGCGGGGCCTTGTGTCCTTCCCGTGAAAAACGGTACACTTGGGGGAGAGGGCGGCGACGCTCTCTCCCTTTCGCACGTCCGGTGCGATTTCTTTCCCCCGCCGAACAACGGATGACGCCCGAGGTATGCATGACCACCGACTATGTAGGCAAACTGGAACAACTGGAACAACGTCTGCGAAGCATGCTCGCGTCGCACAAGCGCGGCGACTCTCTGGATGCCATGGCCAAACTTTTCGGGCAGATTCAGCAGACGCGGCGACAGCTGCTGCTGGAGCGCGGCGAAGAGACCGTCATGCCCATCGCCTGGTCGCCGCTCTGGGATATCTGCACGCCGACGCCGCAGGTTCTTTCCAGCGGACGCCGCCTTTTCCTGCTGTACCATGCCCACTGCATTTCCGACGAATCCTGCCCCGTCGTGGCCGTGGCCGAATTCAAGGACTATGAATGCTATCGCTTCTCCGGCTTCAACAGCGAAATGATCGAAAACCATCCCTATCGGGAACGCGGCCTTGAGGCCTATGCCGCCCATATCGTCGTCAATTCCCTCTGGATTCGCCGGGAGCAGGGCATCAACGTCGTGCCGCCCCTGCACGACGACTGCTCGTGGGACATGTACCGCCACTATTTCCTGACCTTCCCCGACAATCTCTTTGAATGTCTGGCCAAGGATCATGAAGTCAAGATTGTTCCCGGCGGCATAAAGGCGGCCATGCAGGCCATCAGCGAGCAGCTTGCCGCCCAGGCGGAAGAGGAATTGCGCAAGAACAATTCCTGATCCGGGCCGCATGCCGCCCTGGCAACGATTCCGGCCCGCCCTTCTCCCCGGCCGGGGGAAAGGCGGGCCGCATGCCGGAACTTTCCGGCGATCCCCTCTCCTGTCAGCTCTCCTTTCCCGCCTGCCCGGCGCGCCAGAGGGCGCGCCCCCAGGCGGCCTGCCCCAGCGCAAGGCCGCCGTCGCCGGGGGGCAGCTCTTCCTGCAGCAGCGGCGTCAGGCCGAGGGCGCGTAGGCATTGCGGCAGACGCCGCGCCAGAAGCATGTTGTTGCAGACGCCGCCGGAAAGCGCCGCGTGGACAAGCCCCCGCTCGCGCGCGGCGGCCGCCGCCATATGGGCAAGGGCGCGGGCCAGCAGCTCGTGAAAACGCCAGGCCGCGAACGCCGTATCGCGCCGGGCGTCTTCGCGCGCGCGCCGGAACAGTTCGCCGGCGGACAGCTCCAGCAGGCCGGAAGGCCCGCGCGAAAGCAGGCCGTCCGGCAGTTCGTCCGACGCTTCCTCGCGCCGGCAGGCGTCCTCGTGAGCGCGCCGCCAGCGTTCGGCATGCCGCTCCAGCAGAAGAGCGGCCTGCCCTTCGTACGTGACGACGCCGCAAAGGCCCAGCTCGGCGGACACGGCGTCAAACAGCCGCCCGCAACTCGACGTTCGCGGGCAGCGCACGTTCTTTTCCAGCATCTGCGCCAGCGCGCCGGCGGCGCGCCTTTCCCCTTCGGGGCAGGAAGGCGGCGGACAGTTCTCAACAGCCTCGCCGCCAAGCCGCCGCAGGGCAAAGGCAATGCGCCACGGCGCGCGCACGGCCGCGTCCCCTCCGGGCAACGGAAAGGGCGACAGCCTTCCCAGACGCTCCCAGCGGGGCGCGGACAAGTCCATGAACAGCAGTTCGCCGCCCCATACGTCGCCGTCCGCGCCAAGCCCGGAGCCGTCGAGACAGAGCGCCAGCGCCGGGGCAAAATGCGCGTTTTCCGCCAGCACGGCCGCCGCGTGCGCGGCATGGTGCTGCAAGCGCCAGAGCGGCAGCCCCTCGCGGGCGACCCGCGCCTCGGCATAGCGCGTGGAGAGGAAGTCGGGATGCAGATCGCAGACCAGCGCCCGGGGGCGCGTCTCCAGCAGGCTCTCCAGATGCGCGGCGCACTCCTCGTAGAAACGCAGCACGGCGGGATTTTCCAGATCGCCGATATGCTGGCTCATGAAGGCTTCATTGCCGCGCGTCAGGCAGAAGGCGGCCTTGAGTTCCGCGCCGCAGCCCATGACCGGCGGCGTTTCGGCGTCGCGGAGAAAGACGGGCCGGGGCGCGTAACCGCGGGCCCGCCGGAAGAACAGGGGCGCAGCCCGTCCGGGCGCGACCGCCGCCCCGGCCTGCGAACGGACGCCGACAACGCTGTCGTCAACCCGTACCAGAATATCGCGATCGTGCAGCAGCCAGGCGTCCGCGATGTCCTCCAGACGCCGCAGGGCCTCGCGATTGCCCAGACAGATCGGCTCGCCGCCGGCGTTGGCCGAGGTCATGACCAGCAGGGGGGCGCGACCGCCGCAAAGGCGGGCCAGCTCCCGAAAGAGCATGACATGCAGGGGCGTGCAGGGGAGCATCACCCCGAGGGTGTCCGCGTCGGGAGCAATGGCTGGGACGGCGTCTCCGGCGGCGTCCCGGCGGCGGGGGCACAATACGATGGGCTTTTCCGGGGAAAGAAGCAGGGCTTCGTGTTCCGGCGTCAGCTCGCAGCAGCGGCGCGCGTCGTCCAGCCCGGCGGCCATGAGGGCAAAGGCCTTGTGCGGGCGGCTCTTGCGTTCCCGCAGGCGCGCCACGGCTTCGGCGTCGCAGGCGCGGCAGGCCAGCTGAAAGCCCCCCAGCCCCTTGAGCGCCAGCAGCTTTCCCTCGTTGAGGGCGCGGGCCGCGCGCTCCAGCGCGCGTTCCTCGCGTTCGGGAGTACGCGGCGCGCCGTCCGCGCCGCCGCGCTCCGCGAACCAGAGACGCGGACCGCAGCCGGGGCAGGCCACGGGCTGCGCGTGAAAGCGGCGATCGCCGGGGTCGGCGTATTCGGCGGCGCAGCCGGGGCAGAGAGGGAAACAGGCCATGCTGGTCGTCGCCCTGTCGTAGGGTATGGCCCGCGTTATGGTATAGCGCGGGCCGCAGTTGGTGCAGTTGGTGAAGGGGTAGCCGTAGCGGGGATTCGCGGGATCGCTCATGTCGGCGAGGCAGTCGTCGCAGACGCCCACGTCCGGGCTTACCAGCACGCTGTGGCCGGCATGCCCGCTGCTCGGGAAAATGCGGAATTCCGTCCGGTCCCTTTCCGGCGGGAGGTCCTCCCCCGAAAGCGCCGTCAGCCGCGCCAGGGGCGGCAGCTCGTCCTTCAGACGGGCCTGAAAACGCGCCACGGCCTCGGGCGTTCCCTGAATATCGATGCGCACTCCGTCCGACGTGTTGCCCACGCCGCCGCTCAGGCCCTCCTCTCTGGCCAGCCTGTAAACAAAGGGCCGAAAGCCGACGCCCTGCACCTGCCCGGCCGCCGTCAGAAGACGGCGCGCCGTCCGATCCGTTTCCCGCATTCTACCTCCCGCGCGGCGCATGGGCCGCATTGCCGCATGGTACACCGCCGCGGACTTTTTTGCCAGTCGCGCTCCCTTGCCGGAAGGCGCGCCTTCTGCTATTTTGAAACCTGTCGCTTCAGTCGCCGGCCGGGCAACGACCCCGCCCGCGAAAGCGGCGCGATCTCAACAGGGGAGAAAGACATGCCATCAGATCAGACCATCGGCAGCCGTATCCGGGCCTTTCGTACGGCGCGCGGACTTTCTCTGACGGATCTCGCGCAGGCGGCCGGCCTGACGGAAGAATTTCTGCGCGATCTTGAAAACGACGGCGTCTATCCCGCCATCGGTCCCCTGCACAAGCTCGCCCGCGCCATGGATCTGCGCCTCGGCACCTTCCTTGACGATCAGGTCGGCCGGGATCCCATCATCACCCGTTCCACGCGCGACCCCGGCGGCGATCCGGCCCTGCACCGGGGCGCCATGCCCGCGCCGAGCTACAGTTACCATGCGCTGGGCAAGGGCAAGAGCGATCGCAACATGGAGCCCCTGATCATCACCATACAGCCGGCGCCGGCCGACAGGGAACGCAAGACCTCGTCCCATCAGGGCGAGGAATTCATCTACGTGCTGGAAGGGACGCTGCTTGTGGAATACGGGCGGGAACTCCACGAACTGCATCCGGGAGATTCCATCTACTACAATTCCGTCGTGCCGCACTACGTCGCCGCCGGCAACGACGAACCCGTGCGTATTCTTGCCGTTACCTACAATCCGTAGAGGGCTTCATGGACGAAAAAGTTCGCCGCCGCCAGAGCCTGTTTGAACTGCGTGAAAAGACGCTGGGCCAGATTCTCGACGAAACCGTGGCGCGCGTGCCGGATCACGACGCGCTTGTCTACGCCGATCGCGGCTACCGCCAGACCTGGCGTGAATTCGCCGACACGGTGGACGCCTTTGCCAAAGGGCTCATGGCGCTGGGCGTGAACAAGGGCGAAAAGGTGGCCGTGTGGGCCACCAACGTCCCCTACTGGGTTACGCTCCAGTTCGCCACGGCCAAGATCGGCGCCATCCTGATCACGGTCAACACCAACTATCGCGAGCACGAACTCCGCTATCTTCTCAATCATTCGGAGTGCGAAAACATCTTTCTGATCGACACGCTCCGCGATCACGCCTTTGTCGACACGCTCTACGCCATAGCGCCGGAACTGCGGCGGCAGGGACGCAGCCAGCTCCGCTGCGCGGCCCTGCCCCACCTCAAGCGCGTGTGCTATCTTGGCGCGGAAAAGTTCCGCGGCATGTACTCCGTCCCGGAAATCCTCGGCATGGCCGTCATGGTCAGCGACGAGGACTACCGCGCCCGGCAGGCGGAACTCGACCCCTGGGACGTGATCAACATGCAGTACACGTCCGGCACGACGGGCTTTCCCAAGGGGGTCATGCTCACGCACGTGGGCGTGGGTCTCAACGGCTACTGGATCGGGCGCAACATGGGTTTTTCCGAAAAGGACCGGCTCTGCCTCTGCGTGCCCCTGTTCCACTGCTTCGGCTGCGTGCTGGGCGTCATGGCCTGCGTCAATCACGGCGCGTGCATGGTCATCGTGGAGAAGTTCAACCCTCTGGCCGTGCTGGCCGCCGTGGACGGCGAGCGCTGCACGGCCCTGCACGGCGTGCCCACCATGTTTCTTGCCGAGCTGGAACACAAGCTGTTCAAGCGGTTTGACGTCTCCAGCCTGCGAACCGGCATCATGGCCGGCTCCACCTGCCCGGAACCGCTCATGCGGCGCGTGGTGGAAGAAATGAACATGAAGGATATCACCATCTGCTACGGCCTGACCGAAGGCTCGCCGGTGATGACGCAATCCGACGTGGACGATCCCCTGTCTCTGCGCTGCGAAACCGTCGGCTGCGCCATGCCCGGCATCGAGGTCCGCATTGCCGATCCCGAAACCTGCGAGGAACTCCCGCGCGGTCAGGTAGGGGAAATCCTCTGCCGCGGCTACAACGTCATGAAGGGCTATTACAAGATGCCCGAAGAAACCGCGCGCGCCGTCACTCCCGACGGCTGGCTCCACTCCGGCGATCTGGGCGTCATGGACGAACACGGCTACGTGCGCGTGACAGGCCGGATCAAGGACATGATCATCCGGGGCGGGGAGAACGTCTACCCGCGCGAAGTCGAAGAATTTCTCATGGGTATGCCCGACATCATGGACGTGCAGGTCGTGGCCGTTCCCAGCCGCAAGTACGGCGAGGAAGTGGCGGCCTTCATCATTCCCCGCAAGGGAGCCTCCATCGCCCCCGAAGATATCCGCGCGTTCTGTCGCGGGCAAATCGCCTGGTACAAGATTCCCCGCCACATCGCCGTGGTGGAGTCCTTTCCGCTCACCGCCAGCGGCAAGATTCAGAAATACCGCCTCCGCGAAATGGCCGCCGAGCGCTGGCCGGAACTGATGAAATAACTCTCGCCCCCTTCAGGATTGAATCCGCATGCTCAAACCCTTTTATCAAGGCAAGCTCGACACCTTCTGCGCCATCTACGCCGTCCTGAACGCCCTGCGTCTGACCCACGGCATCCGCGCCTCCAGGGCGCGCGACATCCTCAACGAAACCATCATGGCGCTGGCCGCCACCCCCGACGCCCTGCACGCCGTGCTGACGCAGGAAACGGACTATCTCCAGCTTGTGGACGGCATTCTGCGCGCCCAGGCCCGCAAGTTTCCGCTGGAAGTCCTCCGCCCCTGGGACGAGGACGCCCGCCCCGACGAGAACGAACTCTGGACGACCTGCCGCCGCTGGCTCGACAGCGGCGACAAGCGGGCCATTCTCTTCCGCTTCATACGCCACGTGTCGCCCGAAAGTCCCGCCGTCAACCGCCACTGGACCGTGGCCGATCGCATGACCGACAGCGTGCTGCATCTCTTTGATTGCAGCCATGAGGCCGAGGCCGTCCTGAATGTCCACCGCGTGGAATTCGTGACCGACTATTCCCGCATTTCCTCCGGCCGTCTGCTGTTCATCGAGCCGCGAACGGTCCGCTTCGTCCGCCTGCCCTACTAGGGGCTGTTAACACAAATTTTACAAACAATTTCAACAGATAGGATAAAAAGGCTGTACACACGCCACTTGTCTTTGGCGGCGGGGTCGCCTCGTATTCCTGACTCTTCCCCCGATAAAAGCGCGCTGGGGAAGGGTTGGGGGGCTTGGGGGGAAGGGAAACCCCTCTCGCGCGAGCAGAGGGGTTTCCCTTCCCCCCAAACAACTTACGAATAGTGTTCAGGACGCATTACGGTTTTCTTGAGGGGGAAGGAACCCCTTTTGCTTGCGGCAAAAAGGGGTTCCTTCCCCCTCAAACTCCCCCATCCTCCCCAAAACCCGCGCACTGCCGCATAACAGGCGACATGGGGATTCTTCGGGCGAGCATGCCGGAGAACCGGCATCTGCTAATGCGTTCCGAGCCTGGAATGCTTTCAGTTTGAAACGCTTTGTGTTTCAAACCATACGGCCTTTTTCAAAGGCAAAACGCTCTACGAAGCGCTGGGCGCCGGCTGTTCCCGCTGCGCCAGCCATTCCCTGTATTTGACGTCCACAGCGTCGAGCATGCTCTGATACCACTGGGCGGCTTCCGCGCGGGCCGCGGCGCGATCTTCCTCCGCGCCCGTGTTCCATTTGTATTCCTCATCATTGAGATAGACGTCTATCAGCAACCCATTCAGATTGAGCGCGTCGCCTTCGCCGGCGAATCCCGTAAAGATGGAGCTGTTCAGCACAAAGCTGTCGACGGTCACTTCATCCGCGCCGCCGCCCGTATGGATGTCGGCTCTCTCCAGAAAACCCTTGACGCGTATCGAATCCCTGCCCGCGCCGCCATTATAGATCAGCCCCAGGGCGTTGCCTTCAATCAGCAGGCTGGTATCCCCGTTGCCCGTCTTTATATCGCAGAAGGAAAGATCGCTGAGGACATGGATATCATTGCGTCCATTTCCCGTAACGATATCAATGCCATTCAGATGCTTCTGATAGAAGGTAATCGAATTGTCGCCGTCGCCCGTGATCAGGTCCACGGCAAAAGCCGTATTTTCAACGTCAATCGTATTGTTTCCATTTCCGAAACGGAGTTCGCTGTCAAGAATTACCTGGCCCAGCTTGACGGAATTGTTTCCATCGCCGGTTCGGATGTTGTTTACAAGCCTTGCCGTGACGTCGTTGTTGCCGTTTCCAAGTTCAATCAGGGACGACCATGCCGAGGAAATGACATTATTGCCATTACCAAGATGGATTTCCTGAACGTGTTCGCTGGCGCCGTACAGGAGAAGATACTCTTCCCCTGTATAACTCGCCACCGCCGACTGGTATTCCTTGAGCGTAATCCTGTTATCCCCGTCGCCGCCTCTGATATCGCCGGAAGTTCTGACGTCGACGACGTTATTGCCATTGCCGAACGTTATGTTTCCGAATCTGTCGCCCAGAAAGCTGTTGTTCCCGTTTCCGGCATGGACATTGCCGATGACCGCGTTATTGTGGGATACGAGGGTGTTGTCGCCGTCGCCAAGGGTTGCCTCCGCAACTCCCTGAAAGGCCACGACCGTATCGTTTCCCCCTTCGCCCCGAACGACCGTCCTGTCCTCCAGCACAATGAAAACTTCGTTCCCCGCCGTTCCTTCCAGCAGCCCCTCGTCGCCCGTCCTTACGAGCAGCGCGCCGTTTTCATCCTCGCCAATGATCGTGTTGCCCGTGATGGTCAACGTCTGCCGGCTGCCGTCGGCCAGCGTTATCTCCGCAAGGATATCGGCGTCGCCCCGCCCTTCGGCCGTCAGCGTATACACGGACACCGTCGCGCCGGAGGCCAGCGTGGTCGAGGAAAGATCGGTCCTGACGGGTTCCGCCCCGCTCCCTTCCCGGAACGCCTTTTCCACGGCTTCGCGGCTTTCCGGCGAAAGCGTGACGACGTCGCCGTCCTCCGTTGTCAGCCGCACGCCCCCGTCTCCGGCCGACGGCGCGCCGGCCGCCGGACGCGGCTCCGGGGCGCCCTTTTGCAGCAGGCGCTCCGCCTGAACGGACAAATCCACCCGATCCGCGGAAGACGCCTGCTCCCCGGCGCCGGTCCGCTCTTCCTCGCGTTTCCGATCCGGAACGCGCAATTCGGAGGCAAGAGAAGACGATCTTCCAAGAGGCATGAGTTCAGCCATGATCAGCTCCTTGCATGCTTTTTCTTTCTTGTACTTTATTTCGGAAAAATATGTAATTATTAATACCCTCCTGAAAACATTTCTTTAACTATCCTTCCATACATGGGATAAATCGCGGTATCCTTGAACATTTTCAGGTTGAAACGTTTTGCGTTTCAAATTCTTGCCGCCGCCCGCACGCCTCTGAAAAAGCGCGCTGGGGAAGGGATGGGGGGAGCTTGGGGGGAAGGACTACGGGAACGCCTTTCCTGCGGGAAAGGGCCGGCAGCGACCGGATGGCGGCCGCAGGCCGTGCCTGTAAGGCGCCCAGGCGCCTTACAGGCATCGACAGCAGAGCAAGGGGGGGTCTTCCCCCTCAAAAAAACGTAATGAACCCTGAACCTAGTCCAGCGCGTGCCGCCGCATCTCTCCCTTGCAGAAACTGACGCTTTCCGTACAGCCGAAGGCGCGGGCGTAGGTCAGCAGGCGCGGGAAGCCGAACGCCACGTCGTCCGTCGTATGCGCGTCGGACGCGAAGCTGACGGGCGCCCCCAGCTCACGGGCCAGCCGCATGAACAGCGGCGCGGGATAGATTTCCCGGCAGGGCTTGCGAAGGCCGGCCGAAGAAATCTCCATGGCCATGCCCGCGTCGCGCAGTTCCCGCAGCGCCGTCCCCACAAGCTCCTCCGCGGCCGAGGTATTCAGCCAGCGGTGAAAGCGATCCACGCTGGCTATCTTGATGAGATCGGGATGGGCCGCGATATTGAACAGCCCCGACGCAATCATCCGCCGCCAGGCCGCGAAATAGTCGCGGTAATGTTGCTCGCACTCCTCCTGAGAAAAGCCGTTCCAGGTATCCAGAACGTCGTCGTAGCCCCAGTTGCCCAGAAAATGCACGCTGCCGATCAGATAATCGAAAGGATAGGCCGCGCAGGACGCGCGCACAAAGGATTCCGCGCCGTCCAGCCAGTCCATTTCCATGCCGAACAGAACCTTGCAGCCGCCTTCGCGCTCGCCCTTTTCTTTCAGCGCCGCCACTTCCGAGACATAGCGCGGCAGGCTCCGGGTCAGCTGCTCCCGGTATTCCCGCGTATACTCGTATCCGAGCGGACGGGGAGAATGCTCGCTGAAGCCCATGACCTCCAGCCCGGCGGCCTGCGCCGCCTCGTACATGGCCCGGGGTTCGTCCCGGCCGTGGGAATAACAGGTATGCAAATGCAAATCGACGCGAATCATGACGGAACTCCTTGCAGAAAGATGACGTCATTCACCCCTCGTTCATAAACGTCTCCGCCCGAAACAGCAACGGGGAAACCCCGAAGGGCTTCCCCGTATAACGAGCAGAGTGCTGTGAAGGCGAAACGATCCGCGTTCCCGTTTCCCTGGAAACGTCGTATCCATATTGCTTGCCCCCCGGCGAGGGGGGACGTTCATGAAGCGGATGCGCCGGGCGGCGCATACGGTCCGCGCAGCGATCCCGCATTGAGCCTGCCGCTACGAGGAGGCGGACGCCCGCTTCGTTGTCGGGAGCGTATCGCACGCTCCCTCTCGTCAGAACTACTGACGAGGCGCTACGACTTCTCCCTGCACAAGGAGAAGCGCCAGAGCTCTCAGAACGGCGACGGCCGCGCCGTCGCACGCTCTTGCCAGACGATCCCGGACGAAAACGGCCATATCCGTGGCCACCGTCGCCTCGTCCAGCGTGTATTGGTTGGCTTGTCTGTTTTCTTCCGCCAGCAGCAAATTCTGCATGGCGTCGTCAAAATACTCCCTTGCCCTCTCCCCGTCCCGGGAGAGCAGCATGGGATAATATTTCAGAGTGCTGTGCATCAGCGACATGACCATTCCTCCCTGAATGGAACACAGCTTCCCACTCTTCGGCAAAAGGGATCGTACCTCCACATCGTCTTTTTTTCCCCTCCCTACTCGTCTTTGATTCCTATCGACGCAAAGCGCCTTCTTCATTAGGCCAAGATGCAGGAATGCTGCACGCATACCGAAAAAACGACGGCGGCGCGGGAGCGGGACGGCCCCCCTTTCGCCCCTTCCGGCGCGCGGCGCGGCGACTGAAAGACGAAACTTTTCACAGGCAAAAAGGCTCCTCCGTTCTATTGCTTGACGCAAAACCCTTTGCTAGTCTTTCTTCACCCTGTTTCATCACCAGCGCAGAGCCCTTTGAATCCTGACCAGCTCAAAGAGGACGCCGCCTCCATGCAGCGGAAAATACTGTCCGTCTCTGCCGCCGATGCCCATTTCTAAGAGGAGAGGCTCATGCCGACACCGATTTTGGAAAAAACTCCCCTGATTCCGGGAAAAACCAGCAAGCTTGTGCTGCATGCGCCCGAAATCGCCAGTCATGCCCGTCCCGGCCACTTTGTCATGCTCCGCATGCGCCCCACCGGCGAGCGCATCCCCCTGACCATTGCCGATACCGACGCGGAAAAGGGAACCATCACCATCGTTTACCTCGTGCTGGGCAAAAGCACGGCGGAACTGGAGTGCCTGAACGCCGGGGACGCCATTCTTGACGTCTGCGGCCCCCTCGGACGCCCCACCCATATTGAAAAGCGCGGCTCCGTCATCTGCGTGGGCGGCGGCACCGGCATCGCCGCCATGCACCATATCGCCAAGGGGCACAAGCGCATCGGCAACAAGGTCATAGGCGTCATCGGCGCCCGAAGCAAGGACCTCCTGCTCTTTGAGGACGAACTCCGCTCCTTCGCCGACGAACTGCTCGTCTCCACCGACGACGGCAGCTACGGGCACAAGGGCCTTGTCACCGACCTTCTCCGCGACCGCCTCGAAAAGGACAAGGACGTCTTCGAAGTCGTGGCCGTCGGCCCCGTGCCCATGATGGCCGCCGTGGCGGATACCACCCGCCCCTTCAACGTCAAGACCACCGTCAGCCTCAATCCCATCATGGTCGACGGCATCGGCATGTGCGGCGCCTGTCGCGTCACCGTGGGCGGAAAGACCAGGTTCGCCTGTGTGGACGGCCCGGAATTCGACGGACACGCCGTGGACTTCGCGGAACTCCGCCGCCGCCTCGGAGCCTTCCGCGAACAGGAAAAAATCTCTCTCGACACCTTCAGGAGCGCACATGGAAACTAAAGCGAAAAAGACTGCGGCCCCGCGCGTGGAGATGCCCTGTCAGCCCGCCGACGTGCGCGCCCGCAACTTCGGCGAGGTGGCCCTCGGCTACACCAGGGAAATGGCCATGCAGGAGGCCTCCCGCTGCCTGCAGTGCAAGAAGCCCCTCTGCATGAAGGGCTGCCCCGTGGAAGTGCCCATTCGCGATTTCATCGGCGAAGTCGCCCGGGGCAATTTCGACGCCGCCTATCGCATCATCAAGTCCACCAACAGCCTTCCCGCCGTCTGCGGCCGCGTCTGCCCCCAGGAAAATCAGTGCGAAGGCCAGTGCATCCTCAAGGCCAAGGGACAGCCCGTCGCCATCGGACGCCTCGAACGCTTCGTCGCCGACACCTATATCGCCACAACCGCCTGCGAACAGGTGACCGGTACCAACGCCTGCGCCATGCCCGTGGCCGGCAAGAAGGTGGCCTGTATCGGTTCCGGCCCCTCGTCCCTTACCTGCGCGGGCGTCTGCGCCGCCGCGGGCCTGAAAGTGGACGTCTTTGAAGCGCTGCACGAACCCGGCGGCGTGCTGATCTACGGCATCCCCGCCTTCCGTCTGCCCAAGAGCGTCGTGGCGACCGAAGTCGACGGCCTCCGGCTCTCCGGCGTCGATTTCCACCTCAACAGCGTGGGCGGCCGCACCGTCATGGTTGAAGAGCTGTGCAAAAGCTACGACGCCGTCTTCATCGGCGTGGGCGCCGGCCTGCCCATCTTCCTCGGCGTGCCCGGCGAAAACCTCGTGGGCGTCTTCTCCGCCAACGAGTATCTCACCCGCGTCAACCTCGGCCGCGCCTACGACTTCCCCGCCCACGACACCCCGGCCTTCCCCGGCAGGCGCGTGACCGTCTTCGGCGCCGGCAACGTGGCCATGGACGCCGCCCGCACGGCCCTCCGCATGGGCGCGGAAAGCGTCCATATCGTCTATCGCCGCACCAAGGCCGAAATGCCCGCCCGGCGTGAAGAAATCGAACACGCCGAGGAAGAGGGCGTAAAATTCGAAATGCTCGCCGCGCCCGTGCGCTTCAACGGCGACGCGGAAATGCGCCTCCAGTCCGTGACCCTCCAGAAAATGGAACTGGGCGAACCCGACGCCTCGGGACGCCGCCGCCCCGTTCCCGTGGAAGGGCAGACCTACGATCTTGAAACCGACCTCGCCATCGTCGCCCTCGGCACCCGCTCCAATCCCATTCTGCTGGACGCCACCAAGGGCCTCGAACTCACCGAACGCGGCTATATCAAGGTCAACGAAGAAACCGGCGAAACGTCCATTCCCAACGTCTTCGCCGGCGGCGATATCGTCACCGGCGCGGCGACGGTCATCCTCGCCATGGGCGCGGGCCGTCGCGCCGGCCAGGAAATCGTCCGCCGCCTCCCGTCTGAAGAAGGCAAGTAGAGCGGTTCACCTTTGAAAAAGGCGAAACGCGAGGCGGCGGCGCCGCGCCGCCCGGCCAAAAGCGAGCGGAAAAACCGCGTTTTTTCCGCGAAACGACAGGCCGTATGGTTTGGAACGCGCAGCGTTTCAAACTGAAATTGCTCTAGAAGCCGGGGGGCCGGAGCGTTTAGCCAGTGCTCTCTTCAAGGAGGAGGGAGACGCGCCCGCGCGCTTCCCCCTCCCCTTCCCCGGGCGCGGCATATTCAGGAAAATGAAACCGCCCGGATTCTTCCGGGGCTTCCCATCGCCCGCCGCCTCCCGGCAGCGGGAAAGAACGACGAGGCCGCCTGTCCGACGACAGGCGGCCTCGCTGTTTCAGCATCTTTTCCAAAGGAGTTCAGGTCTCGCGCGTTTTTCGAGAAAGGCGCTACCCTTGAGAGTTCACGGCGGCGGCAAAATCGTTGTAGGCCTGCTGCACGCGGGCGTACACGGTATTGAGCTGGCCGCGGAGCAGCTCGTCGAAGCCGGCCCGCTGCCCGAGGGATACGACCTGGGGGAATTCCGCGGCGGTGCGGAGGAAGGCGCGCCAGCGGCGTTCGACTTCGCCGGGGACGGAACAGGGCAGCAGGGCCGCCTCGTTGATCATGCCTTCCAGCTCCTTGCGCCAGCGCTCCAGCACCAGCGGGTCGGGCTTTTCGCCGGCCAGCATGGCCGGGGCAAGACGCATGCGGGCCGTCAGGAGCTTCGCGGCCTGAATCTGCGGTCGCAGGGGATGCCCCTGAAGGAGTACCTGCTCCGCCTTGTCGGCTTCGCCGTTAAGACCGGAAAGAGCCATGTCGCGGGCCCGGACGTAATCCTCGCCGCTGCGCCGGATGGCGTTTGTCAGCCCCTTGCCCTTGACGCCGTCGTCCTTGATGGAGTCGTCGGCCACATAGCGCATCAGGGCCAGGTAGTCGGCCCGCATGGAATCCATGGCGGCGTCCATGCCCGCCAGCCCCTCCTTGAAACGCTGTATGCTTGCGGGCATCCAGAGCGCCTCGGGCGGCGCGAGAGCGGGCGAGAGCGTCGCGCGCGCGGGCCGCTCCGGCGGCATCGGCGCCGTATAATTGACCTCGTAACCGTCGGTCAGTTTCAGCAGGGCCGCGACATAAGCGTCGTAGGTCCCCTGCACGAGAGAAGAGGCCCTGTTGGCGTGAAAGAGTATTTCGTTGGCCTGCGCGCGCTCCTGCGCCGGGGCCTGCGGTTCGTCGGGCCGGATGGTGCGAATCTCCTCGGGCAGATAGCCTGGAGGCGGAGGCGGCGGGGGCGCTTCCGCCTCTCCGGGCATGAGAGAACCGTTTTCCGAATAGGCCGCCGCGCCGCCGGAGGAAGCGCCGCCGTCCTTGCCGAGCAGATGGAAAAACTCCGTGCCGCTCCTGCCCTGCATCAGCAGGACAAACAGACCTTCGGCCAGCAGAATGGCCAGAATAATCAGCAAGGTGCGGCGAAAGGTCAGGGAAAGGCGCGGCATACCTAATCCTTGCCGCCGACGCGGGCCGCGATCCAGTCGTTGAGCCCCGTCAGATCCTGACCCCAGGGAATATCGTTCCCCCTGACTTCCGGGCCGACGCCATAGAAAAGGGCGCCGACGGTTTCGGCGGCGTGACGATCCGTGGGAGCGTCGCCCACCATGAGACATTCCTCCGGCAGCACGCCCGCCAGCGAAACGGCGCGCGCGAGAACTTCGGCCTTGGCCGGCGGCGATCCGAAAATACCGTCAAAAAATTCGGTCAGGCCGCGCTCGCGCAGGACAAGCTCCAGCTCTTCCTGCGGCGCTCCTGAACAGACGTACATGGGCAGCGCGCCATGCCAGCGGCGCAGCACGTCTTCCGCCCCGGCAATCATGGGGCAGCGCCGCACCTCGTCCAGGGCGTATTCGGCGAACTTGCGCCCGAGCTCGGCGGACTCTTCCGGCGTGATCTCGCGCCCCAGCACTTCCCGATACAGCCACTCGAATTTCTTGTAGCGGCTGACGCCGCCGTGCACCGTATGATACATGACGAACCGATCGCGGGCTTCCGCGCCGTAGGGCTCGGCGATGCGGGCAAACGCCCGCGTCTTGACGGGCACGCTGTCCAGCAGCACGCCGTCGCAGTCAAAGGCCAGACATTGCAGCATGGCAAGCACCTCATGCGGCTCCGGCGGCGCGCGCCGCCGGGCATCGTTGACGGAAGGAAATCGAGGACGGATTACCACGAAACAGAAAACATATCAACTAGTTATACATCCTTATCCCGGGCGGCGCCCCTTCGGGAAATGGGGCGGGCGGGCACGCCGGCAACCACGGTATAGGGCGGCACGTCGCGCGTCACCACCGCGCCGGCGCCGACGACGGCGCCGCGCCCTATGCGGACGTTCGGCGTAATGACGCAATTGGCGCCGATCCAGACGTCGTCCTCGATGATGATTTCGCCGTAGGCATGCCCCTGACGCATGATGGGACGGGAAGCGTCCGCGAAGCGGTGATTCGCCGCCCGGATGACGGTGCCGGGGCCGACGGCCGTCTGCGCGCCGATGCGGACAAGGCCATGATCGGCCCCCACGTGCACATGCGGCGAGAGGGCGGCCTCGTCCGCCAGCTCCAGCCGCCCGTCTTCCGACGAAAGAATGCAGCCGCGTCCGATACGCACGCCGTTGCCCAGACGCATGCGACGGCAGCCCAGCAGCGATACGCCCGTCGCAAAGCGGGCGGAACCGCAGGAGGCGAAGAGCCAGCGCCACGCGGCCAGACGCAGGGCCGTGCCCAGGGGCGTGGGAATCCAGCCCCAGAGGGCGATCCAGACCTCTTCCAGAGCCGCGCGGCAGCGGCGATTCAGGGAAGGACGCGCGGTCATGCCTGTTTGCTGTACGTCTTCATGAGCGCGTCGCCGGTCATGAGGCGTTCCACGCGCGCGAGGTCTTCCGGCGTGTCCACGCTGTAGGTGCGCTTGTCCGTCGGCACCATGCGGACCTTTTCGCCGTATTCGAGAATACGCATCATGTCCACGGACTCATAGATTTCCAGCGGGCTTTCTTCCATCTCGTTGAAGCGCAGCAGGTAATCCCTTCGGAAAGGAATGATGCAGACCTGCTTCCGCATGGGCACCTTGTCGGAGCCCTTCTTGCGGGAGGGAATGGGCTCGCGCGAGAAATAAAGGGCGTCCATGTTCCTGTCCACGACGACCTTGACCTCGTTGGGGTCTTCAAACTCCTCGACGGTCTCCATGTCGGCCATGAGATTCACGACGTTGATGGACGAATCCTTCAGCATGGGTTCCACGGCGGCGTCGATCATGTCGGGGGTGATCATGGGTTCGTCCCCCTGCACCATGACGACGATATCGGCCTTGCGTCCCGTGGCTTCCTCGATTTTCAGCAGGGCCTCGGCCGTGCGCGTGGAGCAGCGCACATGGTGATCGCCGGTCATGACGCATTCAAGCCCGGCGTCTTCGCAATAGCCCGCGATAATATCGTCGCAGGTGGCGACATAGGTGGCGCTCAGCAGGGAGCTCTGGCGGGTTCTGAAAGCCACGTGCCCGACCATGGGCACGCCGTGAATGAGCGCGAGCGGCTTTCCGGGATAGCGGCTGGAGCCCATGCGGGCCGGAATGATGGCAATGATGTTCATGGCGTCTCCTGTGAATCGCGCCGTTCCTTTCGGGGCGCGCAGAGGAAGTTCGTGGGGAAGGAGGATGGAGCGTTTTGCCCCTGAAAAAGACGAAACGCGAGGCGGCGCCGCGCCGCCCGGCCAAGGGCGAGCGGAAAAACGCGTTTTTTCCGCGAAACGACAGGCCGTATGGTTTGAAGCGCAACGCGTTTCAAACTGAAAACGCTCTAGTCGTCGGTGGCGACCAGATAGCCGCCCTCGCTCTGCAGTTCGGGATGTTCGGCCTTGTGGGCCTCTTCCATGACGCGCAAGATGCCCTGGCCGAGATCCACGGTCAGCGGCGGCACGAGCTTGCGGCCGATCTTTGGCATGAAGGAGTAGGGAGTTATCTGATAATGCCCGCTGTTGGGATCGTTCTGATAGTTGATGGTCAGTTCCCTGCCCAGCATTTCGCCGATCATCTTGAACAGATCGCCGACGCGCATGGGCTGATTGCCGGAAATGATGATGTTCTGATTTTCAAATTCCGGATCGAGCACCATCAGCGTGGCCGTGCTGGCGTCGTCCACGTGCACGTATTCGCGCAGGGCCGTGGGCGCGCCGTAATAGGTGATGCTGCCGGTCGTCAGCGCCTCGTGCACGAAGCGGTGAATGGCGTTGCGCCTGTCGGCGCGCGGCCCGTACAGGGAGCCGTAACGCAGGATGGTGTACGGCAGATGGTGCATGGCCTGATAATTTTCGATGTAGATTTCGCAGGCCTGCTTGCTGCACCGGTAGAAGCCCCCGGACTTGCCGTACACATACAGGGAGCTGGCGAACACATAGCGCTTGACGCCCGCCTGCCGGCAGGCTTCCAGGGCCATGACGTTGCCCACGACGTTGAGACGCGCCGTATCCACGGGGCGGTTGTTTGCTTCGCCGATATCGGCGATGCCGGCATAGTTGAAAACCATGTCGGCGCCGTCCACGGCGCGGCGCACGGTTTCTTCGTCCAGGATGCTGCCCTGTATCATGGTCTGATCAGGGCGCAGCCACGGCGAAGGATGCACGTCCACGATGGCGACGGAATGTCCGGCTTCGGACAGCTTGTCGCAGATATGCGATCCCAGGAAACCGGAACCGCCGAAAACCGTGATTTTCACAGAAGCCTCCTTTGCGGAAGACTAGCGCGGGCGTTCCGCGCCGCGCCAGAGAAAGACGGAGTCTATGCCGTAGGCGATGAAGCGGCTGCCCTCGGCGATCTGCCGCGTCAGCTCCGCGGGATCGGGCTGGACGATATGCAGCCCCATGAGCGGCTTGTGCCGCTTGCAGGCGGCATGGATGCGGCTCATGGCTTCCTTGAAATCAGGATGATCGAACTGCGCGGTAAGCCCCATGGAGCCGGAAAGATCGTAGGGGCCGACCATGATGGCGTCCAGACGGGGATGGGACAGGATGGCGTCGAGGTTTTCCACGGCGCGGATATGTTCAATCTGCGCCACGATGAAGAGTTCCGGCGCGCGGCCCCGCATGTAGGCGTCGAATTCCTTGCCGAAGACGTTGGCGCGGCAATAGCCGACGCCCCGGTTTTCGCGCGGCGCTTCGCCGGGGGCGCGGCCGTCGTCCTGTCCGGGATAGACGGCCCAGCTGACGGCCTGATCCAGCTGTTCGCGGGTTTCGATCATGGGAAAGATGAGGCCCTGCGCCCCGGCTTCAAGCGCCGTCTTGATCGTCGCGCGGCCCGCTTCCGGCAGGCGCGCGAAGGGCGCGGCCCCGCCGCATTCTATGGCGCGAAAGATATCGGGCAGAACGGCGCGCCCGAAAGAGCCGTGCTCCATATCCACCGCGACCCAGTCGTAACCCGCGCGGGCCATGAGTTCCGCCACATCGGGGGACGGGAGTTGCAGCCAGGTGCCGACCGTGGCCTTATCGGCCGCCAGCGCGGCGCGTATGTCATGGATGTTCATAGAAAAGACGGCTTGCCGCCGCAGGGTTGAAGGAAGGTGACATGGCGCCACTATAGCCGTTGCCCCCGGGAGGCGCAACTCATGCCAGGACGCCTCCGCCCATGAAAAAACCCCGCTCGGAAGCATCGAACGGGGCAAAGGACGGCAGACCGCCTGAAGGTCGCATGGGAACAAACAGACGCACCGGCCGCCGCGTGAATCCGTCGCGGGAACCGCGCCCCGGCAGCGGCGGCCGTCTTGTTGCGTGTACAACCAAACACAGCTTCCTTGTAGAGTTCGGCGACAAAAAAGTCAAGGATTGTGCAAAAAATCACCCGATACGGAACGACGGCAAATTTTCCTTTCAATCCGCGGCGATGAAACATTTATATATTATACTGAATTTATGCGCTATTTCTTGGAACTGAAAAATCCTCTTCCGGGCGTCCCGACACGCGCCTGCGGAAAATAATCACAAGCCGGCGCCATTCCGGGGCGATACGCCGGCGCTGTCGGCGTCGCGCCCCGGCCGCCGTCTCCGTTTTTCGCGCCGGCGCTCTAGCCAAGCGCCCGGCAACTGCGGTACACTGCCGCCGGAACACCAATCGTCGGCGGCACGCCGCCGAGCAAGGAGAAAGAACATGAATGATGTACGCAAGCTTGCGCGCGAGCGCATGAAAGGCTTTTGCCGCGTCTGCCCCGTGTGCGACGGTCGCGCCTGCGCCGGCGAAGTTCCCGGCATGGGCGGTCTGGTTACCGGCGCCTCGTTCCGCAACAACGTGACCGCGCTGGCGGCCCAGCGGCTGAACATGACAGCCCTGCACGACGCGCGCGATCCCAAAACGCAGCTTTCCCTGCTCGGTTTTGAAATGGAACTGCCCGTGCTGGCCGCGCCCATCGGCGGCGTCTCCTTCAATATGGGCGACAGCATGAGCGAAAACGACTATATCCATGCCGTCGTCTCCGGCAGCCGCGCCGCCGGCGGCGTGGGCTGTACCGGCGACGGCGTGCCGCCCTTCATCGTGGACGGCGCGGAAGCCGCCCTGCGGGCTGAAAACGGCTACGGCATTCCCTTCGTCAAGCCCTGGGAAGGCAAGGAACTCTACGACAAGGCGGAACGCCTTCTGGCCCCGGGCTGCCCGGTGCTGGGCGTGGACGTGGACGCCGCCGGCCTCATCACCCTCCGCAAGATGGGCCGCCCCGTGGCGCCCATGTCCCAGAAGGAGCTGGAAGATCTGGCCGCCTTTGTCCACGACGCCAACCGCAAGCTGATGATCAAGGGCATCATGACGCCCGAGGCCGCCCGCCGCGCCGTCGACGCGGGCGTCGACGCCATTGTGGTCTCCAACCACGGCGGCCGCGTGCTTGATCACTGCCCCGGCACCGCCGAAGTGCTGCCGGCCATTGCCGAAGCCGTGCGCGGCCATATCCACATCCTCGTGGACGGCGGCGTGCGTACCGGCGTGGACGTGCTCAAGATGCTGGCCCTCGGCGCGGAAGCCGTCCTTATCGGCCGTCCCGTCTCGGTGGCGGCCATTGGCGGCGGTCTTGAAGGCGTCAAGGCCTACTTCGAGGGCATCAAGGCCCAGCTTGAGCAGGCCATGCTGCTTACCGGCTGCGCCTCTCTGGCGGATATCAGCGAAAGCATCCTCTACCGGGGCTAGAGCGTTCTGTCTCTGAAAGGATAAACGCCGGGGCGCCTGCCGACGGCCTTCCGGCAGGAAAAACAAAGGGGGGAAACCGCGTTGCGGTTTCCCCCCTGTTCTTTCAGGAACGGCCTCCCCAGGCATTCCCGTCGTCGGACGGCGACGCTTTCTTCCGCGCCCCTTGCCGAGGGCGCGCCGTCGCTGTTCTTCTTCGGGATACAACGACGCCGCGTTATCCGGCGCCGTCGTTCCGTCCCCTCCTCCCCGCGATGCGGCGTGCGCTGCCCTTATCGCGGAAATTCTGCATGAAAGATTGTTAGAACGGCCAGACGTTATCCATCAGACGGCTGAACCAGCCGGGCTTCTGCTTGTCGGAAAGCACGCCCTGCCCGTAATACTCGATGGAGGCGTCGGCAATCTGCGTGGACAGCACGGAGTTGTCGGCGGACACGTCCTTGGCGCGCACCATGCCGCGCACGACCATGTACTCCGTTTCCTCGTTGACGCGGATTTCGCGCGCGCCCTCAATCTGCAACAGGCCGCCGGGCAGGACGCGAATGACGCGCGTCGCCAGAGAGGTCGTCACGTAGTTCTCGCGCTTGGTCTTGCCGGTGCTGTTGACGTCGCTGACGGAATTGGACGCCATAAGCGGATTGGCGCCAACGCGGCCGCGCGGCCCGATGCCCACAAAGGGAATAAAGCCGACCTTGGATTCGCCCATCAGGGCGCTCACGCCGTAGTTATTGGTGTTGTCCTTGTCCACGGACGTTTCGGCCTTGTGCTGCGCCTTGGTATTTTCCACCAGCTTCACGATGACGATATCGCCCACGCGCCGGGCGCGGCTGTCGGAGAACAGGGTATCCGAATCGCTGGCCGCAAAAAGGGAACCGGGATTGTTGGGCAGATTTTCCTCCTGCCGGTATTCCTGCGGCGGCGTCATGGTCGTGCGAATGCTGGGGGTACGGTTGGCGCTGCCGCTGCAGGCGGCGCACAGAGGAAAGACGGCGCACAGCGCCAGAGCAAACAGGCGTGTCCTCATGATTGTTTCTCCCTTGAAATGGTTGCATCCGGCCGGATATGACCGTCGCGGCAAGGCGCCGCCCATGCGCCCGCCGGCCCCGCCGGCCGATGCTTCATCCTTTTATGGAGCATGAGGCCGGCAGACCTTGTGCTCCCGGACCGGTTTCCGCTGCCGGCCTTCGCCGTCCGCGAAAGGCGCGGACGCGCAAGCCTTCTCCTCTTCGGATTCCGGTCGATTGCTCCTTTTAGTATGTTCAGTTTGCGACGCTTCGCGTTTCAAACCATTCGGCCTGTCGCTTCGCGGAAAAAACGCGGTTTTCCGCTCGCTTTGGGCCGGGCGGCGGGCCGCCCCTCGCGTTTCGCCCTTTTCAAGAGCGAACGCGCTAACGTATGACCACGGTATTGCCGTCCTGGACAACGCCGTAGACCTGTTTCTTGGTTTGCAGGTTACGCACGGCTATGGTTCCGCCGGGTTCGCCGTCGCCCAGAGCTTCGGCGTGCGTTTCCATGTAGACGTTACCGCGCTTGAAAATGAGCTTCACCACGTCGCCGCGCCGCACCATGAGCTGGCTGGCAAGGTCGCTCTGCAAGATGGGTTCGCCGGTCGTAAGACTGCGGGTCGTCTGCCAGGGGCCGCCCTGACCGTCCCACGGCACGCCGCGCAACTGCGACGCGTTGAAACGGATAAACGTCACGGCGTCGGGACTCAGATTCTCGCCCTTGTTCAGGGGCCGCGCCACCGCCGGCAGCGTGACCCAGAGGACCAGATTCGCCAGCCCCGAAACCCGCCGGATGACGGTTCCGTCGGCTTCCTGCACGGCAAAGCGCAGGGTTACGCGCCCCGGAGCCAGCTTGCCGACCTCCAGCTGCACCCGCTGCTGGGAATGGCTCAGGAAGATGTATTCCGGCAGACGAAAGTCCGTCAGCTCAGCCTGTCCCGGCATGGCCGCCAGATGCGGCCCGAGACTGCGAACCACATAGTTTCGCAAATCGTCTTCCGTGAAGAGCAGGCCCCCCCGCTGAATGACCAGCGACGACGGCAGGATGCAGCGCCCGCTGATATCCTTGCCCAGCACCTGCCGCAAGGCCAGCGACAGACGCGCCCGGCTGATCTGCATGGGCTTGCCCTCTTCCGTCGGCGACGGCCACAGAGGTTGCGACGCAAGCCCCTGCCAGCGTTCCGGCGCGATCTGTCCGATGGGTTCGCCAATATCCCCCAGCAGGACCTGATCGCCCCGGGCGATGGCCGCGCCGTGAATCTTGACGCGCCAGTCGTCCGCCTCCAGCATGCCGGTCTGGCCCGGTTTTGCCAGCGGCAGGGAATTGTCCGCCAGCGCGGAGCGCACGCGCGCCTTGCGCGGATCGTGCGCCTCGTCCGGCAGCTGTATGCCGCGCCGCTCGCCCTGCAGGGACTGGGCGACGGAGCCCTGACGGTAATTCCGATCCCCGTCCTGGAAGACGCCGCCGACAACGCTGTTGCTGCTCCACGCCCGCGCGTCCCGCGCCTGCGGCAGAACCGCAAGGCAGCACAGCAGCAGAACAAGGCATACGCGTCCGAGCGAAGCCGCGTCGCGCCGCCGCAGGACCCGTTCCAGCGGCGCGCAAGAGCGACGCGCTGAACCGACCATGCGACGGACAGACACACTCCACAACGGACAGGAAAACATGCGTATACCCCTCCTCTGCTGCAAAAGGAAAACAAACGGGCAGGGCCCGGAGCCGCTACGGGCGACGGACGGCCGCGAGGCCGTCCGTTCCCGCTATGAACGCTTGAGCTGCACGGCGGTGCCCAACATGCTGTCGGACGTCTGAATGGCCTTGGAATTTACTTCGTAGGCGCGCTGACCGACAATCATGTTCACCATTTCGTCCACGACCTCGACGTTGGACATTTCAAGGAAGCCCTGCGCCAGGGTGCCGACGTTATCTTCGCCGGGGATGCCTTCCAGTTCGTCGCCCGACGCTTCCGTGGGCGTATAGAGGTTGCGGCCGCGCGCGTCGAGGCCGGCGGGGTTGATGAAGGTGTAGAGCGGAATTTCCGCCGCGGCGATTTCTTCGCCGTTGGCGTCCAGCGCGGCCAGATGGCCGTTGGCGGAAATGGAGATTTCCTTGGTTTCCGGCGGCACGGCGAATTCCGGCTGCAGGATGTAGCCGTTGCTCGTGACAATCGTGCCGTCCTGATTCAGTTTGAAAGAGCCGGAACGGGTGTACATGAGTTCGCCGTTCACATCGACCTGGAAGAAACCGTCGCCTTCAATGGCCACGTCCAGCGGGTTGCCCGTGTTCTGGAAGTCGCCCTGCGTGAAGAACTTGTGCACGGCCGTGGGACGCACGCCCATGCCGACCTGAATGCCGACGGGCAGGTTGGTGTCGCCTTCGGTAATGGCGCCGGCGACCTTCATGGTCTGATACATCAGATCTTCAAATTCCGCGCGGCTCTTCTTGAAGCCCGTCGTATTGACGTTGGCAAGGTTGTTGGAAATAACGTCAATATTGAGCTGCTGCGCCACCATGCCGGTCGCGCTGGTCCACAAAGAACGCATCATAAGGCAAAACTCCTCGCGCTGTCGCGCTGACGCTCCTTTCGCCTGAGAAAGGGCGCGTCGATAAAGAAGATACGCGACTATCCGAACGCGTCAGACAGGCGCTTTGGCACGTAGTATATTTTGAGACAGGCCGGGAGACGCGCCGCCCTGCGGGAGAGCGGAAAAGGACGCGCCGACCGTTCGTCATGGCGACGCCCTCGGCGGCGAGCTTTTCCACCGCGCGCCGGAGCCGCCGCCCCTGCCGGATCAGACTAGGCCTGCCGCTTGCCCACCTTTTCGTTGGCCTGCCGATCGAGCGTGTCAATGGACTGCATCACCTTCTGATAGGCCTCGAACTGCCGCTGCACTTCGATCATGTTGACCATTTCCGTGACCACGTTCACGTTGGCCTTTTCCACATAACCCTGCTCCACGCGCGCGCCCAGCGCATAGGCGTCCTGCTCCGCGACCTCCACGTTCGTGCGGTTGCGATACAGATTGCGTCCGAGCTTTTCCAGATTCTGCGGCTCGTCCACGCTGACCAGGGCAATCTGCTCGATGATCGCGCCGTCCGCCTGCACGGAGCCGTCTTCACTGATGGCCAGCGTGCGCGTTCCGGGGGGCACCATGATGTTGCCGCCCATCCCCAGCAGCGGCCAGCCTTCCGGCGTCATGATCATGCCGTCGCCGTTCAGGACAAAATGCCCGCTTCGCGTCAAATAATTGCCTGTGGGCGTCCCGACGCGGAAGAAGGCGTTTTCGCCGCTTATGGCGATATCCAGCGGATCGCCGGTAAACTGAAAAGAGCCCTGGGAATAGTCCGTGCGCGAAACCCCGATACGCGGGCGCACCATGTTCTTGGGCTCCGGGAAAAGCGGCTTGGAGCGAAGATTCATGAGCGGTTCGCGGATTTCGTCATGGGCGTAATAGGCCATGGTATCCTTGAAAGACAGGGCTGTCTGCTTGTAGCCGATGGTATTGGCGTTCGCCAAATTATTGGCGATGAAGTTCAGACGATGCTCCGTCGTCAAAGCGCCGAAAAGGCTGCTAAAGACTGCGTCTTGCATAAAAAAGCTCCTTTGATTGCACTATGTTGGCAAAGGTCAGCACAGTCGGCAATCCAACAGAGACAACTCTGCCGCACAGTATCTTGCAAATAGCGCGCCACATAAAAAAAGCGCCGCGTTTCCGACACGATCCGTCGAAAACGCGGCGCTTCGCTCCTCATGCGGCGAAGACAAGAAAAGGGGGCGCCCCCGAAAGGGCGCCCCCAGGGCAGACAATTTCAGACAAGATTACATGGTGCTGCCGGAGGCGGCGCGCTGCATCTTGATTTCGACCTTTTCGGTCAGGCCGGAATAGTATTCGCGCAGGATGGCGAGCACTTCTTCGCGACCGAAATGATCCGGCACATCCGCGCCTTCGGACAGCATCTTGCGGAGTTTGGTACCGGACAGGATGACGCGGTCTTCCTTGCCGTGCGGGCAGGTACGCATGGAAGCCATGCCGTCGCACTTCTTGCAGTAGAAGGTCCAGTCAATGTTCAGCGGCTGGCAGAGCAGACGCTTGCCGTCGTCTTCGGGCTGAGGAATCTTGCGGAAGATTTCCTGAGCTTCGAACATGCCGTAGAAGTCGCCCACGCCGGCATGGTCGCGGCCGACCAGCAGGTTGTTGATGCCGTAGTTCTGACGGAAGGTCGCGTGCAGCAGAGCTTCACGGGGACCGGCGTAACGCATGTCAAGAGGATAGCCGGCCTGGATGACGAAGTCTTTCACGAAGTACTTGTCCACCAGGGTGTCGATGCACTTCACGCGCACTTCGGCCGGAATGTCGCCGGGCTTCAGGGAACCCACGAGGGAGTGGATTACCACGCCGTCGCACACTTCGACGCCGATCTTGGCCAGGTATTCATGCGAACGGTGCATGGGGTTACGCAGCTGCAGGGCAGCCACTTTCTGCCAGCCGCGCTCGTCCATCTTCTCGCGCAGCTGAGCGGGCGTCATGTACACGCCGGGGAACTTTTCGGGGAATTCGCCCTGCGACAGCACTTTCACCGGGCCGCCGATGTTGTATTCCTGCTGGGCAAGAACCATCTTCACGCCGGGGTGATCGCTGGGAGCCACTTCCCAGAACTTTTCGGAGTCGGGGCCTTCGCCCTTGAACACCAGTTCGCATTCCCACTTCTTGTCGGCCTCGGTCATCTCGTAGATGTCTTCGACCTTCATGGTGGCCATGATTTCACCCTTGCGAACAAGGGCCACTTCCTGACCGGGCTTCAGATCCTTGGCGTCGGCGGCGGACACGTCCAGCGTCACCGGCACGGGCCAGAAGGTGCCGTCGGACAGCAGCATCTTTTCGCAGACGCTCTTCCAGTCGGCCTTGTTCATGAAGCCGTTCAGGGGCGAGAAGCCGCCAATGCCCATCATGATGAGGTCGCCCTTGGCGCGGGAAGAAATCTCGATTTTCTTCAGGCCTTCGGCTTTTTTCTTCTCGTCTTCGAGGGCTTTGCCTTCCAGCAAGCAGCAGACCAGGCCCTTACCGCCATGAGGGGGAACCAGTTTGGACATTGCGCAATCCTCCATGTTGTTGT